>QZLE01000189.1 GCA_004796365.1 Gammaproteobacteria bacterium | reverse complement strand
GAAAGAGATCGGAATATCACTTACTGAAAACTACGCAATGACACCTGTTTCCTCAGTCTGTGGCATATATTTCTCGCATCCTGATGCAGAATATTTTGGTGTCGGAAAAATTGATAAAGACCAGCTTTTGGACTATGCCAAACGAAAAAACATGACTGAAAGTGAAGCTGAAAGATGGCTATCGCCAATCATTGGGTATAAAATTGATAAGTAGTGCATCTTCTAAAGGATTGATTCCTTAAGCTTAGATGAATTTTTTTAAACAAGGAATAAAAGAGTCAACACATGGAAAAAGTTGAAGAAATAACAATCGAAAAAAAAACAAATCCTGCTAAAACACATTCACTGGGTATTTATATAGCTATTCTTGTGCTAATTGCTGTAGTGGAATTAATTGCCGGTGGTTTTTTATACCTAAAATTCGCAGAAAAAGAGCAGGATATGGACGAGAGGCAGGAATTGCTTTATCGCCAGGCTGCATCAATCGAGTTCAAGCAGGTTGGAATTGATAAAACTGAATCAGAACTTGAATTACTAAGTGCTGAACTTAATACTCTTCAAGCCGAGCTAAAAGTTAAAGAGGTTCAGCTTCAAGAACAAAAAAAGCTTCTGGACTCATTCAGGCAATCAATTAAGGATACCTTCAGCCTGTTAGAGCCTAAGAAACTTGCGGAAAACATGCTTAACACCTACCTTGAAAAATATTCGCGAATTGACCTTAGCCTTCCAATGCCTTGCGAACCAAGAGCAAGAGCTGAATATTCTGCAGCAAAAATGCACCTTGAAGCCCTACTTGCTGCTGGTGAAGAGCTTGGTAACGATAATAAATATACAAACTTTGTTGCTGACCAGAAAAGACAAATGAGTGCTGTGGTTGTTGATTGCGGCGACGAAGAAAATCTCGTGCTGATTAATACTAGCAATCAGAATCAAACTGGCATTACCCAAGCCTCTGCACCTCAGGCAACTTCTCAACAAGACATTAGTGAAGAAGAGTTTGAAGAAGAGGAAGAGCTAGTAGATGATGATCTTGAAAACGAAGTAGATAAAGAACCTCAGAAAACTAGTCAGGAAGAGGCCCGCGTTAATATAAAAGTTGATCTTGATAGTGAAATGAAGCGTAGGGATTCTGCGTTTGAATCATTGGAATAAAGTAAATATTAGTCATAGTGACGCAGGCAAGTATAAAAGGGTGGGCATTGCCCAACCTTCCATTATTAGATTTAAGCCTGCTCGCGGGTAGCAAAAAATTCAACTTCAGGCCAACGCTCAATAGTAAGGTTTAGATTAACCATGCTTGGAGCGATATAAACCAAATCACCAGCATGATCAACAGCCAGATTTGCTTGGTTCTTATCTTTGAACTTTTTTAGCATTATCGGATCTTCACAGCCAATCCAACGCGCTGTAGCAACTGAGACTGTCTCAAAGGCGCAATCAACGTTATATTCGTTTTTGAGCCTGTGCGCAGCAACATCAAACTGTAGAATACCAACAGCGCCAAGAATAAGGTCATTATTAATCAGCGGTTTAAATAACTGAGTTGCGCCCTCTTCGCATAATTGTTCCAAGCCTTTGGAAAGAGCCTTCATCTTTAAAGGGTCTTTAAGGCGAGCTCGCCTGAATAGTTCCGGAGCAAAGTGAGGAATCCCAGTAAATTTAAGGTCTTCACCCTGAGAAAAAGTATCTCCAATCTTGATGGTGCCATGATTATGCAGGCCAATAATATCACCAGGAAAGGCCTCTTCAACGTGGCCGCGATCAGATGCAAAGAACATATGCGCGTTCGCTATTTGTACGGTTTTTCCAATACGCACGTGCTTCATCTTCATGCCCTTAGTGAATTTACCGGAACACACGCGGAAAAAAGCAACACGGTCGCGATGCTGCGGGTCCATATTCGCTTGAATCTTGAATACAAAACCGGAAAGCTTCTCTTCATTTGGGTCAATTTCGCGCTGATCTGTATTACGAGCAAGCGGAGAAGGCGCATACTCAACAAAATCGGATAACAACAGTTCAACACCAAAGTTATTTATTGCAGAACCAAAGTATACCGGGGATAATCTTCCGGCAAGATATTCATCAAGGTCAAACTCATGGCTAGCACCTTGAACAAGCTCAAGCTCTTCACGAAAATCTTCGGCAATACCTGGAAGCTTGGCATCAAATTCAGGGTTATCAATACCTTCTATAACTTCAATTTCCTGAATTTTACCATCGGTACTCGGCTGATACAGATGAATTGTATCGTTATAAAGGTGATAAACACCTTTAAATCTTTTGCCCATTCCAATCGGCCAGGTCATAGGTGCGCACTTGATCTTTAGAACATCCTCTACCTCATCAAGTAGCTCAATCGGATCACGCCCTTCCCTATCAAGTTTGTTGATAAACGTAAATATTGGGGTATCCCGCAAGCGACATACATCCATAAGTTTAATAGTACGTTCCTCAACACCTTTTGCGCAGTCAATCACCATAAGCGCAGAGTCAACAGCTGTCAGCGTGCGATAAGTATCTTCTGAGAAGTCTTCGTGTCCAGGCGTATCCAAGAGATTTACAATGCGGTCCTTATACGGAAACTGCATCACAGAAGAGGTTACCGATATACCACGTTGTTTCTCCAGCTCCATCCAGTCTGAGGTTGCGTGGCGGGCAGCCTTCTTTCCCTTTACCGTTCCGGCCATCTGGATAGCGTGCCCGAATAAAAGTAATTTTTCAGTTACAGTGGTCTTACCGGCATCGGGATGAGAAATAATCGCAAAAGTTCTTCTTCTTGCGCATTGATCTTGGATAGTTGTAGTCATAGAGCATCATAATCGGGTAATTTTAAGTGGAGGATATTAGCATTAAATAAAAACACCGTCATCTGGGAGTTATATTCCTATTTAATTAATCTTACTATCCAACTCTTCCCAACGCATAAACATATCATCAAACTCATTTTGCGCAGACTCAAGCTCAGAAAGCTTCTGCGCAATAATTTCATTATCTTGCTGATAGAATTCAGGGTTTGAAGTCTCGGTCTGCAGCTGGTCAATCTTGTTTTCAAGCTCTTCCATCAAACCTGGAAGGGAATCAAGTTCTCTCTGGTCTTTGTAGGAAAGTTTTTTTGCAGGCGTTTTACTGCGCTCTTTTTTGGGTTTTTCTACTTGTTCAGTCAGGCTGGCCTTAACCTGCTCCTGTCTGAACTTATTGATATTATCAACTGCAGCTTTTGCATCTGAGTAACCACCTACATAGTGGCCAATGTTACCGCCACCTTCAAAGAACAAAGAACTAGTAACCACATTATCTAGAAAGCTTCTATCATGACTAACGATAATAATAGTGCCACTAAAATCGGCTAGTTTTTCCTCTAACAGTTCGAGCGATTCAATATCGAGATCATTTGTGGGCTCATCTAGCACTAAAACATTAGCTGGTTTTGAAAACAGACGAGCTAATAGCAGGCGGTTACGCTCACCACCAGATAGTGCTTTTACCGGCGTCCTAACACGCTCCGGGGTAAACAGGAAATCAGAAAGATAACCCATTATGTGTTTTCTGGAACCTCCAATTTCAACGTAATCACTTCCATGAGCAACATTATCGATTACAGATTCTTCTAAATTAAGCGTATTTCGCAGCTGGTCAAAATATGCCACTTCTAGCTTAGTTCCTAGCTTAACTTTACCTTGCTGCGGTTGTAACTCCCCAAGTAAAACCCGTAATAATGTGGTCTTTCCACAACCATTTGGTCCTATCAGCGCAATTCTGTCTCCGCGCTGAACTTTCAGTGAAAGACCATTGGCAATTCTTGTATCTTCCCATGCATAATGAATCTTATAAGCCTCTATGACGATCTTGCCAGATTTCTCCGCCTCTTCAATAGAAAAACTTGCGGTACCCTGTTTTGATCTTCTCTGCTTAAACTCTTCGCGCATCGTTAGTAGCGAGCGAACTCTGCCTTCATTCCTTGTTCTTCTTGCCTTTATACCCTGACGGATCCAGGTCTCTTCCTGAGATAGCTTCTTATCAAAACGCTTATTTGCGAGTTCTTCGGCATTTGCAACCTCGTCTTTTCTACGCAGGTAATTTTCATAATCACCCGGCCACGATGTCAATCTCCCTCTATCTATCTCAACTATTCTTGTAGCAAGCTTTTTTAGTAGCGATCTGTCATGAGTAATAAACAACATTCCACCACGATAATCTAATAGAAACTCTTCCAACCACTCGATAGCTTCGATATCAAGGTGGTTAGTAGGTTCATCTAATAGCAAAAGATCCGGCTCTGATATAAGCGCCTTGGCCAAATAAACACGGCGTAACCAACCACCGGATAGATCGCTAAGTCTTGCATCAGCATCAAGCTCAAGTTTGGAGATAATAGAGTCAACACGATTTGAAATATTCCAGCCGTCATTAGCTTCAAGCTCATGCTGAATTTGCTCTAGCCTTATAAGATCAGATTCCGATAAATCTGGGTTGGTTACCAGCTGATGATAAGAATATAAAAGTTTTTTAAGCGTTCCCAAGCCGTTAGTAATTTCATGATAAACAGTATCACTAGAATCAGTGTAAACATCTTGCTCTAAGGCGCTGATTTTAATACCACTTTGTACATTTACGTCACCACTATCCTGATTAACCAACCCCTGAATAATCTTTAATAGGGTAGACTTGCCCTCACCATTTCTTCCAATTACACAAATTCTCTCACCTGCATCTATGGTGAGATTAGCGCAATCGAGCAGCTGGTTAACACCAAATGCTATCGATACGTTGTCCAAGGTTACAAGTGGCATACTTTTCTCAATAAAAGATAATCGACTAAAATAACGTTCAAAATTAACATACGGGAGGCTTAGTGCTTTTCTTAGCGACATCATCACGAAGATATACGGGCAAAGCCAGTTCGGGAGAAACTGCATTTCCTTTTTCAAATTCACTGATTGCAAGCTTCATTAGCTGATTTGCATGAGGATAGATATCATCAATATAAGTTTGAATAAATTTGGAACACATCGCGGTTAATTCATCTTTATAAGTCAGCCAACCACTACCTACAGCAGCTATATTATCAGACAAATCATTAGTTATGCAGATATCTGTTGGGGCAACAACCTCCTCTTCCTGATAAATTTCAACCACCCCATTTAATGCTGGCTTGTATACTGACCAATAAACTTCACTCATTCTGGCATCAATGCAGGAAAGAATAGTCGTAGCATTTGTTTGTTCATATGCATTTTGCGCAAGTACTGCTAGGGTTGAAACCGGAACCACAGGCAAATCTGCTCCGAAAGCCATTCCTTGTGCAGCACTTGCAGCTATACGTACACCGGTGAATGCTCCTGGACCACGCCCAAAAGTAAGAAAGTCTAACTGATTTAATGAAATCTCTGCCTCAGAAAGAAGCTGTTCCACCATTGGCAATAAGCGCTCGGTGTGTTTACGTGGCACAATTTCGTGCAACTCGATTGTTTCACCATCTGATAGCAAAGCAACCGAGCAAGCTTCCGTTGCGGTTTCAAATGCTAATGCTTTCAATTGTGTCTCCTATTTGTTTACAAAGGCTTGCTGAAAATAGCTGTAGAAACTATTTTAAATCAACAAGTTCAACATTATCTTGAGTTACTGGGCTGTCGAAGAAAATTTGAGCAACACGCGCGAAACGCTCAGGGCCGTCAGTAACCAAAAAGTGAGGTTTATTTGATGTAGCAATTGAGCGCAGCATGTAGTGATTTGCCAATTCACATTTTACCATCCTGGCTGTAGTTGCAGCAGAGTCAACGACAACCATTTCATTACCGACTACATTCTTAATGGCTGACTCCAGAACAGGAAAATGAGTACACCCCAAAACCAGGCAATCCGGTCTTGTTTCAACAGGTAGGTCAATCAAATCAGATAAATATTTATGAATAATCTGCTCTACAAGCTCGCCTTCTGACCAGGCTTCTTCCGCCAAAGCAACAAATAATGAACATGGCTTTGCAGATATTTTTGCATCTGGTCTGATTCTACGTATGGCTTTTTGGTAGGCCTGACCATTAACAGTACCTTCAGTACCAATCACAGCGATGCGACCACTTTTGGATATTTCACAACTGGCTACAGCGCCTGGCTCTACTACGCCAAGCACAGGAAGTGGAGAAAACTCTTCTCGAAGCGCATCTAAAGCGACGGATGATGCTGTATTACACGCAACGACTAAAAGCTTGATACCATGATCAACCAACACTCTTGCAGCTTGCAATGCATATTTTATAACAGATTCCGGGCTTTTCGTGCCATAAGGCACACGGGCAGTGTCTCCCAGATATAACAACTCCTCGCCCGGTAAAATCTTTTGAATCGCATTAAGGACGGTTAATCCGCCAACACCTGAATCGAATACACCTATAGGAAGGTCGTCAGTCACAAAAAATATCCACTATATCTCTAAAATTAAGCAGGTAATTTTATGTTAGGTGGCCTTGTATTGAAAGTATTTTTAAACTTTATAAACTGAAACTAGCCCTTGTAACTCATCAGCAAGCTGCTTTATTTGCGAGCTGGCATCAGACGACTTTTGAGCAAGCCCAGTAGTTTGTGCACTACTTTCTGAAATGCTATTGATACTATTGCTTATTTCTTCAGTAACTGCATGCTGTTCTTCAATCATTGAGGCCATCATCTCAGTGCTTGAAGTAATAGTGCTTACCGATGCATTAATTGACATCAACGAGTCACGTGTACTTTCAGCGCTTTGAACACTTTCAGTAACATGCTGCTGACCGCTCTCAATAACCTTTACAACATCAACAACGCCATCCTGGAGCCTTTCAATAATCTCTTGAATTTCCTCAGTGGAATGCTGAGTTCTCTGCGCCAATACCCTAACTTCATCAGCTACCACTGCAAAGCCCCTACCCTGATCGCCAGCACGAGCAGCCTCGATGGCCGCATTTAGGGCAAGCAGGTTTGTCTGCTCTGCAATACTTCTAATTACATCTAGTACAACACCAACATTTTCACTATCCTTACCAAGCTCTGCAATCACTTTTGCTGCACTTGCAATCTGGTCAGCTACTCCGTTAATCGCACCAACGGTTTCTTCCATTGATACAGTATTTTTACTAACTTCTTCATCTGCGCTTTTGGCTGCATCAGCTGATTGTGATGCACTGGATGCAAGCTCGTGAGAAGTTTGCACCATCTGACCGATAGAGCCACTGATATTTTCGGTTTCCTCTTGCTGAACAGTAACACCTTTCATCGTTTCTTTACTTGCATTACTGGTTTCATCGGCTGAGGCATTTAGTCTAGCTGCAGAGCTAACAATCTGACCGATAATCTTATTCTGCAAATCATCAATCATTGTATTTAGATGTGTTGCCAACTCACCAATTTCATCACTACTAGAAACATCAACTCTTTGAGTTAGGTCACCAGAAGATACTTTACCTATGGCATTGTTGACCTGCTGTATTTGCTTAGTGATACCAGTTGCAACGACCAGTGAAACAACAACTGAAAGCACAATTGCAATGACGGGTAATAAAATTGACCACAATATCGCTGAATCAGCATTTGAATCTGACATCTCTAATGCCTGATTATTTAGCTGATGATCCAATTTTTGGATCTTGCTGAAAATTTTTGATATTTCGCTAAATCTTAATTTTAACTGCTCTTGCGACATAACAGTGGCGGTAACATCTATGATTATCCATTCAGCAACCTCATCAACAGTGGTTATGTATTGATTGAATATTTTTTTTGCTTGGGTTAAAAGCTCCAATCTCTCTTTGTCTTCGTTATTTTTAGCGGCCTCAATTTGTTTATCTAAGGCAGTAACCAAAAGCCTCATATCAGCTTTGATGATTAGAAAACCATTCTCCATTTTTTCTACACCATCTGACCAACTGGCATAGCTTAAAGTCTCATAGATTTTTCTATAATTCGCATTAAACTTAACAAGAATGTCTGTAATTCCGGCATATTCAGAAAATCGTACTTTTATCTCTTTATTTGCTACGTTTTTTTGCTCATCAAGAGTAAGATAATTCAAAGCCCCTATTCCAAACATCAAAATTATCATTAAAGCTGGAGCTACTAAGATCTTCTTTTTTACATCCATTCCATAAACCCTTAGATCAAGATACAAAGTTATTAAGACGATATAACAGCTTATACATCTGTTATATTTGCTTAGTACTAAATTTAGTATTTTTTTACAGCTTTACAATGACTGAAACATGATTTTGCAGCTTGTTTGGCATTGAAACAGTAATATACAGAAGATTTATTAAGGACAAGGGACTATTCAAATCGAATTTGCTTAGCGAATGTGGCTATTACTTGCTTTGTAACAGTAATTTGTGTGAAAGGCTTGATGACATATCCATCAACCCGCGCCTGAATAGCCTTAACAACATTTTCTTTCTCAGATTCGCTTGTGACCATCAAAAACAGCGTATCTTTTATCTTGTCGTCTAACCTGACAGACTGAAGAAATTCAAGACCATCCATTTTGGGCATATTCCAGTCAGAGATGATTAAATCATAATAGCGAGATTTTGCCAGTTCCAATGCTTGTGAACCATTAGAAGCCTCGGCAATATTTTTACATCCACCATCACGTAATATAGCTTTTAATAGCTGCCGCATTGAGTCCATATCATCAACAATTAAAATAGCTTTATCAGAAATCGATAATGTGATTATTTTGATTTAACCCTCCTAACAATGCTTTTTTTGTGTTGGTAGAGTTCGTTATGAGCATTTTCCAAAAGCTATTCTATAATTTAAAAATGGATTGGACATGCTTAATGCAATTTCCATATAGGGCTATAATTTGCAATGATTGGGTGAAAAAATGAGCAAAGATCAGGACGATCAGCAAACGATCAAACTTCAGCAAGAATGCAATATTTATACGATTAGCTCTGTAAAAGAGCAAATACTTGAAGCTGCAGGCAACTCTCCCGATATTTGCCTGGACTTAGCAAATGTTGAGCAGGTTGATGCGTGTTTTTTACAATTGCTACATGCGACAAATAATTATCTCTTTGAAAAAAAAGGCAATCTTGAGTTAATAAATATACCGGAAGATCTAATTACTTTATCAGATAAAACCTGCACCCCTCTACCTTCTAGAGAATCACTGAATGAGCAGCTTGGTGAAACAGCTGCAACTGAACCGGCTTCGGAAGACCTCCCAACAGAATCTTAGCCAAAAGGAAGCATCTTATGAATTCAGAAATGGACGAAAATCTTTCAATATTCATCAGTGAAGGTAATGAGCTCCTTGAAGATATGGAGTCTGCTTTATTGGACCTTGAGAGCAACCCAAACGACAGTGAATCTATGAACAGGGTTTTTCGAGCAGCCCATACCATAAAGGGAAATGCAGGCCTATTTGGGTATGACCAAATAATTGACTTTACCCATATTATGGAAAGCTTACTAGTTGAAGTCAGAAATGGCATCGTTCCGATAACTAGCGATTTGGTTTCACTATTTATGCGCAGCAAAGACATCATAACATCAATGATGGACTCTCTTGTTGGGAGTGGTGAAGTTGACCAAAACGATCTTGATGAAGCCACAAAACTTCTCGAGCACTACCTTGCAGACCCCCATGCAGCTGCTCTAGCAGCAAACCCATGTGATGAAGACGGATCTGCGACACAAGTTGAGACGCCAACAGGCATATTCACTATAAACCTCAAGCTTGGCACTGAAACATTCAGACAAGGATTTAGCATCAAGGCGATATTCAGGGAGCTAAATGAACTAGGGGTTATTACTTCAGCTAATCTGTTCATGCCAGATATTCCGAAACTGGATGAAATTGACCCTGAGAGCTGCCATCTATCCTGGTTGCTGCTTTTAGAGTCATCATGTCAAAAGCAGGCAATAGCTGACATTTTCGAATTTATGGATGACTGCGAATTCCATATTCTTTCTCCTGAATCAAAAACTGAAGAATATAAAAAAATAATCAGTCTATTACCAAACGGCGAAGCAGTAATTGGACAAATACTAGTTACCTCTGGAGCTTTAACTGAGAAAGAGCTACAAACAGCCCTTGACAGACAAAAAGAAACCGGTTCGCGTACAGGAGATATACTCGTTGAACAAGGAGATGTACAACCTGAAGTTTTAGAATCAGCAATTGCAAAACAACAGCAGACACGTGCAGCAAGCTCACAATCGATCGAATTTTTAAGGGTTAATGCAAGCAAGCTTGATACTTTGATTAATCTTGTTGGTGAACTTGTAATTAATGGCGAGAGAGTTTCCGGGTTAACTGAAAACATTGATGATGACAAACTCGCGGAAGCAGTAACCGAAATGAATGAAACTCTTGAAGAAATGCGCGAAACTGCCCTTGGTTTGCGTATTGTTCCTATCGACGGAGTATTCAAAAGGTTTAACCGGACAGTTCGTGATACATCAAATGAGCTTGGCAAACAAATAAACTTCGAAATCTCTGGTGGTGAAACTGAGCTTGATAAAACAGTAGCAGAGAAAATTACTGACCCGCTAACGCACTTAATACGAAATGCTATTGACCATGGCATTGAAAAACCAAGCGAGCGTGAGCTTAATAATAAGCCACCAGAAGGTCATGTTGCTTTAAGTGCATATCACGAAACAGGTTCAATCGTTATCAAAGTATCAGATGATGGAAAAGGCCTAAATAAAGAAAAGATATCCAATAAAGCAATTGAGCGTGGTTTGATTAAGCAAAATGACAAATTATCCGATTCTGAAATATACAACCTGATATTTGAACCTGGATTTTCAACAGCTGAGCAAGTATCCAATATATCAGGTCGCGGTGTTGGCATGGATGTAGTAAAACGAAACATCGAAAGCCTGAGGGGAAATATCAATGTTGAATCAGAAGAAGGTATAGGTACGAATGTCATAATCCAGCTTCCACTTACGCTAGCAATTATTGATGGATTTCTTATCTGTACTGAAAACGAGGATTTTGTTATTCCACTTGATATGGTTGTTGAATGCCTCAGACTAACAAAAGAACAAACCAAAGAAATGGAAAAGCATAACTATATCAATCTGCGCGGTGAGGTGCTGCCATTAATTGATCTTAAGAAACATTTTTGCTTACCGAAAACACTTGAAAACGAACCTGAAACAAAAAATGTGATTGTAGTTCAGCATTCAGGCAAAAAGACAGGCCTGTTGGTCGACAGCCTACACGGTGAAGTACAAACTGTTATTAAACCGTTAGGTAAAATTTTCCAAAACCTTAAAGGGTTCTCAGGGTTTACTATTCTTGGTAGCGGAAATGTTTCTATGATCATTGATGTATCCAGCTTAATAACTGACGCAAGCGAAAAACAGCGCGATTCTTTCATGAATCAACCGCATGGACAGAACTCAAATGAAACCATTTCTTCAGAATCTGCTGAAATATAAAAGGGATTTGCTATGAGCTCAAACGAAGACTTAAATGCACAAATTGCTGAAACCAATGAAACCACTTTGATTAACAATCAATACCTTAGCTTTTTATTGGGCAATGAACCTTTTGCAATCCCAGTAACCCGAATTCTTGAAATTATTGAGTATGATCAAGTTACAATTGTTCCAACAGCACCAGAAAGGTATCGAGGTGTTGTAAATCTGCGCGGTAAAATCATACCTGTTATCGAACTTACAAAAGTATTTGGATTAGAAGACAGCGAAATAACTAAGCGCACCTGTATTATTATTATGGAAGTATCGTTAGACAATGAAACAATCATGATTGGCTGCATGGTTGATAAGGTTTTAATAGTTCAAGAAATTGAAGATGATGCTATTGAAGAAACCCCTGCACTTGGAACCATTATAGCCGCTAACTATGTGAAGGGTCTTAGTAATATTGACGATAGGTTTTTCACCATTCTTGATACTGACACTCTCTTTTCAGCTCAAGAACTAATCATCGGCTATGATGCTGGATTAAGCCAATCAACATTCACATCAACCGAAGCAACACATTAGTTAATTTGAAACTAATACAAATGATTGAGGCCAATATATGAGTGAGATAGAGATAGAGCAATTGGACATTGATGATCTTACGTTAACTGGCGAACAATACTTATTGTTTAATGTCGCTGCTGACACATATGCCATACCGGTCACCCAAATCAGAGAAATTATTGAATATACTGAACCAACCCAAGTGCCTATGACACCAGATTTTGTCAGCGGCATCATAAATCTTCGTGGTGGAGCCGTACCGGTTATTAATCTTGCTTGCAAATTTGAGCAAGATCAACAGGAAATAACCAAAAGAACCTGCATAATCATTGCGGAAGTAGATGGCAGCGAAAATAAAAGAATTCTAGGGTGTCTTGTCGACAAAGTTCAGCAGGTACGTGATATTCCAGAAGAGGCAATCGAACCAGCACCAAAGCTTGGTAGCACCATAGATACGCGGTTTATTAAGAATATGGCCAAAATAAATGAGCGCTTCATAATTATTTTGGATATAAATAATGTGCTGTCACTCGAAGAGCTTGAAATCGTTGAGATGATGCAGGAAAACTCATTAGACGTATAACAATTCCAGCGCTATGAACCAAGATACTTACACAAATCACAATGCCCAGGCCCTGAAATTTTCTGACAAAACATTCCAAATGTTTCGCTCTTTTATGTATGAGCACGCTGGAATAAACCTCTCAGAGGCAAAAAAAATGATGGTTGCCAGTAGGCTCCGCAAAAGAGTGATCGACTGTGGATTTGATAACTATCAGGATTATTTTGACTATGCTATTGATGGCGAAGGGCTAAAAACTGGAGAATTTCAGCACTGCGTTGACAGGCTAACAACGAATGAAACCTATTTCTACCGGGAGCCACAACACTATCATTATTTGGAACAAACAATAATCCCGGAATATGCCAATAAAGGAAGTGCTCCATTCAAAATCTGGTGCGCAGCCTCATCAACTGGTGAAGAACCTTATAACCTGGCTATGCTTATGGACAACTCAGCACATATACGTAATGGATGGAGCATATGGGCGACAGATCTATCGCACCGTGTTCTTGAATCAGCTCGGGCTGGGATATACCCTCTGACAAGGGTAAGCAAACTACCTGAAAATCTGCATAAAAAATATCTGATGCGCGGGAAAAACAGGCAATCACAAAATGTTCGCGTCGTCCCTGAGTTAAGGAAAAAGGTTACATTCGAGATATTCAACCTTATCAGCTCTACCCTTCCAAGCGAGAAATTCGATGTAATATTCTGCCGCAATGTTCTGATTTACTTTGATGAGACAACCAAAAAAAATGTAATCAGCCGCCTTTTACAATGTTTGAATCGCGGAGGATACCTTATTACCGGGCATTCGGAATCAATACAAATGCTATGCCCAGAACTATGCACTGAAGCAACTTCAGTGTATAGAAAAAAATCTGATAAGGGGATTAAAAAATGACAACACCTATTAAGGTTATGATAATCGATGATTCAGCACTTGTTCGCAAGGTGATGTCAGATATTGTCAATTCTGATCCACAAATGGAAGTTGTAGCGCATGCTCAAGACCCGATTTTTGCGCAGCGAAAATTAGAAACCATTCAGCCAGATGTCATCATATTAGATATCGAAATGCCGAGAATGGATGGAATAACATTCCTGCAACAGCTAATGCCCATCAACCCAATCCCAGTTGTAATTTGTTCAAGCTTTACAGAAGGGCAAGCGCAGCTCACTATGCAAGCCCTAAAAAACGGAGCAGTTGATGTGATAAATAAACCCAAAATTGGTTTAAAGGATTTTCTGACTGAGGCTTCTATTCAGGTTCGCGAAGCAATAAAAGCCGCTGCATTTGCAAAAGTTAAGAAACCAGCGGGAGGAGCTATTGCAAAGCCTGCCATTCCACCGAAAGCTACATCAGAGCAAAAAACAGCTGCATCAACCAATTCTGTTTCACCGAAATATACAGCTGACGCCGTTATTAGTAACACTACAAGGCTACCGCAGATAGACACAGACAAAATTATTGCCATTGGTGCATCAACCGGCGGCACTCAAGCTTTGCGCGATGTACTCGCTGATATGCCACATAACTCCCCTGCTACGCTGATTGTGCAGCATATGCCTGAACAATTTACTGCTGCATTCGCCCAAAACTTAAATGAAATAAGCTCAATGACCGTTTCGGAAGCTTGCGGTGGTGAAATATTAAAGCCCGGACAGGCCTGGGTAGCCCCTGGAAACAAGCACATGCTAATTAAGCGCATAGGCAAAGAATATGAAATTGAATTGGTTGAAGGCCAACTCGTCAACCGCCATCGTCCAGCTGTAGACGTTCTATTCCGTTCGGTTTCACGCTGTGCCGGAAAAAATGCAATAGGCTGCCTACTTACTGGGATGGGTGATGACGGCGCCCGAGGTTTAAAAGAAATGAGAGATGCTGGAGCGCGGACATTTTCACAGGACGAAGAGACGTCTGTTGTTTATGGAATGCCTAAAGAGGCTTGGCTCATGGGAGCTTCGGAAAAACAGGTATCTTTGCAAAACGTTGCTACAATTTTAATAGAATCCAGTAAATAACTGGTTTGTTACAAAGGAGAAGTAAATGGGTAAGAAAAAACTACTTTTTGCAGACGATTCAGCATCTATGCGTAAAGTACTTGGAATGCACATGAAGATGAATGGGTTTGACGTAACTGCATGTGCAGATGGGGCTGAAGCCCTGGCGAAAGCCCAGGCTGAAAGGTATGACATTATCATTACCGATATGAATATGCCGAATATGAATGGTATCGAGTTTATTAAAGGCGTGAAGCAAACAGAAACTAACAAGTTTGCTCCTATCATCATGCTTACTACAGAAAATGCTGAAGATATGCGCGCTGAGGGTCAGGCTGCAGGTGCGAAAGTCTGGTTGGTTAAACCTTTTAGACCAGACCAGCTATTATCTGTTGTTAAAAAAGTGATGGATGACTAGGTACTAATTAAGGAGAAAGCGCATCCACTGTATTAGCTCCTTATTATTAAATGCTGCATAGAGTTTTATTATTCAAATGAATACAGATACAAAAAAACTAAATGTTGCATTTGATGATAAACATCGAAGTTGGGACCCGCGCTTTAAAAGATATGCATTTCGATTGATGCCCGGAGAATATGGGCTTGCTGGGAAAGGCGAAATGCTGATTACTGTTTTAGGCTCATGTGTGTGTGCGTGTATAAGGGATAAGGTTACAGGAATTGGAGGTATGAACCATTTTCTTCTGACACACAGCCGAAATAAAAATATCAACCGAGATATTACTTCTGATTACAACAGCCAGTCCACAAGATACGGAATTGTGGCGATGGAAGTTTTAATCAACGACCTTATGAAACATGGGTCTAAGCGTTCAAACCTGGAAGCAAAAATATTTGGCGGTGCAAAAGTTACGGAAACAGAGAATAAAATCGGTTCTGACAATATTGCGTTTGTTAAAGAATATCTGAATATGGAACAGATCCCACTGATTAATTCCGATGTTGGTGGCACGCAGGCAAGGACAGTGTATTTTATACCCGAAACCGGTGATGTATTTGTCAGAAAAGTTGAAAAAGTTACAGTACTTGATCTTGAAAAACAGTATAAGGACGATCTAAGAAAAAGTGATACAGACGGAGAAGTTTACTTTCTGGATTAACGGCAAAAACTCGATATAAAAAAGGAAACGCAATGAGTGATTCAGCATCTTATAAATTTACATTGGCTACAAACAATGAAGAGATCGAAAACTTCTGCAAAGATCACCTGAGTGAACACCAGTTAGTTATTTATAGCACTCTTACCGAGATTGCTGACAATACAATCATAGACAACCCTTCTTGTGTCATAATTGATACAACTGAATTTGATGATGCAGGCCTAGAAACCTGTAAAAAATTAAAAGAAGACGAAGATACTTTTAAGATTCCCGTTGTCATTCTAACCGATGCAGATACCATAGAAGATCGACTTGATTGTTACCTATGTGGCTGTGATGACGTAATATCTACTCCTTTCGAAGGTGATGAATTCAAGGCTAGGGTTCAAGTAGCTGCAAAAAACAAACAAATAATAGACGATGTTCAGGCCGACGCGAATGAGATATGGGAAACTGCATTGGAAGCAATGTCAACTGCAGGGGAACTAGGCGGGCTTCTAGTTGCTATCGAGAAGTGCA
Source organism: Gammaproteobacteria bacterium (assembly GCA_004796365.1). Classification (GTDB taxonomy): domain Bacteria; phylum Pseudomonadota; class Gammaproteobacteria; order QZLD01; family QZLD01; genus QZLE01. Next base: position 61,833 of record QZLE01000189.1, on the reverse strand, counting down.
TTCTTTGTAATAGCTACGACGAACTTTCAAATGAAATCTTTGCTGCCTGCGAAGCCTACGAACTTAATGTTTCCTTCCAAATAAGATCAACAAAAGGTTTGTTCTTTTACGGTAATAATCTTACTCCTGAAAAAGAAAATATGGAGAATGAGCTGCTAAGCAGGGCCAAAGACAAAAGTAGGTTTTTTGATTTTGGCGCAAGAACAATCGTCAACTTTGAAAGTATTTCACTCTTAATTAAGAACATGCCCCTTGATGATATGGAGAAATATGGGCGCATTAAAGACAATATAGCTCCTTTTTTAAGCAGCGCCGACAGCAGAATAAGGGCCATTGCTCTTCAGATGGAAGTGGAGAAACAAAGGTCTGTTCTTGAACGCCTTATTAGTGATACACAGTCTGCCGTCGAGTATATCGAAAAACAATACTCCGAACATAAAGAACAAAGTGGTGAACTGCTGGAGCGTTTGATTCAGGAAATGGATGCAGGGTTTATTTCGCTAAACCTGTCTGAAGCAGAAGAATGTCACTTTAGAAATCTTTTAGAAAACAGCAAAACCCAAATCATGGAGCTGTATGAGGGTGGTCTTGAAATCGATAACTCTTTCGAAAAGATAATGTTTAAAATCAGAAGAACCCTGAAAAACGGTATTAGCTAAATCTTTTTACCGTTCCCATCCTCAACCCCATACTGTTCCCACGCTCGCATGGGAACAGTATTGCAATTCTTCTATTAATAGCGCTCGAAGTCATCATCTAGATCTCTTGATTCAGCTATTTTTGACTCTTTTGGTGAATGAACTGCAACTTTTTCTGCACCCAGCTTCTCTTTTACCGGTTTCTTTTTCTTAGTTACAACTTTTGTCTTTAGCTTCTTAGCAATTGACTGCTGCTTTTTCTTTTTACCATCTTTTGGAACTATATTTTCACTTACATTGTCAGCATCTATACCTTTTAAGGGGGCTTTTAAATCAGCTTTAGCACTGTTTTCATCACCCATTTTAAAGTAACTCATAACCTCAGAAAGCTTAAGAGCTTGTTCATTAAGAGCTTCTGCAGCTGCAGCTAACTCTTCCGCTAAGGAAGCATTTGTTTGAGTAACTTTATCAAGCTGAGACATAGCTGTAGTGATCTGATCAAGACCGGAAGCCTGTTCCTGACTGGAAGCATTAATTTCAAAAACAAGATCTGCAGTTTGCTGAACCTTAGGAACGATGTCCTGAATCTGTTTTGTAGACACATCAGAAATTGCAATACTATTCTTAGATAATGAGCTTATCTCACCTGCAGCAGCTTCGCATCTTGCTGCTAGCTTACGTACCTCAGCGGCTACTACAGCAAATCCTCTACCATGATCTCCAGCCCTGGCAGCCTCAATTGCAGCATTTAGGGCCAACAAATTTGTTTGGTAGGCTATCTCCTCAATAATTGTAATCTTTTGAGCGATCTCTTTCATTGCATTAGCGGCTTGGGCGACTGCTTTACCACCCTGATCAGCTTTTGTAGAGACATCTCTAGCTATGTTCTCAGTAGTGCTCGCGTTGGCTGCATTCTGTTGAACTGAGGCACTGGACTGCTCAAGTGTGGAACTAGTTTCCTCGACGCTTGCAGCTTGCTGAGAAGCCCCGGCAGACAAAGACTGAACACCTTCAGATAATTGAGCTATTTGAGAAGTGATAAATGCACTCACACTCTGAACTTCCCGAACAATTTCAAGCTGTTTATGAACCATTTGATTTAGGGCATAAGATAAGACTCCAATCTCGTCTTTACGATCCACATTGAACTCGACAGAGTAATTACCACCAGCTAGCTGTTGAAGTTGAGAAACAATATATTTAACCGGCGTAGAAATAGATTTAGATACAACAAATAGAACTAGTGCGATCATGATTAAGGCAATAACATAAACAGCCATCAGTATCTTAAGATCATCCTCAACAACCATAAACACCTCATGATTGGCATCCTGGTTAATTCTGGTTATGGAATCACGCATCTCTTGAATCATTTTGGCAATATGTTTTTTATTGTAATCTAGCAATTGCAAATCTTTAATATATTTTTCCACCATTTCCGAAATCTTAACATTGGCCTTTTCTGCCTCAACCGGTAGCTGAGAAAACGGAGTATCTTTAAGGGCAGCAGCATCTTTTTTTGCATTATCTATGGCTTTATCAAGCTGCTGTAACAAAATCTCACCATATTTCAGATCAGACTTGATTTTTTGAAACAACACATTTGCTTTTAAGTTGGACGTAGTGTTAACTGAAGCCCCGGCAATAACTGCCCTTTCCAGGTCGGAAACTTCATTACGAGCAACAGAATCAACTAAGCGTTTGCTAATTTCTGCTAGGTAGGTATCAGATTTTGATACCGATTCATTAATAAGTCCGGAAACTTTAACTTCAAGCTCATGCGACTCATCCAACAGCACATGAATCTTGTGCAGATCTTCTTCTATATGTGTGAGTTCTGAAGTTATTTCCTCGTGACCACGAAGAAGTTCGCTGCTTAATATAAACTCAGAATCTTTTTTGAAGATGTTCATCATCTCAGAAAAAGTGAGATGATTAGCTATATAACTTGAAATCGAGTCATCAATTTCCTGGACGCTAGCATCAAGAGCATATCTTGATTTAGCCTGCTCTTCATGATGCACGATCACACCGTGTATCTGAAAGTAAATTACAAATACAACTATCAAAACAATAACCTGCATGATATTAGGAATTGACAGTTTAATGCCAAGTTTCATATTATTTAAAATCTTCATAGAATTCCTTTTTCTGCTAATGTTTTTGTAATCCTAATTTTCAAATATAACAAGCGCTGATAGATTTAAGTATAGTTGGCAACTGTTAGGGATCAATGTCGGCATTAAAAAGATTCACAATTATTAATTACAGATTTTCCCCATTTTTTCATAGGCTTAAAAATGAACATTAAAATTTATCACAACCCTAGATGCTCTAAATCGAGACAAACACTTCAGCTACTTTTGGATCATGATTACGAACCGGAAATAATTGAATATCTAAACTCGCCCCCTTCCGCTGATGAGCTTCAATATGTTCTGAAAACACTCAATCTAAAGCCTCGCGATCTAATGCGTAAGAAAGAAACCGAGTACAAGGAAAATAATCTTGACGATAGCACCTTGACTAATGAAGAGCTTATTAGAGCTATGATCAAATACCCAAGACTGATTGAAAGACCTATTGTTATCACCTCTGATGGTAAAGTTGCCCTTGGCAGGCCACCAGAAAATGTTCTAGATATATTATAAAAATTTAGCTTATCTTACTGCATAACAAACCTTAAGGAAAAGGCTGGATAAAGCCTCTGCCTATATGACAGGTTATGCAGAAAGAGGATTCATAAATTACCCAAAATACTTAAAACTTTATAACGCGTATATTGCGATACCCTGCATCTACCAAATTTGAAGCATGCATCTCGCTCATCACACCCTTATCGCAATAGAATAGATACTCTTTGCCCTGATCTAGCTCGGGAAAATGCTTTTCAACAGCATAAAATGGAATCTCGATAACATCGTTATTCGGGAATTCCAGTTTATCATCTTCCTCAATCGGGTGACGCAGATCAACTATAACCTGCCCTTTTTCCGGTATAGAAACAATTGATGCACTGGTAAGTTTTGAATCGCTAACACTTAAAACTTTATCAATTGATTCAACATTAGCTGCTTCAATAGCTTTATCTAAAATCGAAAAATCGAACTCTTGTTCTACTTCATCGCATTTTGCAAAATCCGCCTTAACTGTAGGCTTGTCTGATATTACTCCACAGTACTCAGGAATATTTTTAACAAAATCTTCAGTACCAATTTCGCGTGCAATATCGATAATATCGTTCTTATCCATGGTCGCAATTGGTCTTAGCACAAGCTTTTCAGTAACTCTGTCAATAACCGCTAAGTTACGAATTGTTTGGCTGGAAACCTGAGCTACACTCTCTCCTGTTATCAAGGCATCAATTTCCATTTTTTCGGCAACCTTTGTTGCAGCGCGTAACATCATCCTTTTTAAAACAACGCCCATATATGAATTCTTTACCTTGGCCAGGATCTCACCAATAACCTCTTCAAATGGAATAGTGATAAACTTAACTTTGTGGGAACTGCTGTAGTTCTCCCAAATATATTGAGAAACCTGCTTTACTCCAGCTTCATGAGCCTTACCTCCGAGACTAAAAAACAGATAGTGAGCTTTAATACCGCGACGAATAGTTTGGTAAGTAGCAACTGTTGAGTCAAAACCGCCAGATATAAGGGAAACTACATCGCTTTGAGTTCCAAGCGGAAAACCTCCCAGGCCTTTAATGCGCTGTGAAATCAGAAAAACGTAGTTATCTTTAATCTCCATCGAGATCATCTCATCGGGATTATGCAAATCAACACTACAGGTAGGAACATTACGCAGCAGTACTCCACCGCATGACCGTTCCAATTCGAGCGATTTAAAAGAGTGTTTTCCACTACGCTTTACGCGAACGACAAAAGACTTGTTTTGAACCCGCTCGCAGCAGTTTAGTTCGACAATCTTTTCAATATCTTCTTTGGTGTCAAACTCGAATTTATCAACAACTAATACTGTATCTATACCGGGAATTTTTTGAACCGCTGCAAGTATATACTGTTTATGCGGAGAATCTTCAGGAACAGAGACTTCGATCTTATCCCAAAAGGCCTGAACAGTTATTCCATCATCAATACGAGCCAGGATTGTTCGCAGATTTCTCCGCAAGATACCAATAAAGTTCTTACGAACCGAGCGGCTTTTGGTGATAATTTCAGGAAAGACTTTAATAACAAGAATCATAATTTTACTCAATTGCGTCATACAGGCGAAGGTTGGTATCCATATGGGTAATTCATGAATTACATCTACTAATTCAATACAATTCGCCCTTATTCTTAAGCCAAGATCATTTAAAAGCACAGAAAAGTTTTCAGACAATAATTTCGTAATCTGTATAGGGATGTACAAACAAGGTTTGATTGAGCATGGATGCAAATCAAACCATCAAAGGAATTATTCTCAAAACATTACTGGATTACTACTTACTTAAATTTACAGAAAAATCCAGCATCCTCTGAATTGGCTTAAACGCCTTCTCGCGAATATCATCTGGAACAAAAATCTCATTGGCGCCAGATTCTAATACCTCAGAAAGGTTCTTCAGACCATTCATGGCCATCCAAGGACAAAGTGCGTGCGCCGGACGTTTAAAACCTTCCTCAACTGTAGATGGCGCCGGGATTAATTCAACCTCTTCTAGCGCCTGCTGCATGCGGTAGAAGATCCCGCTTTCAGTTGCAACAATATACTTTTCAGCCCCAAGATCCTTAACGGCTTTTAACAGTTGCGAGGTAGAGCCAACAACATCACCAAGCTCAATAACGGCCATAGGAGATTCTGGATGCACAAGCACCTTAGCATCAGGATTTTGCTCCATTAATTGCTTTAGTTGAATAGCCTTAAACTCTTCATGCACAATACATGAACCTTGCCATTTAACCATATCGACACCGGTCATTTTCTCAATATATGCACCAAGGTGCTTATCCGGCCCCCAGACAATTTTTTCCCCCTTGTCATGTAGATGCTTTACAATTTCAAGGGCAATACTGGATGTAACTACCCAGTCGGATCTAGCCTTAACTGCAGCACTAGTATTAGCGTATACTACAACCGTTCTATCAGAGTATTCATCGCAAAAGTCGGAAAATGCATCTGCCGGGCAAGATAGATCTAGTGAACACTCTGCATTTAGATCAGGCATTATCACTCTTTTCTCAGGGCTTAGAATTTTTGAGGTCTCACCCATAAATTTAACGCCTAGTACAACAAGCGTTTTAGCCGAATGCTCTTTTCCTAACCGCGCCATTTCTAACGAATCAGCAACGAATCCGCCAGTTTCATCAGCTAATCGCTGCAAATTAGGATGGGTGTAAAAATGAGCCACAATTACCGCATCCTGCTCCTTTAGCTGTTTTTTGATCTTATTACTATAAAAAAGCCTTTCCTCTTCAGTCAAAACCTCAGGCTTTGCAGGTGGAACATAAAACTCAGGGATTCTATCGGATACATCGATGATTTTTTTGCTTGGATCAGTCATGTCAGTTTCTCTAAAAAAGCACTCAATTTGGGTATAACAGGTAAGGATTCGCATAATACCACTATTGAATATTAATTGCTCTGCTGATCGGAATAAGAGACGAGTTTCATGCTAAAAATGCTATTTAATCGATCTGATAAGTATATTTACTCCTAATATTCACGAAATTTATGAACGGTATTTTACTAAAACAGTATACTTTTACTGTAGGTGTGCAATGCTAATATTACAGATAATACAAATTCCTAAGAAATATACACTTACAAGGAAATATCATGGACAATATCATACTGAGTGCCGCGGCTAGACTACTCTTCTTATTAACACTTACTGTTTCAGCTTCGGCATTAAATGCTGCAGAATCAAATTCCAATTATTTTGATTTCATAGAAAAAAACTTTCAGATCAAAAAGCCCCAAGGAGATGGCCCTTTCCCGGCCATAATATTTGTCTCAGGCTGCAGCGGATACAAGTGGACAGATATCGCCTGGAAACACTACAACACAATCGCAGACAAATTTGTTGCAAAAGGTTATGCGGTTATGATGTATGACTTTTATGCCAGCAGACCGAATAAGTCAAGCTGTATGGATGTCGATGCGCGCGAGGTTGTCCAAGAAGTTATGCTTACCGCGAAGTACCTTAAAACTCTAGCGTACATTAAACAGAATGAAATTAACCTTCATGGCTGGTCATTTGGCGGTATAATTACTCTACAAACAGTTAATCAGGATGTTTCCAAAGATATCTTTAAAAAGGCTATTGCCTATTATCCTATGTGCAGCAAAAAACAAAAATGGCAGTCTCATGTTCCTATTCTAATACAGTCTGGATCATTAGATGACGTAACACCATTTATGAACTGCCGTACTCTAATAGATAATTCTCCGGATGCTTCAAAGGTTAAATTTAGGGTAATTCCTGGCGGGAGACATGCATTTGATTTTGTTGGTTACCCGGAAAAAAAGCCGTATGTTATTGGAACAATCGGTTACAATGAAAAGGCTGCTAAAAAGGCATGGAGCAATGTCGAAAGGTTCATGTTTAGGAGATGACGTAATATCCAAAATTAATCACTTGGGGTCAGTAGTCGGCTGTTTTTCATATCGGCGACTCTAACCCCGTAGATTTTTCCCATTAATTATCAGTAATTATTTTCCATTCCTTTCATATGCATACCTTCTTCACGAGGCCCTCCCCTTCTACCATGTTTTCCTCTATTTTGCCCAAATTCATTAATGTCTATATAACCATCATTATTCTTATCGTCTTTTTCAAAGCGGTGTTTAGTTCTTTCTTCGCGAATCTGATCCATCTCTATCTGATCAAGCTTGCCATCTTTATTTAAATCATGCTCTGCAAAACGGTCATCAATACCTTTAGGCTGCATTTCATCTTTGGTAATAACCCCATCTTTATTTCTATCCTTATGCTCAAATATTCTATCAACCATTTTAGCCATAACGCTTTCAGCCTCTACTCTTTCGATAACACCATCTTTATTTAGATCAAAACGCTCTAATCTTTTGCCAGGATCGTTTTTGCGGCCATGCTTGCCTTGTTTTTTATCTCCCTCTTTATTCCCGCCCTTACCTTTTTTGCGAGAGTCCATTATATTTTCATGCCAGTGTTTGAACTCATTTAGCGAGATTGAATTATCTTTATCAACATCCATGCGTTCCATATAACCAGCTCTACGTTTCTTTAGAAACTTCTTTGCTGCTGATTGATATTCTTCGTAGCTTAACTTCCCATCATCATCTGAATCAAGCAGAGAAAACAGAACCTCTTTGCCGTGGAAGCGCATACCTGTACCTTCAGCCAAAGAAACTGCCGGAGCCAGCGCAATAGCAAGCACAGTAAAAGCAGAGACTATAAAACCGTTTTTCATTTCATTCACCTTTTACAACTATTTGTCATAATTTTAACTTCTATATCCATATAACGTTTTGCATAGCTATCGGTTGACTACTAATCCAAAAATATTACAAAATATGTTTTTTAAAACTCAATACTTATCAGGTCCACATATAGTATTATATATAGCTGTGTAATATCATGTTTTTATTCTGTAACATGCGATTTAGCTAACATGATATTTTGACTGCGGATTTTGAAACGCACGGCAAAAATTTAAATGGATTAATTTATGTTGAAAGAGATCAGTATAGAAGACTTAAAACCTGGGATGCTAATCAATAAAGTCTTCACATCAGACAAATCGATAGACCTGTTATTCAGAAATTTTCATGCAAAAAACCAGGAAGATGTTCAGAGACTCAAAAAGTCAGGTATAACACGAGTTATAATTGATCTAACGCAACAACCTGTTCCTGAGCCTGATACACACGCTGAAACATCTCTAAATGCCAAAAAACGCTTCACCAATCTTAAGCAAGATATCAAAGTTGCGGAAAAGGTTTTTAACGAATCCAAGACTGCAATAGAGAATTTTTATAACAATACCCATTCCGACGAAATTGCTATTAATGATCTTGCGCCAGTACTAGATAAAACATTCGAAAGCATCCGTGAAAACAATTATGCCCTGCTAACTATTCTGCATATGCATAGAAACAGCGATAAATTTTTATCGCATATATTTAGTGTGCTCAGCATAGTAACAGCAATTGGACACAGAATGCACTTTGATGGCAACAATCTATTTTCATTAGGTTTATCTGCTCTGCTACACGATATAGGCTGGAGTAGACTACCAACCTACCTTCCTGAAAAATCAGGCAACTATACAGAAAAAGAACTTAAACTAGCGCGACAACATGCTCATTACGGACTATCTATTATCGAAAAGATTAAAGAACTCCCGCAAAATGTAATTGACATTCTAAAGGAGTATTATATCTACGAAGAGAGCCATCATCTTCCGCCAAGTCATGACGACACTGTATACGCCAACATGGGCAAACTAATAACAATTGTTGATATATACGACAGCCTTACCCACGGTATTAAGGGAAATAATCAACGTACGCCATATGCCGCATTGCAGCTCATGTATAAACAGGCTCAAGAAGGGGATATTGATACAGCAATTTTGACGCAGTTAATTAAATTGCTTGGGGTGTATCCGGTAAGCAGTGCTGTTGAACTAGCATCAGGTGAGCGCGGTGTAGTTATTGAGCTAAACAAAGAGCACCCATTAAAGCCGATAGTTAAAATTTGCTATGATGCGAATAAAACGCCGATTTCCGGCGATCTAATCATCGATCTTTCTTCCGAAGAATTTGATTCTAAGAGGAAGATTAAGGGTGTTATAGACCCGCTTATGTTTGGAGTTGACCCTTATAACCTGCTAAAGCTGGATGCAGCACTTCAGGAAACAGAGTAGGTATTCGATATTTGAATTCCGCAAGCTGATAATGTCACTCCCGCAAAAGCGGGAATGACGCTGAGTTTAAGCTCTATTAGGTAAGCTATTCATTACAGATTCTTCAAGTAATTACAAATATCTCCGGACTCATACAGCCATTCAACAGCATCACCCTTAGTAATTTTCAGACAAGGTACAGTTTTTTTGCCTGTAGCCTCCAGCTGTTCCTCCATTAAATCACTATTTGAAGCTGTATCACATAGCTCGAATTCTTGCCCAAGTTCATCTTTTACACTTAGCACTTTCTGGCAAAACGGGCATTGAGGCTTGTAATACAACGCTATATATTCAATCTTTGACATATTTCTTCTCCTGATTTTCCATTTAAATTACGAAAAAATTATATCTCTATTATTTCCATTCCAAGTCCTGAAGCTTTACGCTGGTTCTGCTCATTGGTTATAACAACACTGCTTGAGGATTCCGGGACCAAATATTTTTGCGCGACTTCAATCAAATCTTCAATAGTAGTATTGAGTATGCGCTTGCGATAATCCAGCCTCATCTGCGAAGTTATTCCAAACAGCTCATTATAGAATGTCTTTTTAGCTTCACCAGCCGGTGATGATGGTTTATCTAAAGATCCAATTACACCTAAAACTGCTTCCTCAAGTTGCTTTTCTTCGTGCTTATTTGAACACAGCCACTCTAGAGACTTATCAAAATCATCAAGGGTACCTTCTATTCTTGGGTCTCTGTAAGAATAGAATTTAAAGGCCCCAATACTAGTATCATGGGAGGCGCCACCACCATATGCCCCGCCCTGCTCTCTAATGGCAGTATGTAAATAACCGTTTTTAAGAAATGCGGCCAAAACAGCTAGAGCTGCAGCATCTTCATGCTGGGAAGAAACAGTTGGATAGGCCTTAGCGCAGAAATTAACCTGGGTATTGGTAACAAACATATTGTGTAGTTGTTTGTTTGAAGCAAATTGGAGATTCAGCTCATTTGATGCATTACCAGATGATTCAAAATCATATGCGGAATTTAAAATATGGATGTTCGCATCAAGTGAGTCCTGATCAGAAATCAACAGGATTTGCTTAGACTGCAGATATATTTGGGTTGAGATTGAAGATAATATTGCGGCAAACTCTTCGATACCATTGCCAGCCTTCACCCTGTCATCTAGCTCTTTAATTCTTTTTATAGAATCCAGGCCACCCAAAGTATCCAATAAGCCAGCTAAAGGAGATATACCACTAGCAGCTGCCTGCATTGCATATGCATGACCATTACTGGTGATAGAATTTTCCTTTCTAAGGCGCATTTGTGCAATCAGATCAACCATCCGATCATGCTCGTCAAATCTTAAACTACTTGATACTCCATCAAGCATCGATACAAATTTTTCGAACTTCCTATTTAATGCTTTACCAGAATATGAGACAAAGCCATAAGTTTTTTCAATATCATCTTTATCAGAACGTAAGCTGGTATAGCAGCCTATACTCCCGGTATGCGCAGTTTGCAAATGCTGGACCTGTTTGTAGTCATAGTCACCATAACCAAGCTCAGAAACAAGCGTAGTAAAAAGTGGTAGATGGTTATATAGCTCTAGTGAAAAATCAGGCATCCCTGTAATTATTTGGCAGTAGCTGATACCGTTAGTTGAACTTTTAAAGGTAACTGCAGGGATATTCGCTATTTCAGTTTTCTTTCCTTGAGGGTAGTCAATTAACTCTGGAATATCTTCTCTAGTTACTTTTGGCAAAATAGATTCATCACCAAGCTCTTGCTGGCGTTGTAAAAGCGCTTTAGCATTATCCACTATTGATTGCTTTGCAGCTACATCAAGTTCAGCCTCTACCTTAGCAAGTTTATCCTCCTCAAACTGCTGCTTTTTGTTGTTGTAATCCGGATCAGGCTTCATAACCAGTCTAATTTTATGATTATTTTGCAGCAATAACTTGTTTATCAGCTCTTTTATGTAATTTGCGTCCTGTATTTTAGAGCGCAACTTTTCAATTGCGGGATCCAGATTTAATATGCTTATAACATCACCTTGATGTACTGCTGTTGATATGGCGCTAAAGATCAGCTGAAGACCAAATGGCTCACGATCTCCGCCAATTTCACGTTGTGAAAACTCAAGTTGATGTAAGATAGCCTCAAGATAATCTTGATCTACACCGTTTTGGATAAGGTTTTGCAAACAAAGTGTTACCTGTTGGTCAAACTCATTGATTTTATTAACATCTGCACCATCAATACCACACATAAACATCATTTCTTTATTAGTGGTCTCTACCCCCGTTAGCGGTGAAGGAGAGTCTGCAAGATCTGTTGTTTCCAAAAGGTTACGCAGTGGCGATGCACTATTTTCCAAAAGTACACTTGATAAAAATTCAGCTTCTAACAGATCATCAATATCTGAACTTTCATTTAGCAGCCAACTTAATACAAGCTGCCCTTTTCCGCTATCATCTGTCGGTGAGAAGTATTCTGTGATTGTTTGCTGCGTTGCATATCTTTTTTCTTTGGATATTTCGATTGTTCTATCCAGCCTGTCAAAGTGTTGCAAAACCTTAGATTCGATATTTTCCTGGTGTTCAAATGCAGAAATATCACCAAAGGTAAAAAACATAGCGTTACTTGGATGGTAGTGAACCTTATAAAAATCTTTAAGCTGCTGATAACTTAGATCTGTTATAACTTCTGGATCACCACCACTGTTGTAATGGTAGGTTGATGTTGGAAAAACATTCTTGGTAAGGGCCTGCCATGCTACTGAAACCGGAGAGCTCATAGCACCTTTCATTTCGTTGAAAACAACGCCCTTATATTCAAGTTTTGATTGAGGGTCACTGATCTGGCTGAATTCATACCGCCACCCCTCTTGCAGAAAATCAAGCTCGTCAAGTCTACTGAAAAAAACTGCATCAAGATAAACATCCAACAGGTTATTAAAGTCTTTTTTGCATTGCGTTGCAAACGGATATGCAGTCCAATCACTGCTGGTAAGCGCATTCATATAAGTGTTGAGAGAACGACGTAGCATCATAAAAAACGGGTCTCTAACAGGGAACTTTTCGCTACCACACAAGGCAGTATGTTCAAGGATATGTGCAACACCTGTGCAGTCGGTAGGAACCGTACGCAGTGCAACTAAAAAGGTATTTTCATTGTTCTCGCAGGCCAGATGATAATGCATTGCTCCGGTCTTAATATGCTCATACTCCTGAACCTCAATATTAAGCGATGTTATTGACTCAGTTCTGAGTAACTTAAATGCCTTATGTTCCATTAATCCCTCATTGTCATTTTTTATATAATATATTTGTTGTAGAACTGCCGACTATAGCAGAGCAGTCGACTAAGAAATATACTTCAACTATTATATTGTTATATTTAAAAGTAACTCACTATAATGGGATCTACTGTGCAGGACAAGACTGAAATCATCAAAGCTCAACATAAAGCTACGATAATTGGTGCAGTTGTAAATATTGTACTTTCAATATTTAAGATTTTTTTTGGGATAGTCAGTCATTCACAAGCGTTGCTTATTGATGGAATCCATTCTCTTTCAGACCTGATTACTGACGCCCTAGTGATCGTTACAACAAAACTTGCGAACGATGAACCAGACAGCAAACACCCATACGGACACCAACGTTTTGAAACCCTTGGATCGCTCGCAATTGGCACCTTTTTGATCGCCTTGGCAGGGGCAATAATCTACAGTGGATTTGAAAAAATCTTAAGCCCAAACCTGCAAACCCCTGGCTGGGCAGCAATTGTTGTTGCAATCCTTTCGATAGCTAGTAAAGAATGGGTCTATCACTATACTATGGCTATCGCTACAGAAACAAAATCCCAGGTCTTAAAGGCCAACGCATGGCACCATAGAACCGACTCTTTGTCTTCAATTGTTGTTGTTATTGGTCTTATAGGATCCTATGCCGGATTAAACTGGCTTGATCCGCTAGCCGCAATAATTGTTGCAGTAATGATCGGTAAGGTGGGCTTTGATCTTGTATGGGGAAACCTTGCAGAACTTGTCGATACAGCTCCACCACAGGATTTTATCGACAACATTACTAAAATAATCGACCAATTTCCTGAAATCAAAGGAACTCACCGCTTACGCTGTCGTAAATCTGGGGCCAATATCCTTTTAGATCTGCATATACAAGTCGAACCATACATAAGCGTATCCGAGGGGCATCAAATTGGTGATAACCTTACTCACAGATTATTAACAGAAATTGAAGAAATAAACGATGTGACCGTACATATTGACCCAGAAGAAGATGACTTTAAAAACCTATATTCTAATGATGCAGTTTTACCACTTAGAAGTGAAATTACTTCTATACTAAAAGATACCTGGGTATGCAATGAATTCAATTTTGGTGATATCAAAAGAATTAATATCCATTATTCCCATAACAAAGTCTTGATAGAATTATTATTACCTAAAGAACTGCTTACCAGTAAAGACATGTTCAAAGGACTTGAAAAATACGATTGGCTGAGCTCGATTGAGATAAGCTATTACAATTAACTGAGAAATAACCAGCTTGATTGGTGCAATTAAAACTAGCGATGTTGTGCCACTACTGCTCTGACATCAACTCCTCCAAGTGGATGCCCAATAATTCTTTCGTCAAGTATATAGCGAGTAAGATAAACCGCCTTTTCGTCAATAGGGTGAATTTTAAATGTTATATAATCGTTCTTTTTTGTCTGAACCCCATTATCCCTAACCTCTCCTTTTCTCTTTTTTATCGGTTTTTTCAGCTTTCTGGCCTCCCACAACCCAGAAGAATACTGCCAATAACTAATTTCAGTGCGCTTAAATCCTTCCTTATTACAAACAATAAAATCCCGTCTGGCGTGCCCTTTATAATTACATTGTGAATTAATCAGCATGCTGTTGAGCATATTCTTTGCCTCTTCGGCATGCTTAGGAATGATTACAGTTACACGTGTCGGAACAGAGTCGATTGAAAATTCAGAATACATAATACCCGACACGATACCTACTAAAAACAGTATCGAACCAAGAGATACAAAACCGACCAGATAATTTATTCTTCTACTTCTGCTCATATTCTTATTTTTCAACACAATATGTAAGAATTATCTTACACAAATCCAAAAATAGCTAAGAACTGCATCTCATAATCGTCATTCAAGCGCTTGCAGAGCTATAAGAATTATAGACTAAATACTGTTTTTTTAAACATTTGCAAAATTTAATATATGGACTAATATGTTTATTTTTCAGAGTATTATAGATATTAATGAATACATTTCATTAAGAACCTTTTGTTATATGCACTTGTGAAAAATAAAATTGAGTTTATATTTAGATAACGAGGCTACATCAAACAATTTAAAAGGAGTTTAATACATGTCCAAGAATGTTCTAAGTAAGGCCGATCTTATCCAAGAAGTACTAGAAAGAACAGAAGGTCTTACCAAAAAAGCTGTATCTGAAGTAATTGCTGCAACACTTGAAACAATCACAGATTCTGTAGCTAAAGGCGATGAAGTAAATGTTATTGGTTTTGGTAAATTTTCTCAAAGCCAACGTGCTGCACGCAAAGGTCGCAACCCAAGCACTGGTGCTGAAATAGATATCCCAGCTGCTACTTTGCCAAAATTTACTGCAGGTAAAGCATTTAAGGACAAAGTTAACGCTTAATAGGTTTCCTTATTTATAAAAAAAGCGCCTATGACGGCGCTTTTTTTATGTGAAATTTTACTGCTGCTACAAGAAAGGGTTTCCATTTATCTCATCACCAACAGTTGTAAATGGACCATGCCCTGTTACTACCTCTGTGTTAGCAGGCAAAGTAAATATCTTCTCTCTGATAGACTTAAAGAGTGTTGATTGATTTCCACCCCAAAGATCTGTTCTGCCAATCGAGTGTCTAAACAGAACATCACCGACGATAACCACCCCAGCCTCTTCAAAATAAAAACTTACCGAACCTGGTGAATGACCTGGAGTATGAAGAACTTTGGCATTTCCTATACTGGTTTTATCACCTTCAGCAATAAATTCATCAGGATCAACTTTCTTAAAATCAGTAGGCAGACCAAATTTTCTGCATTGTTCGTCTACTTTCTTCCAAAGATCCAAATCCCGCTCACACATATAGACAGTTGCACCAGTTTTATCCTTAAGCTCACCAACACCCATAATATGGTCTGAGTGCGCATGTGTGCAGTAAATACTTACGATCTCATCTGCACCCGCATCTTTTGCAGCTTTTATAATCTGATCAACATGACCGCCTGGATCAAATACAAGAGCCTTTTTTGAAGCCTTATCAACCACTACTGTGCAGTTACACTGCAAAAATCCAACTGGCATAACTACAAAGTTTAGATTTGATTCATTTTGACTCATGTTATTTCTCGTCTGTAACTTAAAACTTGGGATATAATAGAAGATCAGCAACGAATAACCAATCAATTTATTCAATTTCATTATGAAAAAACTACCTGTATTTTTATCGATTCCGATACTACTTATTGCAGCCTTTATCCTTATCGATAAGAGCTATTCTGGAGCTGTTTGGTCTGCTAAAGAGCTTAAATTGTTCGGTACCACAGTTAGCATTCAGGTTAATCATGAAAAACGCACAATTCGCGAATTGGCAATTAAAAAGGTAATTGAAGAGTTTAAACGTATAGAAAACCAATTTAGTCCATATATTAGCACCAGCGAAATATCAGTACTAAACAATACCGCATTTAATAATACAGTTAAGGTGTCTGATGAAACTGCAAGACTAATTAGGTTCGCATCTGGTATCTCCCAGCTTTCAGAAGGGGCATTTGATATAACATACGCCTCTGTCGGACAGCTATACGATTTTCGCAACCAGTCTGCACCAAGCGCAGAGCAATTAGCCAAGGCTAAATACGGTATTGGATTTAACAATCTGGAGCTTTACGAGAATAACACTGTTAGTTTCAAAAACCGTTATACCAAAATCAGCTTTGGTGGATTTGCCAAGGGCTATGCAGTCAAACAAGCTATCGAAATTTTGAAGGGCTACGGAATATCAAATGCTCTGGTAACCGCTGGAGGGGATTCCATGGTAATTGGTACAAAAAATGGCAATCCATGGCGTACCGGAATAAAAGCTCCTCGTGGTCAATTGAGGGCTGTTTATACATTTAACCTAACAGATAAGGCGATATCAACTTCCGGGGATTATGAGCGCTATTTTATAGATGGTGAAGGGGATCATGTACACCACATAGTCAATCCAGCTACCGGCAACTCAGCCTCAGATGTGCAAAGCGTAACAGTTATTGGTAACGACCCTACGTTTACCGACGCATTATCTACAGCAATGTTTGTTCTAGGTGCGAAAAGAAGCATGGTTTTAGCTGAAGGTATTGATCATGTTGAGGCCTTAGTAATTGATAAAGCCGGTGACTTTCATATATCCACCGGCTTTCCTCAACATCAGACATTTAGCCCTAGACCAGAAAAATAAACTTATTTAACTGCTATCTTATATGCTTGTTCCCATAGCCGCTGTGAGTTGGTTTTCAAAAACTGCAAGGTTGGATTTAATGTTCTCAGCTCAGTAAAACAAGCTGCCTCAACTGACTTTGTAGCAAGCTCATTATAAATCGGGACAATTTGGTTATATAACTCAATACTCTCACGCTTTATTGAAACCGCATTGTCCACTGCATGATCTACAACATCATTATGCTTTTGCAAAGAGATATCTTTTGTTGTAATACGCCCTGTCTCAGGCACCGGACATGAAAAAGATACGTGCCTACGTGATGTTTTTCGCCTGCTGTCTTTCTTTTCTCTGATTCTAATACCAGACCATCCAGTACCGCTTAAAGCGCATTCTGATATATCAGGCACAATACTTCGTGTTAAAAATGATGGGTAGCCCGCCTGCTGATAATGCTCATTTCGGCATGCAATAGCTGCACGCAAAGCCTCATCAATATCAACAAAGTCTTTAAAAGAAAAAAACTTAGTAACCTTATAATCACTTCGCTCAATTCTAACATTAAGTCCATCTAACCTCTTGGCTTCATGTCTTGTTAAAGTGATATTGTAAAAATTAGAAATATCTTCTCTGATTTTTGCCAGTGAAAATTTTTCAGTCTTGCTATTGTTTCTTGTTTTGTTTTCTTGCATATCCCACACCACACAATTAGTTTGGAACTATGCAACTCCGCTTTTATATATTACTTGATTAATTTTTTGTCACTTGTTAAACATGCAACAAAAAACTCTCCCAAACCAAGTATTTTCATTTATGCGACAATTATATACTTTTTGGTATATAAGTAAAGTCTTATTTTGGCATATATACTCCGTTAGTAGACTTTTTTAAGTGCGAAAACCAGAATGAAGAACAATTTGAAGTCAAGCATCTATCGAAAACCATTGTATTATCATTAAATATCAATAAAAAAGTGCGGTTTAAAAATTCTGCTAGTATAAAACTATAGTTTTTGAACTACCGATGCATTAACTTTGATATTATCAAATTACTTAAACAATACCGGAAAAACAATGAAAAGCACCAGCGAAATATTAAGCCAAAAAAATATGGAGTTATCAGATTTAACAACTCTTTTATTACTGGAAGATAAAAACGATATCGACATGCTTTATAAACGAGCATATCAAGTTAAAACTGAGAATGTTGGCACAAAAGTATTTTTTCGCGGAATAATTGAGTTAAGCAATATTTGTGCAAAGGACTGTTATTATTGCGGTATACGCAAGAGTAACGAGTCGATAGAACGCTTTATTATGGAAGAAGAAGAGATATTAAACGCTGCTAAATGGGCTTATGAAGCTGGTTATGGGTCGATTGTTCTGCAAAGTGGCGAGCGCTGCGACAGCAAATTCACTGAATTTATTGAAACCCTTCTGATTAAAATTAAAAATCAAACCGAAAATAAACTAGGAATAACCTTATCACTGGGCGAGCAGACTGAAGGCACCTTAAAACGCTGGTTTAATGCTGGCGGACACCGCTATTTATTGCGCATCGAAACCAGCAATCCATCCTTATACCAATCTCTTCATCCAGACACCCATTCGTTTAACGAAAGAATCACCTGCCTTAAAACCTTAAAAAGCCTTGGCTATCAAACCGGTACAGGCGTTATGATTGGCCTGCCAAATCAAACAATTGAAGATCTTGCGAATGATCTGGCTTTCTTTAAGCAAAACGATATAGATATGATTGGCATGGGGCCATTTATTCCTCACCATGATACACCGTTGGCTCACAGCATGGGGAATTTTGATGATTATAAAAACAAGCAGCTTGAACTTGCTTTAAAAATGATTGCGGTAGCCCGCATCTATCTCAAGGATGTGAATATTGCCTCGACTACCGCATTACAGGCACTTGATCATTCCGGCCGTGAGATGGGGCTTCAGGCTGGAGCGAATATTATCATGCCAAATGTTACTGATACCAAATACCGTGATAAATACCAGCTTTACGACAACAAGCCATGCATGGATGAAAACTCAACCATGTGCAAGGCTTGCCTTGGTAATCGCGTAAAATCTGTCGGTGAGACTATAGGCTATAACGAGTGGGGCGATAGCCCGCATTTTAAAAAAAGGCTGAAATAATAACTACACGACAATGTTTTAAATTCCTGCTTTCGCTGGAATTACGTTATTCCTGGATCAAAACTCCTCCCATTCATCATCAATTGGCTTAGCAGTAGCTATTTCAACATTTGGCTTTACAGGCGCAGTTGATAACAGTTGCACCTTAGAATCTACAGCTGGAGGTATTGGAGCAGAATCCATAGGATGTACTCGCTTAATAATATCATCACCGCGTTCAATCTGGATTGGGTGTTGATTTTGTACCGTATCGGTAAAATCATATTCATTTTGGTCAGCGCCTGTATTGCTTAGTGTGAAAAATGAGACCTGTTGTTTCATTGTTTGCGCCTGAGCACTTAGATTTTCGCTATTTGCAGAAGCTTCTTCAGCAAGCGCCGCATTACGCTGAGTAATATCATCCATATTTGCCAGAGCCTGGTTTACTTGGCCTATCCCAGCAGTTTGCTCCTGACTCGCAGCTGCGATCTCTGCAATCATATCTCCAACTTTTTTAACGCCATCAACTATCTCTTTAAGAGTTTCACCTGACCTCTCTACCAGCTCAGATCCAACTTCAACTTTACCCACGCTGTCCTGAATAAGCCCCTTAATTTCTTTAGCAGCAACAGCACTACGTTGCGCCAAATTTCTTACTTCAGTTGCCACCACAGCAAAGCCACGCCCCTGCTCTCCTGCTCTGGCCGCCTCAACCGATGCATTAAGCGCTAACAAATTGGTTTGAAAAGCTATTTCATCAATAACACCGATTATATCAGCGATTTTGTTGCTGCTGTTGTTAATCTCCTCCATAGCTGATATTGCCTTATCAACAATAGTGCCACCATGATCTGCACTTTGCCTAGCACCTATGGCAATCTGATTTGCCTGCTCGGCATTTTCAGCATTTTGTTTAACAGTGCTAGTTAATTCTTCCATGCTAGATGCCGTTTCTTCCAATGAAGATGCTTGCTCTTCGGTACGTTTCGACATATCAGCATTGCCATCTGCAATTTCGTTTGATGCAGCTGCAACAGTTGCCGAAGCTTGCGAAATATTCTCTATTACCTCGGAGATATTACTCATGGTTTGGTTTAAGGAATCTTTTAATACGCCAAATTGCCCTGGATGATCAGCTTCGATACGCCTTGTTAAA
Source organism: Gammaproteobacteria bacterium (assembly GCA_004796365.1). Classification (GTDB taxonomy): domain Bacteria; phylum Pseudomonadota; class Gammaproteobacteria; order QZLD01; family QZLD01; genus QZLE01. Next base: position 41,556 of record QZLE01000189.1, on the reverse strand, counting down.
TCACCTTGTGCTAATGCCTGAGTAACTTCTGCAGTATCCTGAATCCCCATCATAACCACATCCAGGGAACGATTTATATTATCTTTTAATGTTCCAAGGTCGCCCTTTAAGTTAATATCTATACGGTTATTAAAATCAGCCTGAGCAACAGCGCCCATTACATCATTAATGGAGCACATTGCATTATCAAGAGATTTCATAGAATCTAATGCAGTATCAGCACTACGTTTATATTCACCTTGCAAATCAATATTGATGCGCTTGCCAAAATCGCCATTAGCCAAAGATTCCATAAGCTCGTATAAAGCCCCCATGGTAGCTTTCATATTATCAACAGTGGTATTTATACCTTGCTTTAGTTGATCAAGATCACCTCTGACATCAACTTCCATTTTCGTATTAAAATTACCTGCTGCAACACTAGAAACCACCTCAATACTATCAGTTATTGCATCTTGAACTGCCTCAATAAGTTCATTAAAGGCCTTGCCTGCGGCTCCAATTTCATCTTGTGTATCCACATCAACTCGTGCAGAAAAATCATTATCGCGCCTTACTACAGCCATTTTCTGAGCAAAAGCAGCAATTGGGCTTGTTATGCCGCGGGTAATGATAAAGGCTAAAGTGATACCGATTAAGACAATAATAATCGCCCCCCATAACAGCATAGATTCCGCCGATGAGATCAGGTCTGAAGTTTTATTCTTTTGCCCTTGCAAGATATTAGTAGCAGAGTTAGCAATATCCGTTCCGTAGGTTGCCAGTGAATTTCTTGCATTATCCATATTTCCAAAGACTATTTTTAATGCTGAGGCTTCTTGCAGATACAAGTCAAAATTAACCAACATCTTCTCTGCCAAACGGACATGTTCCGGATTTTCCAGACTATTTTTTAGTTCCTTAGTGATATTGATACATTTTTTTAGATAGCTTAGAGATGTGTCGTAATGAATGGAGTTAGTAGTGTGGATGTAGTACAGCATAAATAATCTACCGTAGACATATGCTTGAATAGCCTCATAACCAGCGAAAATATCCTCTATCTGCCCCACTAACATTTCTGGTGGCACACCTGACTGAACCATTTCATTATAATCTTTCTGCTGCTCCTTAAGAATTTGAGTTACTTGCGCGCCGATTTCTTTGCCAATTACACTTAATTTACCAACAACCTTCTGTTCATTAGAAAATGAAGCAACAAATTCACCCATAAATGCCTTATCATATGCTTTTGCTGCATTCATGACCTGATCAATATCACGTATATCATTGGGATCATTAAAAGTTGCACGAACAGTTTCAGCCTCTTGAAGAAGAGTTTTCACAGAATCACCAACCTGTGATACGTACTTATCATCATGTTCATCCATAAACTTCAGAGCTGCAATACGTGTAGAATTTGAGAAAGAGATTACAGTATTTACACCCTCTGTTTTCATTATCCTATCGGACAGATTTTCCTGTTGATTCATTGCCAATAAGGCAACTATGCATGTTAATACCAAAACCACGCCAAAGCCCAGTCCCAATTTCATCCCTAATTTGAGATTTCTAAACATACCACCCTCCATTTAGTAAAAATAGTCAGCTAATAGTGGCAAATCCTTCAGACATAGCAATTCTATCGGATAACCAAAGTTCCAGCGGGGGTTCAACACATAAAGTGATTTTTGAGTTATAAGTGAATACTGTTCATTTAGAGTGTAGAACAACAATCTAACGATTTTGCTTAATAGAGCGGATAACATAATAAGAAAGTAGAAAAGGCCTTATATTGCATAAGGCCTTTAATTTCATTGTTAGATTTTAGAGTTTTTTGTCAGATATCAAAGAACTTAACTTCAGTATTCATCTTATTGGCTTGAGCACTCAGATTTTCACTATTCGCCGATGCCTCTTCTGCAAGAGCAGCATTGCGCTGAGTGATATCATCCATATTAGACACAGCCTGATTAATCTGAGCTATTCCGGTGGTTTGCTCCTGACTAGCAGCTGCGATCTCTGCAATCATATCACCAACTTTCTTAACGCCCGATACAATCTCTTCAAGCGTCTCACCAGATTTCTCCACTAAATCTGATCCTATTTTGACCTTACCTACGCTATCTTGAATAAGTTCTTTAATTTCCTTGGCTGCAGTAGCACTTCTTTGGGCCAGATTTCTTACTTCAGTAGCAACTACAGCAAAACCTCTGCCCTGCTCTCCAGCTCTCGCGGCCTCAACCGATGCATTCAAAGCCAACAAGTTAGTTTGGAAAGCAATTTCATCAATAACGCCGATAATATCAACGATACGATTACTACTGGTGCTAATCTCCTCCATGGCTTTAATGGCATTTGTAACAATGCTACCTCCCTCATCCGCGGTAACTGCAGCACTCTTAGAAAGTTGATTGGCTTGTTTGGCATTTTCAGCATTCTGTTGCACAGTACTCGTAAGTTCTTCAAGGCTTGACGCTGTTTCTTCAAGTGAAGATGCCTGTTCTTCAGTTCGTTTCGACATATCAGCATTGCCTTGCGCAATCTCATTTGATGCTGACTGAACCACATCTGAAGCTTGGGCAATATTAACAACAACACTTCTCAAATTATTCATAGTTTCATTTAATGCGCTCTTTAATACACCAAATTGGCCAGGATGATTGGCTTCAACTCTTTGCTTTAAATTTCCTTTGGAAAGTGACAGTGTGATTCTGGTAGTATCATCAATACCATTCTTCACAACTTCAAGTGACTTATTAATATTATTCTTTAAAAGTCCCAGATCACCCGGCAAATCAATATCTACCTTTTTATCAAATTCGCCACCTGCAACAACCCCCATAACATCATTAATGGCGGTAATAGCCTTACCCGAGTTTTTCATAGAATTAACACCGGAATCGACCACATTCTTGTATTCACCTTTCATATTGGTAATTGTAATATCGCGTGAATAATCCGCATCTGAAAGTGCTTGCATAACCTGATTAAGAGTAACGAATGTTCTCTGAATATTATCAACGGTCTGATTGATTCCATTTTTAAGCGACTCCAGGTCACCAACCGCATCAACATTAATTTTTTGAGTAAAATCACCTGCGGCAACTTTACTCATTGAACCGTTAGCGGATTTAATTACATTTTGTAATGACAAGAGAAGATTATTAAAGGCTTTACCCACCTGGCCTAATTCATCGTTTGAATCTACATCGCACCTTTCAGCAAAGTTTGCAGTACTCTCTACACGTACAATACTATCCATAATGCTGGTAATAGGGCCAGTAATAGCCTTGGTAATAAAGTAAGCAAAACACGCTCCGATAATAAGCGCAATAATACTGAGAGTAAGTACCATGGTCTGGGTGTTATTCCCCTCTTCAATCATGACTTCTTGAGACATAATGTTTTCACCAGCAACTCTCTTAACCTCGTTAAGCTGTTCTCTTATCAGCTCTAAAGTAGGAATTGTTTGATTATGGTATATATCAGTGGCAACTTTTTCATTACCAATATCCCTATTAGCAATCTCCACCATATCATGAAGGTAACGGCGTACTTCATTTAACATTGGAACAGATTCATCCATATAAACCTTTAACGCAGCATCCTTATTGCCCTGCGCAAGATATTTATTTATAGTAACAGCGCTGTCATGCAGTTTTTTATGAGGAGGCTTAACCCGCTCAAAAAGTCGCCCAATCTCTTCGTTTGCCTGTGCAATCTTTCTACCTCTCTCGCCAAAAATAATCTTGCCGAAACCGCACTTGTGATCATCAATCTCCGCAGATAGCTTTTTCTTTCCCTGGTTTATCTCTCTGATTACAGATTCTGCCCAAATAAGGTGAGCAGTCTCCATCTTAGCAAACAACTCAGGTAGTGAATGGTCCGCCCTGACAAATACATCATCAATCTCTTGGGCTGTGTCATGTAAGCGTTTATGCGGTTCTTCAATTGCACTAAACAGAGCCTTTAATTCAGGTACCTTTTTTTCCGCTAATCTGCGATCTTCGCTATAAAGCCACTTTCCGAAGGCACACTTCTTATGATCCATTTCTACATTCAATTCTGTCTGTGAAGAATCAGTAAGATACTTATTCAGGGCTGCAGCCCAGTTAAGGTGATCGATCTCCTTTTCGGTTATCATTCTCGTTAGGTTATTACCATAGGCAACCTCTTTACCATCATCGACGATCTCCCCAATGCCGGTTACAGCAAAAAAACTAAGAATAACCAAAAGTGCGATAACACTACCTATGCCAATTGATATTTTTTTGCCAACTTTGATATCTTTCCAGCTCACACTAAGCCTCCTTGTTAAGTGCTTCTTAAATCATATAGAGCTAGAATATATAGCGCTATAATAGGTTGTTGTTCGAAAAAAAAGGCCTATGTACGAAGACCTTTATCTAACTTATTTTCTAGACTGATTTCAAACAACCTGTTAGTCCCAGCATCAAAAATGAATTTTGTAATGCCTCAGATGGCTCTTTGTATGAAAATTGCAAGTGCTCTTTTGCGGCGGTTATCGCGTAAGAACATAACAATTGAATAGCAGAGGCATCGGCCCTTTCAACCTTTGAACCATCTATCTCCACATTCTTGGCGCCTGATTTAAGTGATTCAAACATTTTTTCACTAACTGGCATTGCAGTTGCGATAGTAAATTGCTCTGGTAATTCAATAGTAAATTGGTCACTCATAGATATTCCTTTGTCATTTTTGCTATTACCCATTGCAGCATGATACTAGTAATTGGATACCGACCCGCATCGATATGACAATTTGCTTACTAAAACTCTTCCCAGTCATCATCAGTTGGTTTTGCAGTCGGGACATCTACAACTGGTTTGGCATGAATTTGCGGCTTTGGTGCAGTTGTAACCGGATGCGGGGCAGACGTTGGATTAACCTGAGACTGAGCGATATTTTGTGTGAGGTTTGAGGCTGGCGTAACTGCAATCTTTGCTAACCTATTGCCAATATCAAAAAACGATACTTGCTGCTTCATTGTTTGAGCTTGAGAACTTAGGTTTTCACTATTTGCAGATGCCTCTTCTGCAAGTGCGGCATTTCGTTGAGTAATATCATCCATGTTTGCAAGAGCCTGATTTACTTGGGCAATTCCACCGGTCTGCTCTTGTGAGGCAGCAGCAATTTCAGCGATCATATCACCTACTTTCTTAACGCCTTCGACAATTTCACCCAAGGTTTCACCAGATTTTTCAACTAGTTCAGAGCCAACTTTTACCTTACCAACACTATCCTGGATAAGATCTTTAATTTCTTTTGCAGCAGTAGCTGAGCGTTGCGCCAAATTTCTTACCTCAGTTGCCACAACAGCAAAGCCGCGCCCCTGCTCACCAGCTCTTGCAGCCTCTACAGAAGCATTAAGCGCAAGCAGATTGGTCTGGAATGCTATTTCATCAATAACACCGATAATGTCGGCAATCTTATTACTACTATTATTGATCTCATCCATTGCTGTTACAGCTTGCTTAACAATGGAACCGCCGTGATCAGCAGTTTGTCTGGCACCTATTGCTAGTTGATTAGCCTGCTCGGCATTATCTGCGTTTTGCTTCACGGTACTGGTAAGCTCTTCCATACTGGATGCGGTTTCTTCAAGAGATGAAGCCTGCTCTTCAGTGCGTTTAGACATGTCAGCATTACCGTCGGCGATCTCGTTAGAGGCGGAAGCAACAACATCAGAAGCCTGAGCGATATTCTCTACAACCTCAGATATATTTTCCATGGTCTTGTTCAAAGCATTTTTAAGCACACCAAACTGACCAGGGTGTTCTGCTTCAACACGTTTAGTCAGGTCACCATCTGCCAGCGAAAGTGTAATATCTGTTGTATCCTGAATCCCCTTCATTACCACATCCATGGAGCGGTTGATATTCGCTTTAAGCGTAGCAAGATCACCTTTAAGATTAACCTCAACACGTTTACTGAAATCTGCCTGTGCGACAGTTGCCATTACATTGTTAATAGATGTCATCGCATCATCAAGCGATTTCATAGAATCTAAGGCTGCATCTGCACTCCGTTTGTATTCACCCTGAAGATCAACATTTATACGCTTACCAAAGTCACCATTTGCCATAGCTTCCATGAGCTCGTACAGTGCACCCATAGTAACCTTCATATTATCAACTGTTGTATTGATACCTTGTTTCAACTGATCCAAGTCTCCACTCACATGCACATTTACTTTCTTATCAAAGTTTCCAGATGCGACATTAGAAACAGCTTCAATGCTATCTGCAATAGCTCCTTGTACAGCTTCGATCAATTCATTAAAGGCCCTTCCAGCTTCCCCAATCTCATCGCTAGAGTGAACGTTAACTCTGGCTGAGAAATCGTTATCACGGCGAACTTCAGCCATTTTGTTAGCAAATAGTATGATCGGATTGACGATACCGCGAGTAATAATAATCGCAAGCACAATCCCAAGAATTACAATAACTATTGAGCCGGTAATAAGCATTGTTTTAGCGCTGGAAATCTGATCATCAGTTTTACCCTTTTGACCGGTCAATATAGTATCAACAGCATCTGCAACAGCTTTACCTTTACTAGCCAATGTGCCTCTAGCTTTATCCATATGAGAAAGCTCTTCTTTAGCTATATCGGTAGCAGATTTATATGCAGAAAAATCACTTAGCAATTTTTCTGCAAGCGATATATGCCTAGGATTATCATATCTACTCTTAAGGTCTTTAGTTAACTCAACTGCCTTATCGATGTAACTCATAGCTGCTTCATAGCTTTTTATATTGCCTGTACCTAGGAAATTCACATTATTTCTTCTAGCTGTAAGAAAATGCTTAATAACCTGATTGCCATCAATTATTTTCTGTACCTTATCCACCCTTTTTTCAGCTGAAGCATCTGAAGTTAGCATGATCTGGTAGTCCTGCTCTTGGTCAGCGAGAACTACTTCAACATCATTCCCCATTTTAGAGCCCATTTTTGCAAGTTCTTTATCAATTTTTTTAAACTCATCATATGACTCAACAAACTCTTCAAAAAATGCTTGGCGATATTCTTTTGCAGCATCTATCACATCATTGATATCATCGATATCCTGAGAGTCTTTAAAAGTAGCGCGAACCTGTTCTGCTTCTTGTATAAGGTTTTTTACGCCATCTTCAACAACTTTTTTATATTTAGCGTCTTCCTCATCCATGAATTTCAACACTGCAATACGTGTGGCATTGGAATGACCGATGACGTTATTTACCCTCTCAGTCTTTAGTATTCTGTCAGACAAGTTGTTTTGTTGTACTATAGCCAGCCCTGCCACAATACATGTCAAAATTAGCACAACGCCAAACCCTAAACCGAGTTTCATTCCAAGTTTCATATTTTTGAACATAACGATTTCCTTTGCTACAACTTCATACTAACTGTTAAATACTTGAGACTAGTAAACACAAATTTCCATGTTTTAACTATTCTCAGTCTCTTTTATGAACTCAAGTTCATCATCCTGCATAACGTTGTCAACGCTAAGCAAGATGATAGTTTTATCTTCAACAACAGCCATACCTGTCATGTAGCGCGCATCAATCTTGCAGCCAAACGTCGGTATATCACGGTAGTTTTCTTCAGAAATATCAATTACATCTGATACTGCATCTACTACAAAGGCTATCAAAATCTCTTCTTCATCAACCATGACTGATACAACGATTACTACAGTAGTTGGCGTATATTCCACTTCCTTCATACCAAAACGAAGCCTCATATCCACAACAGGAACCATGATTCCACGAAGATTGATGACACCTTTCATAAATTCAGGAGTATTCGGCACTTCTCGAACCCCTTCCCACCCCTTGATTTCACGTATCTTTAATATATGAATCCCATAGATCTCTTTATCTATTTCAAAAGTTAGGTATTGCTCGATCTCTTGCTCAACCACACTATCTTCAATATTATTCAGATCTTCAAATTCCATCTTCAATCCTTTTAAGTTCATTTATCAAATACTGTTTACACATATCTGACAAATCAGACAGCTAGCTCCATAAAATTCTCTGGATCAAGCAAATTATCAACATTCATTATCATTACCATTCTGTTATCACTTGAAACCAGGCCGGTAAGAAATTCTGTTTCAACTTTTGTGCCGGTTTCAGGTACGGATTTAATATCGGTCTTGATTATATTTAAAACATCGGATACAGCATCTACTATTATTCCAACAATCTTATCCTTGGTTGCTGTTTTTATGGATAACACAACTATTACTGTTGTTTTTCCCAGATCAGAATCTGAAAGAGAAAATCTTGCGCGCAGATCTATTACCGGAACAATTGCTCCACGAAGATTTAAAACACCTTTTACAAATTCCGGGGTATTTGGTACACGGGTCATCTCGTTATAACCAAGTATTTCCTGTACCCTGAGGATATCTACACAGTAGTACTCCTGGTCCAACTCAAATGAAAGGTACTGACATGCATCCAAATCAACAACTTCGTTAGCTTCAGCTGACTCATTCTTGCTAGTTTTTTGATCTACAGCTTCGGTCATTATATTCCCCTAATTGCTAGGCCGATTCTTTATGATTTTCAATTGCCTGACGAACCATGCCCGGTATATCTAAAATCAGTGCTACTGACCCATCACCAAATATCGTGGCACCAGATAACCCCTGAATTCTGACAAAATTGGTTTCCAGAGATTTAATTACGATTTGTTGCTGGCCTAATAGCTGATCAACAAACAAGCCGCATTTCTTACCATCACCTTCGACAACAACCAAAATTCCATTTTCTAGGTTTTGAGCAAAATCACCTTTTATTCCAAAGAACGCATGCATCCTGAGAATAGGGACGTATTCCCCACGCAGCTCGAATACTTCGCCCTTACCAGAGACTTTGTTAACCATGTCCGGTTTTACTTGTATCGACTCAATAATTGATGCAATCGGCACAACGTATTTCTCAGATCCAACACTAATAATTTGGCCATCAAGAATTGCAAGAGTAAGAGGTAAACTGATTCTAAATATTGAACCCTGTTCTCGCTTTGACTTGATTTCAATATTTCCGCCCAGGCGAATAATGTTCTTTCTAACTACATCCATACCTACGCCACGACCAGAGATATCACTAACCTCGTCTGCAGTAGAAAAACCAGGGTGGAATATCAACTCGTGAATTCTAGAATCTGGTAACTCTTCTTCATCAACAATTCCTTTATCTATCGCTTTTTGCAGAATTTTGTCTGTATTAAGGCCCGCACCATCATCACTGATCTCAATAATAATGCTTCCACCTTTATGGTAAGCATTAAGATGAACTTCACCAACTTCCGGCTTACCTGCAGCAGCTCTTTCATCCGGCAGTTCAACACCATGATCTACACTATTTCGAACCAAATGCGTTAGTGGGTCACCAATCTGTTCGACAACAGTCTTATCAAGCTCAGTCGATTCACCAGATATCCTCAAATCAATCTTTTTTCCAAGCTTCTGGCTTAGGTCATGTACCATGCGTGGAAAGCGGCTAAATACAAAGTTTATTGGCACCATGCGAATACGCATTATGCTTTCCTGCAGCTGTCGTGTATGCCTTTCCAATTCTGTTAGACCATCTTGAAGACGCTCCACTTTACTCATATCAAAGTCTTCACCCAACACACCAAGCATTGACTGGGTAATAACTAATTCCCCAACCATATTTATTAGCTCATCAATCTTATCTGTACCTACGCGTATAGAACTTGCACTAGAGCTGTCATCCGTCTTTCTGCGGCCAGTTTCTGACTTTCTTCGTTCGTTTTGTTTGCGGCGATCACCAGCTCTTCTTTCTACCGGCACAACCTCGCTTCCCGGCTGCTCTTTAGCATCGGTTTCAACTGTTTGACGCTCTATCTGGATTATCTCCAAATCACACTCATCCTCGACCCATTCGAAAACCTCAATAATCTGAGATTTTTCACACTTTGAATCAAGGTTTATCACCCAAGACATATAACAAGCTTCAGGGTCTATATCGGTTAACGGAGGCACAGCTTCGGTATTCGCTATAACTTCGATCTTACCAAGGTCTTCAAGAGCACTGATCATGCGCACAGGATCATTACCTGTTCTAAGCATATCTTTATGTGGCGCAAACTTTATCTGCCAAATCGGGGTTTTATCATCTTCGGACTTATCACTAGATGATTCACTAGGGTCTTCCTGAGATCTGCTGTCTTTATTTGAAGCTTTACCTCTTACTTCGCTGCCTTTTGTATTCATAATCTCTGTAAGGCTAGCAATGATTTCTTGCCCCATATCCTCAGGAATATCTTCCTTATCTTTTGATATGCTGATCATTTCTCTCACTGTGTCTACTGCGGAAAGCAACAGTGTGATAATTTCAGGGGTCATCAGCCTGCGGCCTTCCCTTATCTCATCCAGCAAAGTTTCCTGAACATGGGTAAACTCGGATATATGCGCAAAACCAAATGTCCCAGCTCCACCTTTAATAGAGTGAGCTACACGAAAAATAGCATTGATATCTTCATCTTCATATTCTCCAGATTCCATTTGAAGGAGAATAGATTCCATGGTGTCCAAACCCTCAAGACTTTCTTCAAAAAAGACTTGATGAAACTGCGTAACATCAATATTCATCGATTTTCCTTTACAGTTTGTATGCAAGGCACAGTGTGGATGCAAATCTGTGGGCGTGCTCAAGCACAAAGGATTTAGCTAAAACCTTCCTGTGCAGTTATAAGCTTAACCTAAAACCTTCTTGACAGTAGCAAGTAGCTGATCAGGACTAAAGGGTTTAACAATCCATCCTGTTGCTCCGGCAGCCTTCCCTTCCGCCTTCTTTTCCGCTGCTGATTCAGTAGTTAATAGAAGAATCGGTGTGAACTTATATGTATCCATCACGCGCAGCTCTTTCACTAGTGAGATTCCATCCATGTTTGGCATATTCACGTCACTAACCACAAGGTCAAATCCTTGACCCTTAGCTGCGTTGAGCGCTTCTACTCCATCGACGGATTCGGTAACTCCGTGTCCCGCACTCTTGAGGGTAAAACCAACCATCTGCCTCATAGATGCTGAATCATCGACAATAAGTATATTTGCCACAAAAGCCTCCATATTAGTGATATATAGTACTTATAAAAATATTAGACCATGATTTTTGCTTTTGATACTTTAGTCGTAGTTTTTTCGAATTATTAGAGCAGATTCACGCTTTAATTTTTGTAATCAAACAAGGTTAAAACTAAACAAGTTGCATATGTAATTGTTTTTACAAATAAGTTTTAAATAGATTTTCATTTTAGCAGTCATCAACCAATAACAGACCATCATTTACATCCTCAATATTACCTTTGGTACTGGTTATATTTTCACTAATATGTCGCCTCCAGATTTTTGCACCCCCATACCCCTGGAATATCGTTATTATATGCTTAACCATTATATGTAAGGGAACACCATTTTTGAGCTGATCATCCATATAACCAATATAATTGCGCACTAATTCTTTTCTAGTTATGCAGCCAGCATCTTCAACCCCATAAAATTCACTGTCAACTTGCTTAAGCAAAATTGGATTGATATATGCAGCCCTGCCTATCATAACTCCATCCACGTATTCAAGGTGGTGGCTGATCTGTTCTCTCCGGGTTATATCGCCATTAATAACAATAGTAAGCTGCGGATAGTCTTGTTTGAGCCTATAAACCTCATCATACATTACCGGTATAAGTTCGCGATTCTGGCGCGGAGAAAATCCATCCAATTTAGCAGTTCGAGCATGGATGATAAACGTTTGGCAACCGGCTTCAGCATTGACATCTATGAAATTGCATAGTGTTTCATATTTATAGCTATCCTTAAAACCGAGCCTTGTCTTAATCGTTACTGGAATCTGTAACTGTTGTTTCATGGCCTTTACGCATTGTGCGACAAGTTCTGGCTCAGCCATTAGGCAAGCCCCAAATTTGCCGGACTGCACCCTTTCACTCGGGCAACCGACATTTATATTTATCTCATCATAATTATAAGACTCTACGATCTCTGCAGCCTTTGCCATTTCAGCTGGATCATTACCTCCAAGCTGAAATACAACGGGATTCTCACCTTCATTAAAACCAAGATGCCTTTCCTTATCACCAAAAATTACCGCTCCTGTTGTAATCATTTCACTATATAAAACTGTATGTTTAGTTAATAACCTTACCAGATACCTAAAATGACGATCAGTGCATGAAATCATCGGGGCGATGGAGATTTTGTGACTCAGCATTAATTTCTCTATTTAAAACTAAAGTTTTTATTATTTCTGCCGTTGAACCTTTGAGGTTTAAATTATGGCAATAAACGATCTGGTAGTATCTCAAGTAAATCAGGTACCGGCAAGCTCAACACCTGTTGAAAAGGCTAGCCCTAAGACTCATGATATCTCCAACCAAATTGACGCTGAACTAAAAAACTCGATAGAGTTTCAGATTCTAACGCGCGTCGTATCCAGTGGTAAATCAACGAAAGCAGTAAATGCAATTGATTCATCTCAGGCATCATCAAATGCAACACCAAACAAACAATTCGTCGATTACAGAACGATCAATGCAGAAATACAGGCTGGAAAAACCAACACCCTGTCGGTCAAAGAATTTGCTGCAGGACCTGAATTCTCCCAAATGATAAAACAGGAAAGGGTATCACTTTCTATATCATCCGAACAAAGTCAAAACAACCAAGTTCAGCAATCTGATCCACTTGCATTCGATATGGATGGCAATGGATTGCAAACAACCGGAGTAACAAATGGAGTGAATTTTGATATAAATGCTGATGGCGTTACCGATAAAACCAGTTTCGTTTCCGGAAATGATGCATTTCTAGCCCTTGATAAAAATAACAATAGCAGAATAGATAACGGTAAAGAGCTGTTTGGAGATCAAAATGGTGCCAGTAATGGTTATGAAGAGCTAAGAAAATACGATTCCAACCATGACAATAAGATAGACAGAAATGACCATGTTTACGACAGACTTAGGCTATTTCGAATCGACTCTAAAGGTAACCAGGTACTGTCATCACTAAAAGATTCCGGCATCAAATCAATTGCACTTGGGTATCAACACACTCAGCAAGCTCTAAATCAATACGATACGGTAACTCAGAAAAGCGCGTTTGAACGTACTGATGGCACAACAGGCGTAACTGGCGACATTATGGTTGGCTTTGATAAAAAGGCTTAAGGCACTATAAAACCCCTATTTAAAATGAATAGGTAATATCTAGTAAGAACATATTCCAGTAACGATCAAACCCATCTGCCAATCTGTTATACGGGTCCCCCACTGCTCCAGCCGCAGCATTCAATGCTGCACCATCATAAACCTGGAACTCTGCATTAAGGGTCAACTTGTCGTTAAATTTATATGAGCCTCCGATAACATATGCCTCACTGTAGAAATAGTAACCCTTATTCAGAGAATTGTCTTCCTCATACTTACTTCCATCCCTGTCGCACTTATTGTAATAATAAGCCTCATAGCGAATCAAAGGCTCAAATCTTTCGGTAAGCTGATAACGATACTGAAGGTAAAATGCTTCAGATCTAACCTCAGTTTTAAAATCCCAGTAAATAAGATCCCATGGTAAATACTTTGCATATACCGATCCAAACACTTTCTTGGTTACGTATTCACCTGTCAATGTCCATCTGTCAGCTACATACTCTAAGGACAATGAATCCAAGTACATATCAGCAATTTCTTTATAATCCCACTCGTTGGTATGTGCAGTTATTGTTTGAACACCATCAGAAACCAGGTGGGAATAGCTAATAAGCAAACTGTTATCAGGTGAAAGGTATTCAAGTCGTATACCGCCAACACCATCATGAAGACTCACAACACCTGTAGAACTAACGAGTGCCGGATATTTCAGAATTAGGGCGTCGTAGGTGCTATCTTGCTTCTCACGTTCATCGTTTATCAAGCCATACATTATATCAACTTTAAGACTGCCCAAATCCGGATTTCTCCAACTCTGGTTTATCAAAAATCCATTTGTTGCAAGTTCTGGATAGAAGTATTCAAAATAAATCGATTGCGGTGGCAATACACCAGGGATAGCGTTTGGTATATCCTGAATGTCATTGAACATACCATAAAAATACTTAAACTTACCCACTCTCAAGTCGGCTTCATAAGTATTTCCGGCTGCAATATTAAAGCTTACTAGACCATAATCAAGGCGCAAATCATCTTCTCCAGATTCATGATCACCAATGTTATTGGTTGATATCTGCGCGGACATAAAGACTCTATCAAGCGGACGATAAGAAAAGCTTAAACCGGCTTCACCAAAATCAAAAGATCCCGATGTGCTATCGGTCAGGTAATTATTTCCCGAAGAATGGATGAAACCCTGGGTTACATAGCCGTGAAGATTCAGACCATCAACCGCTGAAGATGAAACTGAATATGATAACAACAATAGGGTTAATACGAGATGCTTATTTAATGTTAACAATTTGCACCTCCATTTTTTCAGATATTTCACTTATATACCCGATTGCCCCCGTGGTTTTGCTTACTACTTGCTGCATTTCCTGTAGGCTTTTTGCGATATATGGTCCTTCACCATAGCCGGAAAAAACAATCATATCCCAGGAACGCTGGAGCTGGCGTGGAAAAATATCAAGCACTTCTTTACAAAACAGTTTGTGTTCAGCAGAGCGTTTATCTAACATGACTACACGGATAGGAGTACCGTCCGGCCAATATTTCATCCTTCCAGAAAAGATTGCTCTTGCAAGATTCAAAGTTATTTCATCGCTTTTATTTCGTTTATTAGCAATCAATTCCATTGAAAATACCTGCTTACTAAAAAGCGTAAGCATTGTTCCAAGCAGAAATATGGCGATGCGACCTGACATAAATAACTTTTTATATGAATTTGTAGTAAGGCTTAAAATAATAGATTTATTGCCATTGGTAAATCTAAATTTCATTAAAATAACGATGAAATGTAGTTTCAGAACTAATATAATGGGAAATTACGGATCTTTTATGAATACTAGTATGAATACAAGGAAGATATGGAACAGGAAAAAAAGCTTAAACGCGCCAGCACTGAAGAATCAAAAGAGATCAGAAAAAGGTCTATTCTTAACGCGGGGATGGAACTTTTTTTAAGCAACCCAACTGAACTGCCAACAGTTAGCGCTATCTCCAAACACTGTAATATTGCCAAAGGTACTATTTATATCTATTTCAAAACCAAAGAAGAGATTTTCTTAAATATTATCGATGATCTTTTTAATCAGTTTGTTGAAACAACCCACTCGATCATCTTAAGCGCTAAATCAGACAGTACTTCATGCAACAGCAAGATTGAATTTATCGTAAATAAATGGTGTGACTATTACGCTGAAAACAGCATGATGGTGATGCTAGCAGGCATGAGTAATAATATTATTGAAAATAATATTGATATAGAAGCAGCTGCTGAGCATAAAAAATCATTACAGAAACAGGTTCTATCTCTTGGTGAAACTCTTAGCGAAGTCATTGATAAAGACAATCTTTTCTGCGCAAGCTTATTGATTCGGTCTTACGCAATCACCATAGGTATTTCCAGGATAAGCAACCTGCCGTCAAAAGTTAGAATGGCTCATAAAGACGGTGCTGAATTTATTGCTCCTGAATTTAGAAGTGAATTATTCAGCACCTTATTACCATTCTGGAAAGGCAGTTTGGTTTAAGGCTGCTAACTGACTTGGCTTATTATAAGGCAGCTCTTAGCATACTAATAAGAGAATATTATGGAAAATATTTGCACCTTAATCGAAGCTAAATGGTTAATCCCTGTTGTACCATCAAATACTGCCCTGGAGAATCATGCACTGGCAGTATCAGATGGTAAGATCATCGACATATTACCCAGAGATGCCGCCCAGAAAAAATATAACCCAGAACGATATATTTCTCTAGCTGATCATGCACTAATCCCAGGACTTATCAACACTCATACTCATGCAGCAATGGCCTTGCTAAAAGGCTTTGCTGATGACCTTCCTCTAAATGAATGGCTTAATAACCATATCTGGCCCGCAGAAGGCAAATTTGTTTCAAATGACTTCGTATATGATGGTGCATCTATCGCAATAGCAGAGATGATTAAAAGTGGCACCACGACACTAAATGACATGTACTTTTTCCCCAGCGCAACAGCTAAGGCTGCTGAAGATGCTGGTATTCGAGCTTGCGTTGGAATCATTGCCCTTGAATTTCCAAGTGCGTATGCACAAAACTTTGATGACTACATTGAAAAAGGAATACGAGTACATAATAAATATAAAACCCATGAATTAATCAGCACTATGTTTGCCCCTCACGCACCTTATACGGTGTCGCCAGAAGGGTTAGCTAAAATAAGCCAACTAGCGCATGATATGGATTTGCAAATACAGATGCACATCCATGAAACTACCTTTGAAGTTGAACAATCCAAAACTGAAACTGGTAAAAGCCCGCTGGCAAACCTGAATCATGCAGAATTTCTTAATTCAAACCTGCTTGCAGTGCACATGACCCAGCTGACCGATGCAGAAATAGCTCTGATATCAAAAAAAGGTATCAGCGTTGTGCATTGCCCAGAATCTAACCTTAAACTAGCCAGTGGCTTCTGCCCCATCTCAAAACTAATTGAAGCTAATGTAAACGTTTGCCTTGGCACGGATGGTTCCGCAAGCAATAACGATTTAGATATGCTAGGCGAAATGCGAACCGCTGCACTTATTGCCAAAGGTGTTTCCGGTAAGGCAGATGCTGTTCCTGCGCATACCGCACTGGAAATAGCCACAATAAATGGCGCAAAGGCACTTGGATTGGCCGACAAAATAGGTTCGCTGGAAATTGGAAAGCAGGCTGATATAACCGCTATTGATCTAAGCAAAATTGAAAGTGCGCCGGTTTATGAACCAATTTCCCAGATAGTTTATGCAACTACCAGAGAACAGATCACTAATGTTTGGGTTGCTGGCAAGCAATTACTTGATAATCGGAAGCTTACAACACTGAATGAACCGGAATTGATTTCTAGGGCCAATGAGTGGAAGCTGAAAATTTCAGCGGCATAACGAAACGAAACAATTCCCAATGAGCATCGTATGGGTTGACTAATGCGACAAAATCCCGCATTCTATATTTAGCCATTTAGCTAACTATAGAATTATCGATATGACAAATATTTTCGTTATTTTTACCATATTCGCTGACTGGATAACTTATTCCATTCTTAATCTAGATCAAAACAAACACCTTACCCACAGCCTCCATTTCTTTATAGAAGATATAACCAAGATCTTTGTTATGCTGGTTATACTAATTTACCTGATCGGAATTATGCGCGCATCACTCGACATAGAGCGGGTACGTGACTACCTAAGCGGCAAAAATAGATACGCTGGTTACTTAATGGCAGCCGCTTTCGGCGCTGTTACCCCATTTTGCAGCTGCAGTAGCATTCCACTATTTCTAGCATTTACTGCTGCTAGAATTCCGGTCGGTATCACCATGGCATTCCTCATTACATCACCAATCGTTAATGAGGTTGCCGTTCTATTATTAGGATCAATACTTGGGCTGAAATTTACAGTAATCTATGTATCTGTAGGAATTATCTCCGGCATGCTTGGCGGCTGGTTTTTTGACCTTATAAAAGCAGAAAAACACTTGTCACCTCTTGGCGCCAAATCCTTGGATATGGCAGCAACACAACAAGCCAACGGCTGTTCTTGTGAATGTTCTAAAGAGTCAACATCAGCTACCATTACCTGGTCGGAACGCCATGAATTTGCAAAAAATGAAGTGAAGGAAATTGTAAAGCGGATATGGAAATGGGTAATAATAGGCATTTCAGTAGGTGCAATTTTTCATGGATTCGTTCCGGCGGAATGGGTTGAATCTAACCTGGCTGCAGGAGATTGGTGGACAGTGCCGCTTGCAAGTATTTTGGGCATACCGCTTTATTCAAATGCCTCTGCAATGATACCGGTGGCAGAATCAATGCTTCTTAAAGGCGTGCCTGTTGGCACCACCCTGACATTTATGATGAGTGTTGTTGGGGCCAGCATTCCCGAATTTTTGATGCTAAAACAGGTGATGAAACCGAAACTCCTGATAACACTTTTTAGTTTACTGTTAATACTGTTTTCAACATCCGGTCTAATCTTTAACTATATAGCGCCAATAATTGGCGTAATGACAAAATAAGGAGTACCTATGAAAATTTCAATCTACGGCGCTGGGTGCAAAAAATGTAACGAACTTTACGATAACACTCACAAGGCCGTTTCTGAGCTTGGAGTAAAATGTGAAATTGAAAAAGTAACCGAAATGGAAAAAATTATGGATGCTGGAATTATGCTTACCCCTGCCTTTGGTATTGATGGCGATATCAAATTTTCTAATAAGGTCCCAGGAGTCGAAGAATTAAAAGGAATTATTGGTACGTAATGTTGTGATTGCCCAATTTAATTGGGCAATCACAACATAATTAATAAACCGTTACCTTGGTTGATACATCATGCAGCCCTGAATGTTGTTGCAGAGCTTTTGATTAAACCAAGCCAAAGTCTCTTCTCTTTCTCTCTTGGATGGGCTTGGATCATTTATAAATACTTTACCATTTTCAACACCCGTCAAAACAACAATATGCGGCAATCCATCCCACATACCTGCACACCAAACCGGACCACAGTTGCGTAAAATAACTTCTAATTGTTGGTCGGTTAAGGCAGTTGCAGGAGATTTAACTGACTTAAGCCCTTCAGCCTGAGCAAGCTTAATAAAATCAGAAATTCTAATTCCATTATTAGCTTTCCATTTTTCAGGAAGACCAAGTCTTGGGCCAGCTTGGCGAAAATAAGCAACCATGCATGCAGAAGCATACCAACAAGACATTTGGCGTTGCTGAGTTACCATTGGAACATTTAATTTAACACCCATATCAAAACTCCCTCTAGAAAAATTGCGATTTGAATAGGCTCTAAATTTACCATATTGATCTAAGTCATGCACTACCATTTACAGTCATAACATATGATAATAAAGCTAATTTAACTCTTACTTAAACTGCAAATGTTAGATTAGCACATGAGTTTATTGAGCCATTTTAAGTCGAAATTGACACAGTTGCGCAATTTTTTATTCCTACTGGGGCTCCAGCTCCATAATACATCTATTAATAATCGACTGATCCGGCACAGGGGCACTGCCTAAAAATATCGGTTCATTTGGTTTTACAGTATCACCGAGATCATCGCCATTTATACAAATATTTACAGGCCCACAAATGCCAAGCTGATCTGGAATATTTCGATACCGTTTATCAGTT
The DNA here is from genome assembly GCA_004796365.1 of Gammaproteobacteria bacterium. GTDB lineage: Bacteria > Pseudomonadota > Gammaproteobacteria > QZLD01 > QZLD01 > QZLE01. The sequence continues at coordinate 22,190 of QZLE01000189.1, read as the reverse complement.
TCTGTTTTACCTTCGAAGGGATCCCCTTCCCATTTATGCCAGGTTGCAACATCAATATTAATAACTATATTTGCTCCATCATCACATTCAGCAGAAATATAAAGGCTATTTTCGTCCTGCCAGGATTGTGAAATTCTAGCGCCTATAACGGCATCAAAATCATGGTAAACTGGAAACCATTCTTTATGCTCAGTAGGATCAAAATAACAGATTCGTTTACCATCAGGAGCAAATACCCATAACTCCTTAATCTGCTCCACTTCAAAAGGGTGCTCATCCCAGGAGTAATAAGCAATGTAGTGGCCACTTTGCATATGATTGCCTTGAAATATCATCCCCTTACAGATATCAAAATCCATCACAACCTCCTTAGTTATTAATTACTAAGAACTATAATGGATTAAAATGAGTATAAAAACCCGATGACTGTTATAGGTGCTATAAGTGGTATGAATATTAGAACAAAATACTGGTTACATCTGCTCCAGCAACTGCTGCAGATATTTTTTCAGCTCGCTGGTTAACACATCCTCGAATACTTCTGAACTGCCCCTGCTATATTGCAGATATTTCTGCGACTGCTCCAAATAGACAACACCAAGATTATGCCTTGCGAGTTTATGCTCCGGATTAAATTCAAGTACTTTGTGATATGCATTTATTGCTGCTATTGGTCTTTCAGTATTAGAGTAGATATTACCCAGTTTATATAAGGCTCTCAAGTTGTCTGGATCAGCATTCACAACGTCTTTATATAACTTCTCAGCTAATTCATAATCACCTTGATCATAAGCCACAGTTGCATTCTTAGAGATTTCAATAACTGATAGAATCTTTTTAGTACAGGCGATATCTTGTTTAGCTTTAGTACTGGTGCAAGAAGTGCCAACTAGAGTAATAACCAACAGTAAAACAGCGCAAGGCAAAGTCCTATTATTCATTTTTTATCCATTACATAAATCAATATTTAAGCTAAAATAGCCGATTCAAACTTAAGCAGCAAGAGCAAAGTCACCCATGACCAATTACCAACGAAAAGTCCGTACCGAAGTTAAGGTTGGAGATGTTGTTATAGGTGGGCAGAATCCTGTAGTGGTTCAGTCTATGACCAATACCCCAACTGATGATATCAAAGCCACAACTAAACAGGTGGCAGATTTAGCACGAGCCGGATCTGAATTGGTAAGACTAACCGTCAATACAGACAAAGCAGCAAGAGCCATTCCCATTATCAATGATAGGCTAATTGCTCAAGGGATTAATGTACCACTTATTGGCGACTTTCATTTTAACGGCCACAAACTCCTTGCTGACAATCCAGAATGTGCTCAAGTCCTTGCTAAATACAGAATTAACCCTGGTAATGTTGGCCGTGGAGACAAACACGATACTCAATTCGCCTCCATGATTGAAATCGCATGCAAATATAATAAGGCAGTTAGAATCGGTGTTAACTGGGGCAGCCTTGACCAAGATCTGCTGGCCAGGATGCTTGATGAAAACTCTAAAATAGCCAAACCAACTGACAATAAAGCAGTTATGAAGAAGGCGGTTGTAAGGTCTGCAACTGAAAGTGCCAGATTTGCCGAAAGCATTGGCTTGCCAGCAAGCTCAATTATTCTTTCCTGCAAAATGAGCCATGTGCAGGACCTTATGGAAGTTTATGAGGATCTGGCTTCACAATCTAATCACGCTCTACACCTTGGCTTGACCGAGGCAGGCATGGGAATTAAGGGTACTGTTGCGTCAACAGCTGCACTAAGCATCATTCTGCAGCAAGGTATTGGCGATACCATACGTGTATCGTTAACCCCGCCTCCTGGAGGAGACAGAACGGAAGAGGTTCTAGTTGCCCAGGAAATTCTACAATCAATGGATTTAAGAGCATTTTCACCTCAGGTTACATCATGCCCAGGTTGTGGCAGAACTGACAGCACAGCCTATCTCGAGCTTGCCGATCAGGTACAAACCTTCATTCGCATTCGATCCCCAGATTGGCGTATTAAGTATCCAGGTTCTGAAAACATTTCTATTGCCGTTATGGGATGTATCGTCAACGGTCCTGGAGAAAGCAAGCATGCTGATATTGGTATTAGCCTTCCTGGCGCCGGTGAAACTGAAGCAGCCCCAGTGTATATCGACGGTCAAAAAACTAAAACCTTAAAGGGCAGCAATATCAAGCAGGAGTTTCTTGATATGATCGAAGCCTATATCGCGAATAGATTCAGTGGCAACTAGCAATTGGATAAACCATTGATTGTAAGACAGCTACCGTACTGTAAAAATAGCACCGTATATTTCGAGACTATCAAATCTAAGCCCTTCCCTGTCTATTTAGATAGCTGCGCTGATACGATTGAGTCGGGGTGCTACGATATCATTTCCGCATCTCCTGAGAAGTGGATAACAGCCAAAGATGGCCAGATCACCATAAGATTTAAGAATGGATCATGCGAAACTACAGATGACGGATTTACGATTCTGCAACAAGAGCTGGGAAACATAGTAAAAATTGACCAAAGTCTCCCTTCTCTTCCATTTTACGGTGGAGCCATTGGCTATTTTTCATATGACCTTGGGCGCACCCTTGAAGATATTCCAAGCTTAATTGCCGATGACCTTCAAATCCCTGACATGGAGTTTGGAATATATAACTGGGCGATTGTTGTTGACCACAAACAAAAACAAACCTTTTTTGTCAGCAAAACCAAAACCGAATACATATATAAACTCATTGCCGAAATTACATCTATCTGTAATAGCAGCAAAAATATTATTCCATCTGTAATAAGTGATTATAATACAGTTGATCAACCCCGCTGGAACTGCAGTAAAGAAGAATACCTCCAAGGTGTCAACTTAATTAAAAACTATATCTACGATGGCGACTGCTATCAGGTTAACTTCACCCAGAGAATTGCTGCGCATTACTTAGGTTCAGAATGGGAGCTATACAAAATTCTACGCAAGCAAAACCCTGCTCCATTTTCAGCATATTTAAAAACCATTGATTTTACTATTCTAAGCAGTTCTCCCGAGCAATTTGTTAGTCTTAATAACCTTAAGGTTGTAACCAAACCAATTAAGGGTACTGCTAAAAGAAGCGATTGTGATGAACAGGACAATATCAGAGCTTCAGAACTTGCCAATTGCGATAAGAATCAGGCTGAAAACCTTATGATCGTCGACCTATTACGCAACGACCTAGGCAAGGTTTGCAACCCCGGATCAATAAAAGTGGAAAAACTATTTGATGTTGAAAGTTTTGAACATATTCACCATCTGGTAAGCACCATTTCTGGAACACTGAATGAACAATTTACTGCTATTGATGTTATCAAAAACTGCTTTCCCGGTGGATCTATCACCGGTGCCCCAAAAATAAGGTCTATGCAAATTATTGAAGAGTTAGAAAAGCAAAGACGTGGGGTTTATTGCGGTGCCATTGGCTACATTAGTTTTAACGGCTATATGAATACCAATATTGCCATAAGAACCGCTATCACAAAGAACAACACCATATATTATTGGGCTGGCGGCGGCATAGTATCGGATTCTATCCCTGAGAACGAGTATGAAGAAATGCTGACAAAGTCATCTGCATTTTTAAATGCGCTAAGCTAATAAAAAATCCCGCAAAATGCGGGATTTTTTATTACTATGTCACTTTATGATATTTATTCCTCATATTCCTCTTCCGAAAGAGAATCACAAAGCTGGAAGAAGCTCATCTCATCATTCAGTAGTTCTGCCTGCGCATTAATCTCTTCAGCTGTTGATGCAAGCTCCTCAGAAAGCGCAGCATTACTCTGTGTAACCTTGTCAAGCTGAGAGACTGCCTCGGTGATTTGGCTAATGCCATTAGCCTGCTCCTGGCTTGCGCTTGCAATTTCCTGCACCAATTCCGCTGTTTGGTGAATCATAGGAACAATATCATCAATCTGGCTACGCGCTGATTCAGCAACAATTACGCTGTTCTTAGAAAGCTGACTAATCTCACCCGCTGCATTTTCACTTCGTGCAGCAAGCTTTCTTACTTCAGATGCAACTACAGCAAATCCACGACCTTTGTCACCTGCTCTTGCAGCCTCAATAGCAGCATTCAAGGCAAGAAGATTTGTCTGATAAGCTATGTCTTCGATTACCCCAATTTTTTCAGCGATTGTTTTCATTGCCTCTTCTGTTTGCCTTACAGCACCACCGCCTTCTTCAGCAAGAGCTGCTGTTTTCCCAGCAATATCATCAGTTTTCTTGGCATTCTCAAGATTTTGTTCAATGGTTGCGCTTGATTGCTCAAGGGCAGCAGAAGTTTCTTCAACGCTGGCTGCCTGTTCTGAAGCACCGCTGGAAAGATCCTGCACACCATTACTTAGCTGTTCATTGCCTTGAGTAACATTTACTGCAACTTCTTTTACTGAATAAACTACAGATGAAAGTTTACCGATCTGCTCTTTCATAGCCTGAAGCAAATCGCCAACCTCATCATTTGTAGGTATATCAACATTCACAGAAAGATCACCATCAGCAACTTGAGCTGAGATCTCAGCTGCGTATTTTATTGGCTTGGTTATTGCGTTAGAAATCACAAAAACAACACCTATACCAACTAAGACAATAATAATCGCTAAAACAATTATCTTGTTTCTTAGTGTGACAACAGGGGCGAGCAATTCATCCTGATCTGCGCCAGCTGCCACTATCCACCCAGCAACAGCAGATGTTCTAAATGATACCTCTCTATTTCTGCCACCGAATTCATATGCTAAATACCCATCTCCAAGCGCTAATATTTGTGGCCCAAAATCATATTCATCAAGATTTTTCTTCATTATCATATCTGGATTAGGATGCGCTAAAAATAAGCCATCATCTTGTGTCATATAAACATAGCCACTTTCACCGACTTTAACCGGATCAATAAAATTCTTAGCAAACTGACCAATAGAAATTGTTGATATAACAACTCCGCTGACCTCCATGGAGCCATTTAAATAAACCGGAGCAGCAACAACAAAAGATGGCAGGCCGCTACTGCGGCTAATCAAGGCCTTAGAGATAGTAGTTTCACCAGACATCGCCTTTTTAAAATATGGACGATCAGCAATATTAATTTTTCCAATCGCCTTTTCATTAGAGCTGGCAATAATTTCACCGTTTGGATCAATCAGACCAAAGAGCTCAACATAATCAGAATTTCCCTGAGAGTTAGCCATATTTATAGACAACTCTTCACGCGCGAGAATACCTTGCACATCATCCATTGAATTTTGCACAAGTTTGGTACGCGTGTAATTTTCTACGGTGGAAATTCTCTCTTTCAACCATGAATCAATGAGCCTCTTTTGCCCATCAGAAATTTGGTTAATTTGATCCTGAATCTGATGTTCTAGAATTGCCTCAGACTGAAAATATGTTATTGCAGTAGAAATGGCATAGCTAATCACCAGCATTGAAACAATAGGGATCATAAACTTCATGCGAATATTTAACTTCATAACTGGCTCCAAAGGCTGTTAACGTCCATATAACAAAGATAGTAAATTCCTAAAAGAAATATAGTTCAAAATTCAAGAAGTTGAAGGGTTTGGCAAAAAATATGTAGATAGGAGTAGATTATAATGTATATAGGGGCAATTGATGAATTGCCCCTATATATTGTCCCAACTTTGCGGGAATGATATTGCCTTTTGATTTTACTCTGGCTTGGAATCACTTAACAAGATCAGCAAGTCCTTTGCTTCTACCATAGTGCCTTTACTAACCAATATCTGTTTTACAAAAGCATCACGTTCTGCATTGATAAGCGTTTCCATCTTCATTGCCTCCAACGAAATAAGTGGGTCACCTTTGTAAACCTTCTGTCCTGTTTTAACCGATACGGTCACAACTGACCCAAGCATTGGTGCTGCTATGTGATCAGGATTACCATCTTCTGCCTTTGGGTGATCCTTTTTCATTGATTCGTGCCCACCCATAGTAACTTTTACATTTCGCGGCTGACCATTTAACTCGAAGAACAACTTAACTTCGCCTTCTTCATCGTGATCTGCCCTACCATGCAGCGAAACCATAAGGCTCTTACCCTTATCAATATCAAATGATGTGATCTCATTTTGCGGCAAACCATAGAAGAACACAGGGGTTGGCAGTACTGAAACATCGCCATACTTTTCTGTGTGCTCAGCATACTCGGTAAACACCTTTGGATACATCAGATATGAAGCTAGATCTGTATCACTAACGCTTTCACCGGTAATCTCTTCGACTTTTGCCCTTTCAGAATCTAAATCCGCAGATTCAAGATATGCACCAACCCTTCCTTCGATCGGCTTGATACCCTTCAAAATCTTCTTTTGAATTACTTCGGGGAAGCCACCTTCCGGATACCCCATCTCCCCCTTAAACATCTGCACTACTGACTCTGGAAAAGGAATCTCTCTATCTGGATCTGCAACCTCTTCTGGAGTAAGCTCGTTTGCAACCATCATAAGCGCCATATCGCCAACAACTTTAGAAGATGGAGTAACCTTAACGATATCACCAAATAGCAGATTAACATCGGCATAAGCCTGTGCAATTTCAGACCAACGATGATCAAGCCCCATCGAGCGAGCCTGCTCACGTAAGTTGGTGTACTGTCCACCCGGCATTTCGTGACGATATACATCAGAAGTGCCAGAACGAATCGATGGCTCAAACGGGCTATAATAAGAACGCACCTTTTCCCAATATTGCGAAATTGGCTGCAGCTCTTTATAGGTAAATCCTGGATTACGCTCACTATTCTCAAGAGCGGCAACAAGTGCACCAAGGCTTGGCTGAGATGTAAGTCCGCTCATAGAGTCTACGGCACCATCAATTGCATCAGCACCAGCTTCAACTGCAGCCAGTACAGTTGCGATAGATCCACCGCTGGTGTCATGAGTGTGGAAGTGAATAGGTAGATCTGTTTCCTGCTTAAGTGCCTTAACCAACTCTCTAATTGCAGGTGGACGACAGATACCCGCCATATCTTTAATACCCAGAACATGAGCACCGGCTTTTTCCAACTCGCGCGCCATTTTTACATAGTAATCCAGCTTATACTTAGGCCTTTTGGCATCGAATATATCACTGGTGTAACACATGGTACCTTCACAAATACCACCGCTTTCAATAACCGCATCCATCGCGACACGCATATTCTCAACCCAGTTTAATGAATCAAATACACGAAATACATCGATACCGTTCTTTGCAGCCTGCTTAGTAAAGAACTTAACCACATTATCAGAATAGTTTTTATAACCAACTGCATTTGAAGCCCTTAGAAGCATCTGGAATAGAATGTTAGGACACGCCTCACGAAGCTGTCTTAGCCTGTCCCACGGGTCCTCTTTCAGAAATCTCATAGAAACGTCAAAGGTAGCACCACCCCAGCATTCCATTGAGAATAGCTCAGGAAGATGACGGCTGTAATAAGGTGCTATCGGCAACATATCTGCAGTACGCATTCTGGTAGCAAACAGCGACTGGTGCGCATCACGCATGGTTGTATCGGTAAGTAGTATCTGCTTCTGGTCTTTCATCCACTTAGAAAAACCTTCAGCACCGAGTTGTTTAAATACATCGCGTGAACCCTCAGGTATATCTACAGAAAGATCAAATGAAGGCACAACAGGTGCATCCATTGGCTGCTGTGGAGCCTCCCTACCCTTCATCTCAGGATTACCGTTCACAACAACTTCACCAATAAAGTTAAGTAACTTTGTCGCCCGGTCACGACTTTCACGCATCTCAAATAGCTCTGGAGTGTCATCGATAAAGCGTGTGGTGCATTGCCCATTTCTAAATAATGGGTGTGCAACAACGTTTTCCAGGAAAAACAGATTAGAACTAATACCACGAATACGGAATTCACGCAGGGCGCGATCCATTCTGATTGAGGCCTCGTCTGTTGTTTGCCCCCAGGTAGTAAGCTTAACCAATAGGGAATCAAAATACGGGGTAATAACCGCACCGGAATATGCGGTTCCACCATCAAGACGAATACCTAAACCAGCTGGGCTTCGATAAGCAACAATCTTGCCGTAGTCAGGGGTAAAATTGTTTTCAGGATCTTCAGTGGTAACACGACACTGCAGTGCATGACCATGTAACTGAATATTATCCTGTGAAGGCAGAATTGTGTCATCGCCATCAATCTCTTCACCTATCTTATTACCCATGGCAACATGAATCTGCGCCTTTACTAAATCAACACCAGTAACCTCTTCTGTAACCGTATGCTCTACCTGAATTCTTGGATTAACCTCGATAAAGTAAAACTCGTTGGTGTCAGCATCCATAAGGAATTCAACTGTACCGGCATGAGTGTAATCTACAGCTCGGCATAACCTTAAAGCAGATTCACAAAGGCCTTGGCGTAAATCATCATCAAGATATGGGGCCGGAGCACGCTCAACAACCTTTTGGTTACGACGTTGGACTGAGCAATCACGTTCAAAAAGGTGCACCAGATTACCATGCTTATCACCAAGAACCTGAACCTCAACGTGGCGAGCGCGACGCACCAGCTTCTCAAGGTATACCTCATCATTACCAAAGGCAGCAGCGGCCTCGCGCCTTGCAGTTTCAATAGCAGGCTTAAGGGCAGCCTCATCTTCAACAACACGCATACCACGTCCACCACCGCCCCAGCTTGCCTTAAGCATAAGCGGGTAACCGACTTCTGCAGCCATTTTCGCTGCAGCATCAAAATCTTGGGGAAGTGCCTCAGTTGCTGGAACAACAGGCACATTGGCCTCCTGCGCAGCCTTTCTAGCCGACACTTTGTTACCCAGCTTGCGCATAACTTCAGAGTGAGGACCGATAAATATTATTCCAGCTTCATTACATGCATCAACAAAATCCGGATTTTCAGATAGGAAGCCATAACCTGGGTGGATGGCATCAGCCCCAACTTCTTTTGCAATACGGATAATATCGTCAATATCAAGATATGCATCAATAGGTTTTTTACCATCACCAACAAGATAACTCTCATCCGCCTTAAAACGGTGAAGGCTTAGATTATCTTCACGTGCATAAATTGCGACGGTACGAATACCAAGCTCACTTGCTGCGCGAAAAACTCGTATCGCGATTTCACTTCTGTTGGCTACCAGCAGTTTGCTAATCTTCATAGATATCCTCATTCTGTTGATAAAGAGCTTGATACGGCTCCTTGATTTAAATGGTTGTATGCAAACAAAAACTCACGTATATTATCACACGAATTTATTTTCGTATATTATTTCGTGAATTTTTGGGCGAATGGACTATGCCACAGACAAAAGATACTAAAATTGCCCCGCTTTCAGGCTACATAAATCAGGAAACGGGAATCAAGAATGGACACCACTGGACTTTTTTAACTAACCATGCGCATGTCTTGCTATGTTTAGCAAATAATAACTCTCTTAGAATGCGCGATATTGCCAACATAATTGGCATAACAGAAAGAACAGTGCAGCAGATAGTACGAGACTTAAGCAAAGATGGATATGTAAAACTAACCCGTGAAGGTCGCTGCAATCGTTACGAGATTGACGACTCCGTATCACTACGACACCCTATAGAGCAACATAAAACCATTGGAGATCTTATCAGGCTTATTTTTGAATGATACCCAGAATGCTCACAGCATTAATAATACTGCATTAGTCGCATGATTATTTTGTTATCATGAAAAAGAATGTATATTTAGAACCATTCTTACAGGCTTTAGAACTAACCAATGATTAATACTGAATTTAAAATCGTTTCAATATCATTCGTCCTAACAGGATTAGCATTGTATTTGATTTTGCTATACGGGCTCCCTTTTACCCATGATGAAATGGATATGAACAGCAATGGGATAGTTGGGCTATCTGAACTTTCTTACTTTTTTGACTATGACACTAGACCTATCATTCTAAACAACAAGGAATGCACAGAATATTTTGCATTAAAAGATGGTTTGCAATTAAAAATAGCATGTAATAATGCAGACTAACTCTTAACAATATTAGCTTTTTTTCTCAAACCAATAAAAGTAGCTAAACCAGTTCCAAATAACCAGATTGCTGCTGGTACCGGAACAGGGCTTGGGGTAATAGCGCTTGGTGAAAAGCCACAGCGATTCAGATTCACATCATTAAAGTTTAGCTTGTCACCAACCACCTGTGTGCAACCGCCAACATTATCAAAACTGACTTCCCCTTCGCCCATACTTAAATCCCAAAGAGCAACTCCATTAACAATGCTATTTTGCAGGTCAATATGGGTATCATTGTCATCTTTTAAGGTTACGATTAAGACATTATTCAAACCAATCCCACCATCACCAATAACAAGATTTCCCTGGGACACAAGAAAATTTGAGCTTTCCGGAACAATCACAATCGCCATGGAATCAATACCACCCTGAAAAATCAAATTTGAATTGTCTAGAAGAACGTCATTATCACCAACACCGCTAAACGAGATTACATTTAAGCCATCTTCAAGCTGCACTACGGTATCCTGATCAATCAGACCAGAATCGGTTGTTATAAAAGTTTCTGCAGAAAGATTTGCTATCTGATCTTTTGCCGTGCCTATTTCAGATGTAAGTGCAGACAGATCAACGTCAACATTAACTCCATTGTTGCGATCAATATCCGTCAATCCTGCTCCCCCAGCAGCTTGGTCATACTTAGTATTTGAGAAAAAACCGCCTTTATCGGCACATTTTTTCCATGAAGAAGCACAATCAACACCAATACTGCCATATACATCCATATCGGACATATTAACCTTGCCAGGATTACTGGTAATAGCAACATTTCCATCATAAGTAGGCGTATCACTAACTTCAGGACCAATACCAGGCCCGGTTACAGCTGGTGCAGAATCAGGTAATTTGCTAACTCTACCCAGTTCCTGATTACTTGCCTTAACTCCTTCAGCAATCTTAGCATCAACCTGCCCTACTAACAGGTATTTGTCCAATTCAGTGGTTGAGAAATCGACGTCATTTGCATAAACGTTTATTGAGAGGAAAACACTGGATACAAGGATCAGTTTTAGAGATTTCAGAATATTGCAGCATTTCATTATAACAGTCCCCAATTGATGATATTTTGCGAATAAGGCAACCCTACCGCCGAGGCGTTACAGAATTGCTACAGAATTGTGTTAGTTTAGTTATACAAAAGATCGATTTTTAATCATATAGTCATACACTTATGCTGCCAAGCATTTAATTCCACGACTAGATTCAACAACAGTTGAATAAATCAAGCTTAACGTATTTGCTGCTATTAAAAGCGGGCTTTATTTATTGCACATTGATAATAAAAAACCAGCACACCCTTAAGTGCACTGGTTTTTATTTCAGGTAAGTTAATAACTAACTAAGGGCAGCTAGTGACTTTAGTCCAATATCCAGGCGAAGTCTCCTCTAGTGAGGTTGTATTAGTTCCCATGCCTAGATAATTTTGCGATCCATTTGCATAAACAAGTATGTTATATCTAAGCTCAGCACGGCCAGCAGCTACGTGATCTGTATTGCTAGAAGTGAAGCACTGGTTGCCTTCTGGTTCAACAGTGAAAGTAATTGAACAGTTGCCTACATTACCAAGACCATCGTTAACAGTTGCAACCACAGTATGTTCACCAGGAAGAATTTCACCAGGAGCACTTTCAATAGCTTTGCTCCAGTGGTAATCAGCAAATGATTGGTTATGAGAAGTAGGCATTAACTCACCTCCATCAACCGAAATACTAGTTTCTGCAAGGTTAGTGTTAGCATCAGCAGAGTAGCCATAAACTGTTAGAATATTATTGTTAAGCTCAACTTTTGTAATCTCACAAGTTGGTGCTTCTTGAAGATCAACAACTTCATACTCAACATAACCACAATCTGTTTCCAATCCACTCTCATCAATTACCTTTGCATAAAAAGTATGTATACCAGGAGGAATTTCATTTAATATCGAAGAATCAATCATAGAATGCTCTGCAGTTGTCATATTCTTCTCATGCCAGTCATTATGATCACTCAACTTAACCAATAGCTGCCCTTCTTCAAGGTTGTTATTCACGTCAGAAAATATAATCTTTCCTCTGTATTCAATAGCAGCCGTTTTTGTCGTTACTGTTAAAGACTCTATTTCACAAGTTGGAGCAGTTGCAACAAAAATCTCAAATGAATGTGGACCACTTACTTCACCAATTTGCCCAGTTTGATCTACTCCTCTAACTTTTAAAGTGTGTAGCCCAATTTCACTTACTTCAAATTCGGTCTTGAAATAGTAAGTACCGTTTAAAGTAAGCCAATCACCAGAATTATCGAACTCAACTTCGATGCGTTCTATATCATCTTCCGTATCTGTAGCACTTCCTTCGATAGTGACGGTATTATTTTTTGTTGAAATACTAAGCTCTGAAATAACTGGCTTTCCAGGAGGTGCGATTTCAACTGTAGATTCACAAGTACTCTGCAAACCTGAGCTATCCGATATATAACCTTTAACAGAGTGAGTTCCAACTGAATTATCAAACCCTTCAGAAAGAACTAGGCCCCATCTTGTCTGCCCGTTAAGTGAAGCAGGCTTTAGATTACCATCAGCATCAAGCTCAATCATTAGCTCCTCAATATTTGAGTTCGGATCACTCATAGAACCTTCAATAACAAGCCTGTTATCTACATGGTCATAAGATGCAGAAATAATTTCACAAGTTGGCGGTTTAGGTTCTGAGTATTCAATTGTAAATGTTTTTGTGCAAGTACCTGTATTTTCAGCATGGTCTACAACAGTAGCAACTAAAGTATGCTCGCCAGCTTCAAGAGCAGGAGAAAATGTAAACATATTCCCCCAACTTCCACTTCCACTATCAAAATACACTCCTAGGTTAGTAGTGCTATCAAGTACTAAATCTAATCCCTCTAGATCTGCATCTGGATCAGATGAACTTCCAGTTATAGTAATATTTGCTGCAGATTCGATATCTACACTATCGATTGAACACGTTGGTGGATTTTGTGCTGTAATTTCAAAAGAAATTACTTCTGACTGAACTGTTCTGCCACCTTTGTCAATTACTCTCGCTACTACTTGATGGTTACCAATTGTCAGATTGTCAATTATTTTGCCCACATTTGTTTGCGCACCAGAATAAACAGCAAACTCTACCCATTCATTAGAATCCAATTTGTATTCAATAATGGATATATCTCCATCAACATCTGATACGTCGATCCTTAGGTTGGCAGAAGCTGCATTTACATCTAAAGTGAAATCATTAATAACTGGTGATGAAGGAGCTATCATCGCTGGGCATGATTGTTGAGTTGTATACTCTCCAGCCCAGATATTAGATAGTGTTGTCGTTTCAGTGCTACTACCAAGCTCTTCACCTGTGCCAACAGCGTAATATGTGTAGGTCACTGCCCACCACCAGCCACCGCTAGACTCTTTATAAGCTCTACCAGCTGCTTCGTGCTGTGAATTTGTTGCAGTTACATCTTCACAATAATTATATCCACCAATTGTTGCACTCATAACGTTAGAAGGTGAAGAAACATCTGTGATAACTAAGTCTGTTCTTGTTCCATCATCTAATCTTGTATTTGGATTAGTATCAGGGTCGATTCTATCAATATGCTCTTTAAAGAACATGTGTTGACTGTGGTCAGCCGATGTTTTATCTGACCTCAAAATTCTAAAATCACCCCTTGCCGGTTTATATGATAGTAAAACCCCGCCATTCGACATTGCACCAGCATTTTTAAGCGAAGCATCGTAACTAGTGAACTGACGGTTTTCTAATATGAAATAATCTTCAGTGTTTTCAACTGGAATTTTGACAATATTAAAATTGCCATCAACGTGGTGGAATAAATCAACAGTTACTGGAGATTGGTTGATCTCAACAACTTGCGGATCATAGAATCCACTTCTAAGTTTTGAGTAACCTGTCATATGTGCAGGACAACCACCCGCAGCATTTGAGGCATATTGGTTACATTGCCCCCAAGAGCTACCCATCAACCCCCATTTTCCGATGTCATGTTCACCTTCATACAGGTCTGGTAGATTAAAAAGTTGATGACCCCACTCATGAGCAATAACACCAATCGTTGCATCATGATCCCACTGGCGTTCACCCATAGCTGTATATCTCTGATTAACAGTTTTGCCGTCAACAATAATTGTACCGGCAAAATATGTAACATGCGCCCAAGTACCTGTTGTTTTTGTTATAGCTCCTTCAGGCCCTGAAAGGATAAATGTAAGAGCAAGCTCATCTGGTGTAATATTGCCATCATAGTTAGAATCATAGCTCGAAAAATCAATATATTGATCTGCTTTTGAAATTGCTTCTTCGATAACCCCCTGCTCTAAATGTGCATTTTCATTAACAACTAAATTTGGGTTAGGGTAGGTCATTTGAACCTTTATGATACCATCATCTGGTGTGCCATAACTCTCAGTAGCAGGTGCAAAATTTACTTTTCCACTTGAGATTTCGTTGTAGTAGTGACTAACGGTGCCTGGTTCAGTTCCAAATATTTTGTTGCTCCAAACAGAGTCTTCTGACTGAACCTGATAATCTGAAAACTCAACCATGATTATCGCGTGATTGAAATCAAAATTTACTGCCGCCGGTGCAGTTTCAATAGCTGCAGGAGAGAAAAGAGCTGCTGATTTTTGTTTTTTAGAGTGAAAAGAGCTTAACAGTTTTTTTGCATCACTTGCAGTTGCAAAGTTTGTCTCAGCAAATGATTGAATTGATGCAGGAGAGGTTGAAGTTCTTACTGAAACACCTGAAAGTTCAAGAGATTGTGTACCATCTTCTAAATCAGCAACAACAGCATACTCAAATGTATTCGTGTTGCTATTATACAGAAACACCTTTCCATCAGAAGTTTGATACCAATTTACATACTCATCACCCATTAGTTTACCACTTATGGTGCTACCATCTGGCTGACTAAGAGTCTGTACTAGTTGTGGAGAAGGTACTGCTAACGCAGCGCTACTGTAAGCAAGTACCGCAAATGGTGCTGCAAATGCTGTACGTTTTAACAATGATTTAATGTCCATAACATTTCCTATTAATATTAAAAGCCCATCGAATTGTACGGACCGACCGGTCCGTTTATGTCCAAAACAAATACTACTCGTTTTGTGAACTGCGTCACAGTGTAGAAAGTCACTACTTTGACCCATGACTTTAGTCATACGTACCGGTGCGTATGTTAGCTGTGAGTTGTGTACAATTGCTGTAAATCGGTGCTTCGGAAGGGATTAACTACAAATAAATGTAAAGATTAACCTTGATTTGCTTCTTTACAAGATTTCAATATTTGAGCTGGCGGACAGGGAGGGATTCGAACCCTCGGTACGTTGCCGTACACACACTTTCCAGGCGTGCTCCTTCGACCACTCGGACACCTGTCCAAAAAAGATTGCAAAGGGTAAACCACTTTACATATAAGCGCAATAGCATACTCGAAATTGGGTGCATTTTTTTACATTTTCTGAACGATTAACGGTTATTTAATTAGTTTTTTTAACCGCTTGTCCTCTATTATTTACCGAACAGTCGTCAATTATCCCTCCGGTGCTGCTGGTCGATTGAAGATATTTTAGCTTTTTCTTATGCTTTACTTAGATGGAACGTTGATTAGGACAAAGGAGCTATTTAGGCATATTAGAACGGGAGAGGTTATGGTTCTTAAATATGATAATTCAACGGATGATTTTATTTCGGTGATTGAGAAGGCAAACAGGGATGAGATTATTTGTTTGCAGAGGTCTTTAGGGATTGAAGATGATTTGAGGCATGACGCCGGAAGAACCATTTATAATATGCTTAGCAAGGAAGCCAGTAATTCTATAGGGAGATTAGTAAGGCCGGGAAAAGGACTTCCTTACTGGCTTGTAGTCCATAATACGGCAAAGTATCTAAAAGCAAAGTACCACGATAAAGATGCTTCTTGGGCTCAAAAAAACTACCCAATCCTGGAAAGGAATATCTTTGATATGATGTTTCGTACTTTCCTATATTCTATTCCTGATGATAAACGTGAAAAACTGGATGAAAGCCTTTCTATTGTAGGTGATAAACTCTTGCGCAACTCAGACAAGAATGATTCGCGAATTGCCACCATATCTTCGTTAGGACTCGGTAGCACTTCTTTACTTGCGATTATTGGCAGTTCAATTGGCTCTACTATTGCCCCACTTTGGCTGCTTGCACTTGGTGCTTTAACTGCACAGCGGTTTGGTTCTTCAAAGTATAAAAGGCTAGTCCCTGCTATTGCGATTACCGCTTCAATAAGAATTAGGCTTGAATCAGTTTCATCTAGAGATAACGATTATGATCTTTACCAGGGACAGATTCTGGTTAGATCTGGCTTTTAAATTTGAGAGGTTCTCATGCAACTTGCAAACTTAAACTTACCCCACTTTTCCAATGAGTCTATTAAAGAAGATCTAAAAAGAACCCTTTTAGAAAATACGCCTATTGTTTCTAACAACAAACACAATCTGGCTGATGAACTGTTGGGTAGCATCGGTGTGATGGTTGGTGCTGACAATGAACTTTGTAATATTATCGCCAGGCAGATCCGAAGAAATTTTCACAAAGCCTGGTCACAACTCAGCGTTGAAGAATGGCGTATATTTGAGGATGTCCAACCAGCATCATCAAAATATCTTCGTGAAGTTATCAAGGTCAATATAAAGACAAAATTTGCTAAATTTTTTGTGGTTAAGGAAAACCTATATTCGCAGGTAAAAAACCGTTTTCTTTGTCATGTTATAGATACTCTTTGTGGCGCAGTTGGAAATATTGAAGCCAGATTCGGTGGCGATACCCCACTAGTTGATACTATTGAAGGTATTAAGAATGGCGATATCCGCGAAGCTGTTGACCAACTGCTGCTAGCATATGACCTTTATGGCGGAATAATTGAAACTCAGTGCTGCAAGGAACAACTTTTAGATGAGATTGAATATCAAATCAAGGCTATTGATGAACTTACTAAAGTAGATTCCGTATTTGCCCATGGAGCTTCTGTACGCTATCGCAAGACTCTAAAGGAATTAAAATCACGCCTTAGTGTTTTGAGCGCGGAATAACGTATATTAATTTGTGTTACACGACCAATTCGGGTAATCACTTGATACCAGCCTTCGCTAGACATTAGTCTTTTACTGCAGGAAGCATAATTCTGAATTTTGCTCCATTCCCAGGTTCGGAAATCTCGCTTATCTCACCATCGTGATCCTTGGAAATAATATAATAAGATACACTTAATCCAAGACCTGTTCCTATACCGGCGGTTTTAGTGGTAAAGAAAGGTTCAAACAGTTTGTGCTTTATTTCCGGTGGAATTCCCGATCCTACATCTTCAATTTCGATTCCAACCATGCTTTTGTCCAGCTGATACCAGCAGCGTATAATAATTTTTGGATGTTCAATTTCAGCAAAATGCATCTCAAAGGCGGCATTTTGTAGCAAATTAAGGATTACCTGCTGTATCATTCCTGGTTCACAAATGACTTCTGGGATCGATTCTGCATATTCTTTTACTATTTCGATATCTTTAAAGTCATAATGCTTTTTCTGATTGTAATCTATCGCTGCAAGCTCTAAAGACTTATCTACAAGATCAGTGATTAAATACCGAGCTTTTTGAGCATCCTGGCTTCGTGCAAAATTAAGCATATTTTTAACTATATCTGCAATCCTGCTACCAGATTCTCTGATCGTTGTAACCATACGGTCAATCCCACGATCATGCATGTATGATTTGATTTTATCGATATCAATATCATGCTCTTTTGCCACCTTAAGATTAGTTTCAAACTGTTCTAATTTAAGCAATCTATTTTCTAAAGTTGCTGCAGTCTGCACCATACCTGCAAGCGGGTTGTTTATCTCATGCGCCATACCAGCTGCAAGGCCACCAACTGACAGCATTTTTTCAGTTTGTATTATGAGAGCTTGAGTTTTTTTGTACTCTGTTATGTCCCTAACTGTTGCTAATATAATAGGGTTTTCATCAATAACCATTCGTATCAGTTGAACATTGGCAAAAAATTCTTCTCCATCTATACGCTTATGCATCCAATCAAATCTACAAGCACCAATATCAAGAGCTTTATCGATATATTTTCTGGCCTCAGTTTGCGAATTTGAACCATTAGCTTGATATTCGGGTGAAATCTGATGTGGTTGTACATTAATAAACTGCTTTTTATCCTGTAGATGGAACATTTGAAGCGTAGCAGGATTGCAGTCGATAAAGCCCAGCTTTGGATCTAACAACATTATTGCATCAATAGCTGACTCAAAGATAGCCATGTACTGGCGATAATTCTTTTGCTCTGCTACTTCAGCCTTTATACGCCTTTCAAGCATTTCATTGGCATATCTTGCTAAGCGATGGAACTCTGTAAAATTAATATTTTCTTCATCAATCTTTGTATTCTCATCTGAACTACGATAAAAAAAATCGAAGAACGACTCTAAGTTTTTATCTATCTTTGCTGTTACAAATTTGGCAACAGCAATTATTACTAATATTAATATCAACGCTATGATCAAATATTTGAGAATAAACTCATTAATCTTTTGATTAAGCTCTAATTTCATTTGAGCTATGATTTCATCGATTTCATGTATATAAATACCAGAACCTATGTACCAATCCCATTCAGGAACTGCGACAGAGTAACTAATTTTTGGCAACGGCTTTTCATCCTTGAACTTTGGCATTACATATTCAACATAACCACCACCTGATTGCGCTGCTTTAATTAGTTCCTGAACAATTTTTACACCATTAACATCCGTTACATCATAAACATTCCTGCCAAGAGCTGGGCCAATAAGAGATACTCCACCATAAGTTCCGGCAAAATAGTATCTATCACCTTCTAATACGATTTTAGAGATCCTTTGTTTAGTCTCCTCCTGGATAATTTTGGTTTGGTCTTCTAAGTACTTACCATTACCTATGACCCAATTTAATGGTTTAAACAACTTCACGTAGGATATCTTCTTTTGCTCTTTGCCAGGAGTACTTGGTTTATCCCAATGGTAATTTACGTAACCCTCACCATTTTGGGCTACAACAGTAAGCATATCCCTAACTACATACTTGCCTTTTTTATCCCTGAAGCTCCACATGCTCTTGCCTACAAGACTAGTGTTATTCCGGTTAACAGTTTCAATTGCATTTGTATCAAAGGCAAAAAAATAACCGCTACCATTATCCCAGCTGGCGGGATGTAGCGCATTTTTTACTAACTTTTCAATTTCTTTTTTATGCTTATGCTTATTTTGCTCATATATATGGTGAATTACATGAAAAGCCTCTGTTGTTCTATTCTTAACCTCTTCCTTAACTCTCTGCTCAGCAATTGATCTTTGATACCCAATATAATCAAGGACATTTTCGACTTCATATTTAATTTTACTTTTTTGAGCAAGTATATAATTATTAGCTATATCCTCTGACTCTTTATTGAAAGATGAGATCTCTTTTTCCATCCAAACAAGGCCGAAAATCACTGTTAGAATAACAGTTAATCCAGATAAGCTATAAAAGTAAGTTTTGGTTAGACTTTTTTGCCTGCTCAAAAGTTATCCATCCACGAATTCAAAAAAAAACCACAATAAAATTATAGTTGATGAAATATAAGATGTTATTTAAGTAGGATATTATCCAAGGCAGATACCAAAAAAGGCAGCCATTTGGCTGCCTTTTTTATGAATTAACCTATGGGTACTATTAAGTTTCCTGGTTAGCCAGATACATCCATGTTTCTACAACTGTATCGGGGTTTAGAGAAACACTCTCAATACCCTCTTCCATCAGCCATTTAGCTAGATCTGGATGATCTGAAGGGCCCTGACCACAGATACCAACATACTTGCCTGCTTTCTTGCACGCCTGGATCGCCATGTGTAGGAGAGCCTTAACCGCAGGGTTACGCTCATCAAATAGATGCGCAATTAAACCAGAATCACGATCTAGACCAAGTGTCAGCTGAGTAAGGTCATTTGAACCAATTGAGAAGCCGTCGAAGTGCTCAAGGAATTGATCTGCAAGAATTGCATTGGATGGAATCTCACACATCATCATAACCTTAAGACCGTCTTTACCGCGCTCGAGGCCGTTTTCTTTAAGTAGCTCGATTACCTGTTCTGCCTCTTCCAGGGTTCTCACGAATGGAGCCATAATCCAAACATTATCAAGCCCCATCTCATCACGAGCTTTGCGTACTGCCTTACATTCAAGCTCAAAGCAAGCACGAAAATCTTCAGAAATATAACGTGAAGCACCACGATAACCAAGCATCGGGTTATCTTCTTCCGGTTCATACATGTCGCCACCAATCAAATTAGCGTATTCGTTCGACTTAAAGTCAGACATACGAACAATAATTGGTTTAGGTGCGAATGCTGCAGCTAGTGTAGAAATGCCTTCGGTTAGTTTTTCCACATAGAATGAAACCGGATCAGAATACCCAGCCATTTGCTGGTCAATAATCTCTTTTGTTTCAGCAGGTTGAGTTTCATAATTAAGAAGGGCTCTTGGGTGAACTCCTATCATTCTATTAATAATAAACTCAAGACGCGCTAGGCCAACACCTTCATTTGGCAGTCGCTGGAAATCAAATGCACGCTCTGGATTGCCAACGTTCATCATAATCTTAAACGGTATCTCTGGCATTGAATCAAGACTGATTGAGTTAAGTTCAAAATTTAGCAGGCCTTTGTAAATATAACCAGTATCGCCTTCAGCGCAAGAAACTGTTACATCAACACCATCTTCGATCTTAGCAGTCGCATTACCACAACCTACAACAGCAGGAATACCAAGCTCACGCGCAATAATTGCAGCATGACACGTTCTGCCACCGCGATTTGTAACAATCGCAGAAGCCTTTTTCATAACTGGCTCCCAATCAGGGTCAGTCATATCAGTTACAAGAACATCTCCTTCCTGAACCTTTGTCATCTCAGAAATGTCATTTACGATTCTAACTTTACCGGCACCAATCTTCTGACCAATACTTCTACCGGTTACGATGGCATCGCCACCGTTTTCTTTAAGTACGTAACGCTCGATTACTTGACCTGTGCGGCTTTGAACAGTCTCTGGGCGTGCCTGCAGAATGTAAAGCTTGCCGTCATTACCATCTCTACCCCACTCAATATCCATTGGGCGACCATAATGCTTTTCAATAATTACCGCCTGCTTGGCAAGTTCAGTAACTTCTGCATCAGTAAGTGAAAACTTATTGCTATCAGCAGCATCAACATCAACAGTTTCGACTGATTTACCATGCTCTTTTGAAGCACTATAAACCATCTTGATAGCCTTACTGCCAATATTTCTTTGCAGAATTGCATGCTTGCCTGCTTCTAGTGCTGGCTTGTGAACATAGAATTCATCTGGATTAACCGCACCTTGCACTACAGTTTCACCGAGGCCGTAGGAAGAAGTGATAAATACTACCTGGTCAAAACCAGATTCAGTATCAATTGAGAACATCACGCCGGCAGCACCTATGTCGCTACGGACCATACGTTGAACACCAGCAGAAAGCGCTACCTGGCTATGCTCAAAGCCCTGGTGCACACGATAAGAAATTGCGCGATCATTATATAGTGATGCGAATACATGCTTCATCGCAATTAAAACATTGTCTAAACCACGAACGTTTAGGAATGTTTCCTGCTGCCCAGCAAAAGAAGCATCCGGCAGATCTTCTGCAGTTGCAGATGAACGTACAGCTACAGCCAAAT
The DNA here is from genome assembly GCA_004796365.1 of Gammaproteobacteria bacterium. GTDB lineage: Bacteria > Pseudomonadota > Gammaproteobacteria > QZLD01 > QZLD01 > QZLE01. The sequence continues at coordinate 368 of QZLE01000189.1, read as the reverse complement.
CGCCACCTGCATCTGCTTCCATCTTTTCAAATGCAGCTCTTATATCTGCTTCAAAATCTGGAGTAAACGGAGTATCAATAACTAGTTGTCTGATTTCGGCACCAGCTTCTGCCAAAGCAGTAACGTCGTCTGTATCCAGATTTTCCAGCCTTTGGTTTATCTTGTCGCGTAAACCACTTTGATCCAAAAATCTCCAAAATGCATCCGCTGTAGTAGCGAAGCCGCCAGGAACCTGAACCCCAGCTTTGGATAGGTGGCTGATCATCTCACCAAGTGATGCGTTTTTTCCTCCAACGCGCTCAACATCATCCATCCCTAGATTCTCGAACCAAATTACATTTTCTTGCATGCTTTGCACCCTCATAACT
>QZLE01000066.1 GCA_004796365.1 Gammaproteobacteria bacterium | reverse complement strand
TTTTCTAATGCAAAGCCAACAAAACTTTAACAATTGAGTCATAAGAGTGACATATTTCTTGGTTAACTTTGCCTACCTGATTTAATTATAAACATGGTACATCATCCCGCGCAGGCAGGGATTAACTTTTTTATACTGGGGCTTACTATGCGTTCTATAACTGCGCTGATGTTTTTAATACTTGCTGGTTTCAGCTCTTTATCATTAGCTGAGGGCTCTTTATCACTAGCTGAGGGTTCTTTATCACTAGCTGAGAATAAGGCAGCATTTACAAATTTTCTTATGGACGAGTCTAAGCTGGTAAACATAACTGATCTTGTTAAGTTAAGGTCTGATCTTTTGGAGAAAACACCGAAACGCTTCTTGATCCAATTGGAAGATAGCGAAGCCTCTTTTCAGTTCAGCGCACAATTAAGCCAAAAACTTCCCTTGTATGCCTTTTCAGATCGGATTAAAGAGCTAAAAAATCGCTCCAGCTTATTAAAACAAACGTTTTGGAGCTCATTTAAACCGGGATTTAATATATTTAAGGGTGAAAACATCATCAAGGACTTCTCTCATCTGCCAGCGATGACCGTTCGTATTAATTCAATATCTGCGCTGAACTCACTTTTACTAAACCCTCAGGTAAAGGGTATATATGCAGAGGAATTTTTTAAGCCGACTTTAAGTCAAAGTCTTCCACTTATATCGCAACCATTTGTAAATAGCCGCGGAGCAGGCGGCGCAAATACCACTGTTGTTGTTCTTGATACCGGTGTAAATTATACCCATAGTGATTTCGGTAACTGTACCTCTCCTGGCGTACCGGCAGGTTGCAAGGTAGTTTATGTCGATGATATTGCTACTGATGATGGTGAACTAGATGATAACGGCCATGGAACTAATGTAAGTGCCACTGTATTAGGTACTGCGCCGGAGGCCAAGCTTGCTGTACTTGATGTGTTCAAAAATGGCTCTGCCAGTAGCTTTGATATTATCTCTGCTATTAACTGGACGGTTTCAAATCAAAGTACGTATAACATTGTTGCCATGAATCTTAGTCTTGGCGATGGTTCTGAAAAATCTGCTCATTGCGAAAACTATTATAAAACTTATTTTCAATACGCTCGCAACGTAGGAATTTTGGCAACCATTTCATCTGGAAACGACAATCATGACAATGGAATCAGCAGCCCAGCCTGTAACAGCAATGTAATTTCCGTTGGTGCCGTTTACGATGCCAACGTCGGCGGACTTTCTTATGGTGTGTGTACCGATAGTGCATCAAGTGCTGATAAAGTAGCCTGCTTTTCCAACAGCGGTCCGATTCTTGATATTCTTGCACCGGGAGCACTAATCACTGCCGGGGGTTATACCATGGCCGGAACCTCGATGGCATCCCCCCATGTCGCCGGAGCAGTTGCAGTTGCGCGTTCATATTATTCTGCCCCTGATTACACTATTGACGATATTGAAAGCATGCTTAAAAGCAGCGGGCCTCTACTTACCGATCCTAAGAGTGGAATTCAGACCCACAGACTTGACCTTGAGGAACTATTCCAAACCGACGGTAGTGAATTTGCAACTCCACTGGCTTTACCTAGCGCAAATGAAGGAAGTCTAAACGGTGATAACCAGTTTGCCACCAAGGAGCCTTCAGAACCGAATCATGCTGGCAATACCGGCGGCAGTTCTGTATGGATGGAGTGGCAAGCACCTGAAGATGGCACTTATACATTTGATACATACGGCAGTGACTTTGATACCTTACTTGCAATTTATTCAGGAACAGATATTAGCTCGCTGATTGAGATTGCATCTTGTGATGATGCAGAGGCGCCGGAAACTAACTGCCAAATATCGATTCAGGTCACTGCTGGACAAACCTTTATGATCGCAATTGATGGTAAAGATGGGGCAACCGGTAACTTCGCAGTGAACTGGGACTATGAGCCAATTCCTGAAGAGGAAGAGATTCCATTTCTGCCTCCGATAGGTTATCTAATTTTTGCATCAATTATATTTATTACCGGGTTACGCAAACAGAAATAAGTTAGTACAACAGCTAAGCCCTTTGGTTTAGCTCAGCACATACCAAGAATGAGGACATTAATAAATTAATATCTCTCTTCTCAACCTTCTACCTTGGATGTTTCTGGGCTAAACCAAAGGG
>QZLE01000184.1 GCA_004796365.1 Gammaproteobacteria bacterium | reverse complement strand
TTTCCTGCTGCATAGCGGTTAACAAATTGACCACCAGCGGAATGCCCGGCTACTACAACTTGTTTTAGGTTTGGATATCTGGTTTCATCCAGAAGCTCTTTCATAACGACATCAACAAATGCGTATGAGCTATATCCAGGGTTGGTGCCTACATTGTCAGGGCAGTTACCTGCTTCAAACCAGTCACTTGTGAGCGAATTATTAAACAAAGTTACGCTGGATGATGAATCCGTTCCCAGCTCATCGTCAGATCCTGTTGCATACCATGTAGTAACTTCTGTACCGCCCCAGCAGAATGTGCCCCAGCAAGTTCCACCTTCGGTAGTTGTTTCTGAGTATGCGCGGCCAGCGCTTTCATGTTCACCAACAGTAGAAGTGTTTTCGGCACAGTTGTTTACAGATGGTTCGCCGTTTTTCCAGCCATCATGATTTGCCCAGTATTTGATCTCCAGATCAGATTGAAGGTTATTATTAAGTATTTCACTTCCTCTAAGAAATTGAAGGGAATATAGCATAGTATTATTAAGCTCACCGGCAAGCTGTGCAGCTTCTTCAATGCCGTCGTAATACCAGATCGCATCCTGACCTATAGAGTGGATGGCGATTACTGCGCGTTCTGCAGTTGTATTGGTTGAACCAATAGGAGTGTTGGTTACCCATGGTGTTTTCTGAATCTTACCATTTTCATCGGTTATACGAAGATAGTCAGATGCGGCCTGAACTGCATAGCTGGATGAAGATGCTATAAGTCCGACAAGGCCAATAGCTGAGGCTAGTTGCTTAATCATTTGTTTGTCCTGTTAGGTTGATTATTATTTGTTTTCCATCTCAATTCCATGTAGATAGAAAATCATTAATAAGTATTTGATTATAAATAGCTAATATAGCATTGGAATATTAAAATTTGAAGAAATTTGTGACGCAGTTCGCGTTCTTTATGATGAGTTAAACCTGCCAACCTTTAATCTAATAGGTGTTGCAGAGCTTTTGTGACTGGGTCAGAATGATTGGCGCAAAGGAATATATGCGTCATTCTCAGAAATGACGTAGCGATTTATTTCTGGTTGCATTTTCTAATCCGCTGCAGTTACTCTTTCAATTTCATCAACGGTGGTAAAGCCCATCAGTACCTTTTTAAAACCATCATAACGCATGGTCTTGAAGCCCTGATTTTTCGCAGCTTTATCAATCTCCAATATGGATGCTCCTTCTGCAACCATGCCCCGAATCTCTTCATCAATAATAAAGATCTCCTGGATTGCTATCCGGCCACTGTATCCGGTATGAAAACAGTCGATGCAGCCACGTCCTCGATAAAATTTTACCGGAGTTTCCCCATCCCAGATAAAGTATTGGTTTATTTCTTCGGGTGTTAGTTCGTATTCTTCTTTGCAGTGAGGGCAGATGCGGCGTACGAGTCGTTGTGCCATAACTCCGATAATTGATGGAGCTACCAGAAATGGCTCCACACCGATCTCAATGAGTCTGGTAACTGCTTGTAGTGCACTATTGGTATGGATAGATGCGAGTACTAGATGGCCTGTTAGCGCTGCTTGAGAAGCTATTTTTGCAGTTTCTAGATCACGAATCTCGCCGATCAGAATAACATCAGGATCTTGGCGCAGGAATGAACGTAGTGCTTTAGAGAAATCAAAGCCTATGGCAGAGTTTACCTGTACCTGATTTACACGTGGAAGGCGGTATTCTACAGGGTCTTCTACAGTCATAACGTTAACACCTGGTTTGTTCAAGTGTTTTAATACTGAAAATAGGGTGGTAGTCTTACCTGAGCCGGTTGGGCCGGTAACAAAGAATATTCCATTAGGCGTATCTACTACTTCACGTATAACTTTGTAGTTTTCGTTGGAAAGCTCCAGTTCGTCTATGCTGGGAATTTCGTTGGTAATTATTTGGCCAAGAGCACGCAGTACAATTTTTTCACCATAGATTGTTGGCATGCAGGATATACGAAAATCTATAGCTTTATTACGCATTTCCAGCTTAACTCTGCCATCTTGCGGGCGACGTCTTTCGGTAATGTCCAGATCGGAAAGCACCTTAAGCCTGGTAATTAGTGGTGCCAGCAGGGACTTGTCCAGTTTTAGCCTGTCCTGTAATACTCCGTCTATGCGAAAGCGGATAAAAATTATTTCTTCCATCGGGTCGATGTGGATATCACTGGCACGTTCTTTTATCGCCATCAACATAAGGTTTCTAGCTAGCTCAACGCTGGCTTGGTCACCAGCTAATTTTTGCATTTGTTCTACAGTAATTTTGCCGGTCGATTTAAAAAGCGAATTACTTGATATCTTATTTACCAGCTCATCAAGAGAGTCTTTGCTGTGATACTGAACGTCTATTGCATCTTCAATTTCATCTGCGAATGAGAATACCGGGCTGATTGGGCATCCGGATAGAATTTCTGCTTCCCTTCTGACAGATTCATCAATCGGGTTTGCCATTGCTGCAGTGACAACATTTTCAAACATATAGATTGGGATGATCTCATTTTCGCGCGCAAATTCTTCGGGAAGCTTTTCCAGTGCTCTTTCTACAAAGATAGTTTTTTCTAGGTTTACATATGAAAGGTTGAAGGTATCAGCCCATAATTTGCCTAAAAACTCTTTGTCTTTGGCACCGCTTTTTACCATATGATTTAATACTTCAACAGCATCATTGGCATATTTTTGGCGCAGTTTTTCGGCATCTTCTTCTGTTATTACTGATTCTTCAATTAAAAGTTCGTAGAAACGGGGATTATTCCGCATCAGTATCTCCTGTCTCTTCTTTTAAATCGGCAAGTGTGTTTTTACAAGGTGCATTGCTATTGAGAGCATCATTAGCAAGAGAATCGGAATCATCTTTTTTGTTTTGAGCAAACATCTCTTTGATGCCTTGCTGAGATACCCGAGTATTTTTCGGGGCCCGTAAGTCTATGCCTCGCTCTTCCTTAATCTCTTTGAGAAGCTCGTTAAGATCATATTTTTCTCTCATGGATTTTCCTCAAGTGTGCCGCAGTGAAGGGTCCATGTATCACGAATCATCTCCTCAATTTCTTCAACCGGGGTATCTTTCAAAATATAGTTTGCGGCCCCAAGATCAATAGCTTTGCGCACAGAATCCATATCTGCAACTGATGTAAGCATAATTACGCAAGCACCAGGGTTAGTTTCGTGAATCTTTTCCAGTGCCTCAAGTCCGGTAAGTTTTGGCATATTTATGTCCATAAGGGTGATATCAGGCTTAACAACCCGAAAAATATCAACTGCTTCACGGCCGTTTTCTGCCTCTGCAACAACTTCAAAGCCTGTTTCTTTGGCAACAGCCTTCAAAAGCATGCGGATGATATTCTCATCCTCAGCGATCATCATGGTGGGTTGTTTATTGTCTTCCATTACAGCCTCTGTTTTTTAAAGGTATATATATTGAGAATAGTTTAGAACACTGTTTGTTCAATAAAAAAGCCCCTCTATTCAGAGATAGAAGGGCTTTATGTGAACGTTTAGACGTTATTTGTATTAATTGTATTTCAAGGCATGAGCCTTGCCTTTATACCTTCTAAAAAGAAGATAAAAAAGCGAGCAAAAAAGTACAAGCAAAGTCGCGTCTTTGCGTTAAGTTTTATTTTTCAGTTAAGCAGATGTTAGTTACAGCTATTTACCTTTGACCAAACTCCAGGAGATGTCTCTTCAAGTGAAGTTATGTCTCCGGCCTGCCCAAGATAGGTGCCCGCACCGATTGAATAGTACAGAACTCCGTATCTTTGTTCTGCACGGCCGGCGCTAGCGTGTTCACTGTTCTTAGCTGTAAAGCAAGCCTCTGATACCCCCCACCACGGGATAGTAAATTCTGCTGAGTCGGTTCTATTCTCGGTAAGGTCAACAGCTACAGCTTTAAATACCATATCGGCATGGGTTGTACCGATAAGGTCAACTGAACAGTTGTACTGGGTGCCAGATGTATTCTCACAGCTGATTCCACCTATGTCATCAACTCTTACGATCTGAACAACATCGATATCATCTTCAACGTCAGCTACATCCAGAGTAATAGTCAGCATGGAACCAGATATTGAATGTTGAATATTGCTGATAGCAGGAGCTTGTGCTTCTGGTCTGGTTACAAGGAAGGTCTCAATATTGGAAACTTCTTCGCGAGTATCATAGGCAGCAACCGATAGAGAGATTTCTCCGCCAACCTGGAAACCGTAGTCATCCCAGTTAAGATTACAGGTGAAGTTTGTTGTGCCTTCACATATTAGCCCGGTAACAGCTCCAAGGCCGAGTACCACTCGGTCGATATCACCATCTGCATCAGATGCAACACCTGTGATTACAGCTTTGTAGTAATCAAGGGTAACAACATCGTAAGACACTATTACAGGAGCTGTTGGCTCTGCAGGACATGCGCCAATCTCAAAGCCATTTTCGATCTCTTTTAGAGTTACTGTTGCATTGCCGTTGGTGCCCATATCGTCATTTGAACCATTTGCATACCATCTGGTAACTTCGGTTCCACCCCAGCAGATTGTGCCATAGCAGGTTTGACCTTCGGTTGTTGTTTCAGAGTAAGCGCGGCCAGCTGCTGCATGGTTTGCTGCAGTGTCGGTGAAGTCAGTACATTGTGGCGCATCAAGAACGATTACGGTTCGGATTACTTCGTCTGCAGGGTTGCCTGCGGCATCACTTACGTTGTATGTAACTTCATATGTACCAGCTACGCCAGCATCAACATTGCTAACAATCTCAATGCTTGCAGAGATATCGCCATCACGGTTATCGATAGCATTTGCACCTTGCTCGTTATAGGCTTGGCCTACTGTTAAGGTGATTGTGTTGCTGCCTTTCATAGTAATTACAGGAGCTTCTGTATCAGCAATTACATTTACTGTTCTGAAAACTTCATCAGCAGGATTGCCAGCTGCATCACTTACATTGTATGCAAGCTCGTATGTGCCAACTGTTTGATTATCTACTGCACCAGTAACAACAATTTTATCGCTGATGTTTCCATCTCTGTTATCAATTGATGTTGCACCTGGGTCAACAAAAGCATCGCCAACATAGATAGTGATTTCTGCTTCACCTTCTAATACTAAGCTTGGTTTAGAGAAGTCTCTTGAAACAATTACATCTCTTGTTTTAACTGTTTCGTTACCAGCGGCATCAGATACTGTGTATGTAAGCGTGTATGTGTCGGCAACAGTATTATTAACAGATCCTGTTACAACAATGTTTGCTGTAATATCACCATCTACGTTATCAGTTGCAGTAGCGCCAGGGTCTTCAAATGGATCATTTTGCCAGATAGATAGCGGGTTATGGCCAAGAAGGGTAAGAGTTGGAGCTACAGTATCAGCTGCTACAGTAACTGTTCTAATAACTTCAGCTGCTGGGTTGCCAGCGGCATCGGTTACATTATATTTAACTTCGTAGGTACCAGACTTTGAGGTATCTACTGAGCCAGTTACAACGATGTTTGCAGAGATGTTGCCATCTACATTATCCATCGCAGTTGCGCCTGGGTCTGAGAAGGTTGAACCAAGGTCAACGCTCATTGGGTTTGAACCGTTTAAGGTAATCTCAGGGGCAGTAGTGTCAGCGATAACGTTTACAGTTCTGGTTACTTCTGTAGCAGTGTTGCCAGCAGCATCACTTACGTTATATTTAAGTTCGTAAGCGCCAACAGTATTGGTATCTACGCTACCGGTTACAGTGATGTTTGCAGTGATATCGCCATCTACGTTATCGGTTGCAGTAGCACCTGCATCTTGGAAGCTTTGACCTTTGTAAATAGTGATTTCTGCATCACCGGTCAGTGTGATAATAGGAGCAACAGTATCCTCAGTTGGGCATGCTCCTTGCTCAAAGACCCCCTGGATTTCTTCTTTCAGGGTAATAGTTGCATTTCCATTGGTACCAAGGTTGTCATCTGAACCTTCAGCGTACCATGTAGTAACCATTTCACCGCCGAAGCAGTAAGTTCCGTAAAGTGTGCCGGTACAAACTGTTTCAGAGTATGCGCGGTCAGCAGTTTCGTGAGCGCTTACAGTGGTTTCCCAATCCTGACATGCCGGAACGATGTTTTGAATAGTTACATTTACTGTGTCTTCATCTTCTTCAGTTACCGCGAATGCCTTTGCAGTGATTGAAAGTGCACCTTCAGCAAATATAGTTGTGTCTATAGCACACTCATATGGTGCTTCGATATCGGTACATTCAGGAGTTGTATTATCGTTGGTATAGAACTCAACGCTACTAACTTCTTCGTTATCGCTCATTGCTGTAGCTGTTACAGTGATAGTATCTTTTACTATTGCAGCTTCTTGTGGAGAAGTGATAGAAACCTTCAATGGTTGAGGGTTATTTCCTAATAGACCTAGGAATTTAGCAGAATAGTATGCACTCCAAAGGTCGTGATCCCATGTGTAGTCATATGAATCATCTCCACCCTGGTCTTCGTCACAAGGTTCAACACAAACGTCAACCGAGCTACCGTGTATCATGCCTTGAACCTGGTATACTTCAACCACAGGCTCGCCAGCAGCATTTTCATAAATTTGGTGGGTGGTGTTTCTGAAAATCTCATCCACTTCTGGTTCTTGGTCTGCGCCATTTAAGTTGGTCCACTGCTCCATAACTTCGTTAAGCATGCGTGGATCGAAACGTTCGTCGTTTGAACCCATGATTAGAGAAACTTTTGGATATTGCCCTTCGTAGCCAGGGTTTAGCTGGCGAGCAAGGTCTCCCCATTGTTGCGGGGTCTTGTTTACATATTCTGATTGGTAAAATAAAGACATTGCCTTGTTCAGGTCGCGGGCAAGGTTGGCAGGAGCAAGTGACCATGCTGCACCCCCAGCGAATACATCTGGGTAAGATGCCATTAGATCAAGAGCCATGATGCCACCCGCAGAAAGACCTGTGATGTATATTTTTGTGGTGTCGATTGAGTGAGTAGAGGTCATGGTGTTAATCATGTTTTCAATCGAAAGCGCTTCACCCTTACCACGTTCAAAATCACCTGGTTCGTACCAGTTAAAGCAACCTTTAGCCTGGTTAGCAGTAGTTGTCTTAGGAAGCATCATGTAGAAGCCGTATCGCTCTGCAAGAGTTTCCCAGCCAGTTAGGTTATTATATGTTTCTGGTGTCTGTGTACAGCCATGTAGTACAACCATCAGTGGAGCATTTTCTGGCTCGCTGGTTGGTACATATTTGAACATTTCGATGTTTCCTGGATTGGAACCGAAACTTGTTACTTGCTCAAGAGCATATGCCGATGTGCTTGCCATAGCGGCGAATGCTATTGATAGAAGCGGTTGTGTAAAACGCATTTGAATTACCCCTTAAATATAAATTTTAGTCAGAATCTTAATTGTCTTGGTTTTTTACTTGTGAGATATTGTGATATTACAAGTGCTTAGCCCAGTTTCTATCGTTCTAATAGCCTGCTTTATGTCCGAAGCAGTTTATTTCCTGATACTTTTTATCACTAATAAAGTGCGAACTGTATCACATTTTATCTGGATAGTGAAGAAAATTAATGGATACTTATGTAGATGCTGCAGTGCAAAAACACTGTGTAATTAATAACATATGTAATTTAAGTAACAATTGTTTCAAGATGATTACGCAAGATGATTTGCTTTGGAAAATAGTGTTCTTTCATGGTTATATAGATAAGCTATGCTTATATTAATGCAGCTTTTTTTACTATTAAACAGATTTTGAGTAAATGCTGTCTAAACAATAAGAGGTAGGTTGTGGGTAAGGTTGTTAAATTCAGGGAATTATCGAAAGGGGAGAATATGGAAACTAATGAATCATGCGTTGAACTGCAGGATATTTCTAAGGTAGCAAGTTTCGATATTGATGCCCAAAATACCTTTACCCCGGTGTGTCCCGATGAGCTACCTGTTCCTGAAGGTGACCAGATCGCCGACGAGCTCAATAAACAGGCACGAAGAGCATCGCTCAGGATCGGCTCAAAAGATGCCCACAGCCCCAGAGCAGTCTGGGTAGCAACTGATGAAAAGCCGCAGTTTTCACCCATTGAGAATGAGCCAGATGCCGATATCCGTTGGGTAGAACATGCAGTCCCTGGAACCAAAGGGTTTGAACTTATACATGGTTTACCAAAGGTAATTGATTACGATTATTTTGTCTGGAAGGGGGTAGAGCCGAATATGCACCCGTACGGGGCTTGCTATCACGATCTGGCTGGTAAGATGAGCACAGGGGTGATTGAATTTTTGTTCGCCAAGGGGATAAAAACCGTTATTGCAGGCGGACTGGCAACTGACTACTGTGTTAAGACCACTGTATTGCAGCTATTAAATGCTGGCTTCGATGTAATTGTTAATCTTGGAGCCTGCAGGGGCATTGCAGTTGACACTGTTGAACAAGCCCTTGAGGAGATGAAATCAGCTGGAGCCAGATTTGTAACAACCGCGCAGCATATTGAAATTGAGAATATCTAATGATTATTCAGTCTCTAATAGATACTGATCTTTATAAATTCACCATGATGCAGGTTGTGCTGCATCATTTTCCGCAGGCAGAAGTTGAGTACCGCTTTAAGTGCAGAACCGAAGGGGTGGATTTAAGAGGGTATGTAGAAAAGGTAAACGTTGAATTGGATAACCTGTGCAGTTTAAGGTTTACAAAAGAAGAGCTTGAATACCTTCGTAACCTTCGGTTTATTAAGGATGATTTTGTTGAATTTCTACGCCTCTTTCAATTAAATAGGGAATATATCAAGGTCTCTGCCAATGAAGAAATGGAGATTGTTATTCAGGGCTCGTGGCTGCACACCATAATGTTTGAAGTTCCGGTGCTGGCAATAGTAAATCAGATCTATTTTGCTGACCAACACTATAATCCAGACTATGCAGAAGGGGAGCGCCGTCTTTTCGATAAGATTGATCTGGTGAAATCACACCCCGACAACTCAAAGTTCATGGTTTCAGACTTTGGGACAAGAAGAAGGTTTTCTAGAGAATGGCAGGAAAAGGTCATAGTTTCCCTCAAAGATCATCTAGCTGATAATTTTGCTGGTACCAGCAATGTATATCTTGCTAAAAAATATGGCCTGACACCAATAGGAACCATGGCGCATGAATTTTTACAAGCTGCACAGGCTCTTGGACCACGCCTTCGGGATTCGCAAAAATTTGCCCTTGAAACTTGGGCGCAGGAATATCGTGGAGACCTTGGTATAGCGTTATCCGATGTTGTTGGTTTCGATGCCTTTTTAAGAGATTTTGACCTTTATTTTGCCAAGCTGTTTGATGGGGCACGTCAGGATTCGGGTGACCCATTTGAGTGGGGTGAAAAACTGATTGCACATTATGAAAATATGCGCATAGATCCGAAAACCAAAAGGATGGTTTTTAGTGATGGCCTAGATTTTCCCTTAGCCCTGCGGATTTATGATCGCTTTCATCAGCGCTGCAAGGTCGCATTTGGCATAGGAACCAATCTAACCAATGACCTTGGTTATGAGCCAATACAAATAGTAATTAAAATGACACGCTGTAATGGGCAGCCGGTTGCTAAGATTAGCGACTCGCCAGGGAAACTTATGTGTAAGGATGAAGGGTACTTAGCCTATCTTAAATCGGTTTTTTATATAAAATAATATATAAGGTATATAGGAATAATGTTTTAACTTAGCGTACGAGATAAAAGGCAGAAAAATGAGCGTTAAAGAAAAACGAGTACTGATTGTTGAAGACAATGAAACCAATTTACCACTTGAGATGAAAAAGAAAAAAAGTGATCGCAAGTAGCCTGTTATTAGTGCAACATAACGGGTAAAAAAATCTTTACTGTAGTTCCTTTTCCTTCAGCGGATTCAAATACTAATCTGCCTTTATGAGCTTTTACAATTAGCTCACATAGATAAAGCCCAAGCCCATGCCCCCCTGTATCTTTATGTCTTGATGGGTCAACTCTATAAAATGGCTCCGTAATATGCTCAAGAGCATATGGAGGAATGCCAATTCCTGAATCTGAAATGGTTATAATGCATTGATAATTATTGATATTATTTTCAGTCGATATCTCAATTTCAACCTTGTCTTTTGAGTAGTTTAAGGCATTGTTTATTAGATTTTTAAGGAGTAGCTGAACCCTTAGTTTATCAATTGTTGCAGATATTGAATCTGATTTGGTTGTAAATCCGATGCGGCTTATATGAGATTGAAAATATTTATTAATTGTTTGGTTTATAGTGTCCCCTAAAGGCTCATTAGTTAAATTTAGAGAGCAATAATCAGATGATAGCCTCTCGCTTTCGAGAAGGTCATTAATTAAATTTTCAATTTCATGAATATCTTCAGATATCTTAGATTTTATTTGCCCATCTTCGATAAATTCTAAAGATAGTTTTGTTCTTGTTAGTGGTGTTCTTAACTCGTGGCTTATAGCAAGAAGCAACTGTTGTTTTGATTCCAGCATTTTTTTGATTTCTTGTGCCATATGGTTGATTTCGTGAGTAAGCCTTCCTAGTTCATCACAGTTTTTTATTCTTATTTTATGGTCAAAGTTTCCTTGGCTAAATTGAATCGTACCTTCTTCAATCCATTTGATTGGTTTGAATAATCTTTTGATTAGCAAGTAGCACAATAAAACTATTAAAACTATTGCCAGAAGAACTGCAATACCTGCTGGGTTATGCCCTGTATCTTCATCAAAAAGGCTATATTTAAATGTGTATTTATATTCGTTTTTTTCAACATTTATATAGAAATCATGATCAGATTTAGCATAAGTAACCCCAGGTTGTTCTGCTGATATATATTCTAATTTACGCTGGTGTTTTAGAGGTTTAAAAGATGACCATTGTAAACCAGGCCCATATATTTGAATTCCTAAAGGTGTTGAGTCTACGATTTCTTTTGCACGTTCGATATTAGGAGGAGTACCGATATCAGAAATAAGAGATTTAACATAGTATTCAACGTGTGGCTGGATAGTATCTTTAAGGTTATGAGAAACAATGTATTTGAATGAACCTGCAAGAACAATAAATATCGTAAGACCTGTTATAAAAAAAATAACGAGTAACTGCATAAAAAGAGAGCATGATAAAAGCTTCTTAATTATCTTCATTACTCCCCCCTACAAATGTGTAACCAGTTCCCCAAACGGTTTTTATATATTTAGGGGCTTTAGAATTATCATTTAATTTATTTCTTAGTCGGCTAACCAGAATATCAATTGAGCGAGAGAATATATCGGCATCGATCCCTTTTAGTTGGTTTAATATTTCGTCACGATTTAATGTTGTTCCAGGGTTTTCAGCAAACATGAGGAGTAATTGATATTCCAGAGTAGTTAAATCTAAGACCTGTTTATTAAGTTTTGCTGATCGTTTTACGGTATTAATATTTAAGTCTCCAAAGCATATAGTGCTGCTTTTGTTTGGATGTGGAGTTGATCTCTTGAGTATATTTTGGATTCGAGCTACTAGTTCTCTTGGTTCAAAAGGTTTTGGTAAATAGTCATCGGCACCAAGTTCCAGGCCGACAATTCTATCCATTACATCTCCACGCGCTGTGAGCATGATAATAGGGGTATTGCTTTCTTTTCTGATAATTTTGCATATTTCAAGCCCATCAATTTCTGGAAGCATGATATCCAAAATAACCAAGTCAAATTTGCGTGATCTAAATAAAGTTAATCCCTCGTGTGGTGTAGTGGAGGAAGTAAGTTCAATATCGTACCGAAGCAAATAGTTTTCCAATAATTCACTTAGTTTATTGTCGTCTTCTATTTGTAATATTTGATGCACTTGAGCCTACCTTTTAATAAATTTAAGTAAAGATTAGCAAATACAAATAATCTAAGCTATTGAATTAAATATGTTGTTACAAATAGTTACAAATTGAAACTAAGCTGAAAAGAATTAAGCGATCGAAGTGGGTAATCTGAACTCATCTTAAATAAACACATAGGAGATTAAGATGAAAAAGAGAATAGTTTTAGCCGTTTTGATTTGTTTTGGGATTGCAGGAACTGCATCTGCAGGTTTTATGTTATCGCATGACGAAAAAGCTGATATTGCAGTGATGTATATAATTAAGAAACTTGATTTAGATGAGAATCAAACTGGCAAACTAGAATCCATTAAAGATAAGCTACAAAAGTTATGTGAAGAGCACAAGAAAGAAAAAGCTGAAAAAACTCAGCTTCTTATCGAGATGATTCAGTCCGATCAACTTGATCAAGCAAAAATAATTGAACTAATAAACGCAAAGATGCAGAAAATCGAGGAGAGCGCCCCTGGTATTATTGAAATGATAGCTGATTTTCATAGCACTCTTTCACATGAGCAAAAGCAGATAGTGATTGAAAAAATTCAGCAGCATAAGCACTTTTGATTTATTAGCTTAATACACCCAACTTCAGCTGTTAATAAGGCTCCTGAATAAGGTGCCTTATTATTTGCTGTTAACCATTATATATGTTTTATATGTTGCAAATATATTGGTTTCTTATTTTAGTAACTAATCCAAGTACTAGTAACGCAAGTAGAATCAAACCAGTAGAACCACCGCCTCCGGTGTCTCCGTCATCAGAAGGGTTATCGGTATTTTTATCAATTGTGATACCGTCACCGCTTTGGTCATCATCCGGCTTGTTTTCACTAGTGTCGGGATCCTCATTTTGACCATTTTCTTGATTATCTTCTGGATCAGCTTCTTGTTTATCTTCAGTATCAGCATTGTCGCCAATGCCGTCGCCATCACTATCTTTCCATTCAGATGGGTTAAACGGGAAGGCATCGTCTAGATCGTTAATACCGTCGTTGTCATCGTCAGGATCGGCATTATCGCCAATGCCATCGTTGTC
>QZLE01000038.1 GCA_004796365.1 Gammaproteobacteria bacterium | reverse complement strand
TTTATGATGCAAAAATAATGGAGCAATTGATTGGCGGTCAAAACGTTGCAGTTGTGTATGGCTTTGGTCTTATCGTTCTTGCGTTGATCATGGCTTTATTTTATAACCACCTCTGCTGCAAAGCAGAGAAAAGACTCAACGGTTAAGGGGGATTAATAATGAATTATGAAGTCTCCGTATTAGCTATTGTTCTTTTCTTAGCGTTTGTATGTTTTGTTGTAGGTATCTCTTTTTACCTGGGTAGCAGAACTAAATCTGCTGATGGTTATTACGCTGCTGGTGGTACTATCCACTGGGCGGTAAACGGTGTGGCATTTGCCGGTGACTACCTATCTGCTGCTTCTTTCCTAGGTATTTGCGGAATGATAGCAACCAAAGGTTACGATGGTTTCCTATACTCAATTGGTTATCTTGCGGGTTGGATGGTTGCTCTATTCCTGGTTGCAGAGCCAATGAAACGCCTGGGTAAATACACCTTTACCGATGCGCTTGATTGCAAATTTAACGCGAAGTCTATTCAGCTTACTGCAGCTATCTCTACTTTGATCGTATCGATCTTCTATCTGATACCGCAGATGGTAGGTGCAGGCGTGCTTGTTGAACCTCTACTTGGCTTCCCTCACTGGGTTGGTGTTGTATTTGTAGGCATTATCGTAACAATTATTGTTGCAACTGCTGGTATGGCCTCTACAACTTATGTGCAGTTCCTTAAGGGTGGATTACTACTTGTATTCTCATTTGTGCTAGTTGTTTCTATCCTAACTCGCGGTCTGAAGATTGACCCTGATGCTGGTGGTGATACGCCATATCACAAGTTCACAACTATTCAGGCTACAGTTGCTGGCGACACAGTAACTATTGATGACCCCGCATATAAGGTTTTATCTCAGCCAGGTGATGCTTTCATTAAGGAAGGCTATGTGATGCTGAATAAAGATGGCATAAACTCTATTTGGAAGATCAAGGCAAAAGAAGGAAAGCTTGAGGAAACTCTTTCTAAAGCCAGTTTGGCTGACGGTACTGTACTATATAATGGTGCCCCAAAAGAGGATAAAAGATTCTTTAAAGTTGGTAGCGCTTCCAAGATTATTGTAAATGGCAAGTCAGTTAGCCAAACTGGGGCTGTTGGTCCTTTCGAATTCTTAAAGAATGTTCGTGAATCTGAGATCGTGCTTTGGGGAAAGAAAAGAATTATCGATGCTGGCAATACTTATGATATTTACTATCAAAAACCAACACCTGGTGATAAGATTCTGCGCCCCGGTATGAAGTTTAAGATCGAAGGTACCTTTGTGGATAAGTTGAACTTCGTATCACTTATGCTAGCTCTGTTTTGTGGTACTGCAGCTCTTCCTCATATCCTTATCCGTTACTACACTGTGCCAAGCCAGGCAGATGCTAGAAAATCAACAATTGTTGCTATTGCAGCGATTGGTTTCTTCTATATTTTGACGCTATTTATGGGTATTGGTGCAATGACTAATGGCGTGATTAATGTCTTGGATAATAATATGTCTGCTCCGCTGGTGGCATTGTCATTTGGTGTGGTTTTGTTTGCAATTATCTCTTCAATAGCATTCTCCACCGTGCTTGGAACAGTGTCTGGACTAATAGTCGCAGCTTCTGGTGCTGTGGCTCATGACCTTCTAAATAACTTTTTAGGAGTTGACTTTGATGAGGCAGGAAAGGTTCGTGCAGGTAAGATTGCGGCGATTGTTGTTGGTGCAATTGCTATCTTGCTTGGTATTGCCTTTAAAGGGATGAATGTATCATTCCTAGTTGGTTGGGCATTTGCTGTAGCAGCCTCTGCTAACCTGCCATCAATCGTTATGATTCTGTTCTGGAAGCGCACCACATATCAAGGTATTTCAGCGTCAATCATCGTTGGTATCGTATCGTCACTGGGTATTATCTTGCTGTCCCCATCAATGTATGTTAAGTACGGGCTACTTGCAAAAAATGCTCCTTGGGCGCTAGATAACCCAGGCATTGTTTCTATCCCTCTATCTTTTATTGCACTGGTAGTCGTTTCCCTAATGACAGAAGGTGTTGGTAAAACTGACGAAGAGCTAGAAGCGGAAGACGCATAATTTAAATTTATGTGAAATTAATGGACTGGGCCACCTTCGGGTGGCCTAATCTTATTAATATGAGACATTAAAAAGTATCAAAAGAGGTAAATATGAATCGCTATCGCATTACAGTATTGGTGGTTTGCGTAGTTTTAATTGTTTTAGCTGTTGGCGATTTTTATACGCTGAGAAGAAATTATGAGCCACAGGTTATTGCTTGGGATCAGATTTCTGGCGGTATTAGTCTTGATCGTGAATGGGTTACCATAACAGGTGGAACATTGATGCTTGAAGATGCTATTTCAAATTCAGGTGAGTTGGAAATCGATGCTTTGGTTATTCCTCTGGTAAGAGATATCGGTGATAAAACATTTTATATTTTGGTTGAAACTAGAGACCCTAAATTGATTGAAACATTAATGACATATAAATATGCTTTTGATACCGAGCATGAACAAGCTGAGTTTTTGGAAAAGAATATCGAGATGTTTAGAGTGCAACGAACCGTTTCTGGAATGGTTGTTGTTGGGGCATTTGGTGGTCTAATGCCCAATAGGGATCAGGAAACTATGCGTGAGCTTGCAAAATCAGAAAATATGGAATTAGATGAAAATGTGATTTTTGTTCACGAGGGTAATGAGCCTGCAAAGCCATATAGAGGGATTTTCTTTTTGCTTATGGGGATAGCGGGAATAATCAAAGTGATTATTGTTATGCGTCAGAGTAATTCTGGTACTGCTTCAAATTCGGTATAGTTATATTTTTTGATTGGGTTAGACTTTAAACCTAACCCAGCATGTAAATTATTGTTATTTCCTCTTCATCTTTCTTTGCACCACTATTTTCACGGTTGACAATCAAGGGTTAATGCATATAATGCTGGCATCTTCCGACAGCTGTATTTGTTCTTTTTGACATATTAAAAAAAGCTATGTGTATCAAGGGCGATAATGGTGATGCGGAAACATTGGTCTAGTACAGAATAAGGCGTCAGGAGGCTTATTCATATTGCTATTGGGCTATTTGCACCTTTCTAGTGTTGAAAGCAAGCGCTAGAAAGAAGAAATAGAAGGGGCTTATCCCCCTCTCAATAACCCATGGAGAAAACAGATGGCAAAAGAGGATAAACAGTTTTATTCAGATTTGCGCAAAAAATCGAGTGAATTCGAAACGCGTGAAGAATATCTGAATCATGAACTTAAAATTATGAGCTTTAGAAGATGGGGGGTTCACCTACCTTTCAGAGACTATAGCATTGAACTTGAAGATTTGATTCCAGCTATTGCTGCTACAATCGGTAAGGTTGTAATGGTTGCGGCGTGTGTATCTGCATTTGCATATGCTCCAGGGTTCGATCTTTACAATCTTCCAGAAGCTGACAAGCTTGCATTTATTGCAGAGAACGTACGTTATGAGCTTATAATTGCGGGCCTACTTTTCGTAATCCTTTTCTCAGCTATTATTAACCCAAATGCTAACCTTGCGGGTACGCATGGTCCTATGATCCCGTTGATTTCGGTAATTGCTGCAGCTGGTGGCCATCCATTAGCTCTCGGTATTATGGTGGGTGTCTTCGGGTTGATTCTCGGTCTAACCAAAGGTGGATCGAAACTGATGACCTTAACCGGTGTCGGGGTGCGGGGTGGCCTCCTCTTGTATCTCGGTGCAACCGGATTGTTTAAGTTTATTGGTAAGCTTGATACATGGGCAACAGGACTATCAGAAGATGGTTCTACCAGATTTATCTTCCTTGCAGTAATTGGTGCAACTCTTGTTGTATACACATACCTTGCAAAGGTTAATAAGCGCTGGTTAGCGATTCCTCTTTGTTCTGGTCTTGCTGGCTTAGTTGCTCTTCTATGTGGCGCTGACGACTTTGCATTCAAATCAGGTCCTGGTCTTCCAGAATTCAGCCCATGGTACTGGTGGGGTGAAAACTCAGGTTGGCACATGGGTTGGCCTGGACTTGAGCATTTCCTAGCTGTAATGCCATTTGCACTTCTTGCTGTAGCTATGTGGTCTCCTGACTATCTTGGTCACCGTGTATTCCAAGAGATGAACTATCCTAAAGAAGCTAAAGGCGTTCTAATGGACGTTGATGACACTATGATTGGTGCTTCTATCCGTCAAGGTATTGGTTCATTCCTAGGTGGTGGTAACCTTGCTTCTTCTTGGGGTACATACATGATCCCAGCGGCTATCGCTAAGCGTCCTATCCCTGGTGGAGCTATGCTAACTGGTATTCTATGTATTGTAACAGCTCTACTTGGTTACCCGATGGATGTTGCAATGTGGTCTCCTGTTCTAATTATCGCTCTAGTAG
>QZLE01000014.1 GCA_004796365.1 Gammaproteobacteria bacterium | reverse complement strand
TGGCACCAGCAAATGCCGGAGGGATTCTAAGATGGAATGGGAAGTAGTAATCGGATTAGAGATCCACGTCCAGCTGGCATGTAAGAGTAAGATCTTTTCCGGTGCGTCCACGGCATTTGGTGCTGAACCGAATACTCAGGCATGTGCGGTAGATCTTGGTCTGCCGGGAGTGTTGCCGGTATTCAATGGTGAAGCAGCAAAGATGTCGATTAAATTTGGTCTTGCCTGTGGCTGCGAGATCGCACAGCGCTCAATCTTTGCACGTAAAAACTATTTTTACCCTGATCTGCCTAAAGGATATCAAACCAGTCAATACGAGATTCCAATCGTAGGTAAGGGACAGATCGAGATTCAGGTGGACGAAAATACCACCAAGGTGGTTGGCATTACCCGTGCGCATATGGAAGAGGATGCAGGTAAGTCACTGCATGAAGATTTCGCTGGAATGACTGGTATTGATCTGAACCGTGCCGGCACCCCACTGCTGGAGATAGTATCCGAGCCGGATATGCGCAGCGCCAAAGAAGCGGTTGCATACATGCGTAAGATCCATTCGCTGGTGCGTTATTTGGGGATTAGTGATGGTAACATGCAGGAAGGCTCCTTCCGTTGTGATGCTAATGTTTCGGTAAGACCAATGGGGCAGAAAGAGTTTGGTACCCGCGCTGAGATCAAAAATCTTAACTCATTCAAGTTTATTGAAAAGGCGATCAATGTAGAAGTGGAGCGTCAGATAGACCTGATTGAGGCAGGTGGCGAGGTGGTGCAGGAGACGCGCCTATATGATTCTGATAAAGATGAAACCCGCTCGATGCGTACCAAAGAGGAAGCCAACGACTACCGTTATTTTCCTTGTCCGGATCTGTTGCCTGTGGTGATTTCTGATGAAGTTGTTACTGAGATTCAAGGGTCTATGCCGGAATTACCTGATGAGAAAAAGGCAAGATTCATGGAGCAGTTTGATCTTGGTTCCTATGACGCTAGTCTACTTTCTTCCAGTGTGGAAAGCGCCGGTTATTTTGAAAAGGCGGTTGATGCCTCTGGAGGTGAAGGTAAGCTGTGTGCTAACTGGATTATGGGTGAGCTGCAGGCTAGCTTGAACCGTGAAGATATGGAGCTGGAGCAATCACCAGTCACTCCGGACCTACTAGGTGGCCTAGTTAAAAAAATCAAAGACAAGTCGGTCACCAGCAAGATCGCCAAAAAAGTATTCGAGGCGATGTGGAATGACGAAGGTACGGCTGACGAGATTGTGGAAAAGTACGGCTGGAAACCGGCAGATGCCTCCGAGATTGAACCAATTATCGACGAGATCATAGCTAATAACCAGGCACAGGTAGAGCAATACCGCTCTGGTAAGGAAAAGGTATTTGGCTTTTTTGTCGGGCAGGTGATGAAGGCAACCAAAGGTCAGGCTGATCCGGCACAGGTTAATCAGTTGTTAAAGAGTAAATTGGCACCATGACCCAAAGACAAAAAGACAAATTGCAGCGTTTTATCTTCGAGAACACCGATGTTCGCGGTGAAATTGTGCATCTTGATGAATCTTACATTTCGGCAGTGAAAAACAGCAATTATCCGCAGCCACTAAAAGAGCTGGTCGGACAGATAATGGCGGCAACTGCCCTGCTCGCAGCAACGATAAAGATCAAAGGCAAACTAACCGTACAGGCGCAGGGCGAAGGAGCGGTTTCGCTGGTGCTGGTGCAATGTTCCAGTGATCACGAGATTCGCAGCATGGCCAAGTGGGAAGGCGATATCTCCACAGAAGATATTCAGAAGATGCTGGGCAAGGCCTACATGGCGATCACCATTGAACCGGACGGCGATAAAGAGCGCTACCAGGGTGTGGTGCAGTTGCATGGTGACAAGATCGAGCAGGCATTTGAAGAATACTTTAGCAGCTCGGAACAGCTTGCTACTAAGGTTTGTCTTACAGCTGACGGTGACAGTGCAGCGGGGCTGTTCTTGCAAAAACTTCCGGAAAGCGAAAATGTGCAGGATGCAGATGCCTGGGATCGTATGTCGCAATTGGCATCCACCATTACCCCGGAAGAACTGTTGCAGCTATCTGCAGAAGATCTGATTCACCGTCTGTTTAATCAAGAAAACGTGCGTTTATTTGAGCCAAATACTATAGAGTTTAAGTGCTCGTGTTCACGTGAAAAGCTGGAAGGAGTTTTAAAGTCGATTGGTTATGATGACCTAAAAAAATTGATCGAAGAGAAAGGCAATGTCGAAGTGGATTGTGAATACTGTCGCGAAAAATATATCTTCGACACCATTGATGTTGAGTGTTTGTTTAACTATGCAGATACGCATAAAACCCCTGATACTAAACAGTGACCAAACTCCTAATCGACATTGGTAATACCCGTATAAAGTGGGCGTACCTGCAGGATTCCGAATCCTGCAAACTAACCGAGCATGGTTGTGTGCAGCACAATAAGCAGCTAGGCAGCGAAGTGCTGAAACAGATTGAAGCCCCAGCAAAATTAAGTGCGATCTATGTCAGTGCAGTAACTGATGACCTCAATTCGCAACGTATCAAGCGCCAGCTGCAGGATTTGCATGATGTTCCGGTGCAAATGATAAAAACTCAAATAGATAGTTGCGGCGTTATTAATTGCTACGAACAACCGGAGCTGTTGGGTGTGGATCGCTGGATTGCTATGATAGGCGCGTATTCGCAGGCGCAATCTGGCCATGGTGTCGTGGTGGTGGATGTCGGAACCGCAGTTACTATAGATGTGGTTGGTTCAGACGGAAAACATCTGGGGGGAACCATTGCTCCAGGTCTTGCGCTGATGCGTAACTCCCTAAGTCAGAATGCGCAGCGTTTGATGTTAGTTGAAGATGCAGATATTAATGCCGTTGCCGACAACACTCAGGACGCGATTGCCAGCGGCACCATGTGGTCAATTGTTGGAAATATCTTGCAGACTGAGCAACGTTTGGGGCTGGATCAAAACAGCAATATCGACTATTTTATAACTGGAGGCGATGCGCAGCAATTATTGCAATATCTGCCTTCAAGATATCAGTTGGTTAATGACCTGATATTGCAGGGACTGGCGCAAATTGCTGAGAGTGACTAAAAAAATAAGGAAAGCATGAAAAAACTCTTATTACTTATAGTAGTTATCAATATCGGGTTTGCGGTATGGCTCGGCTTCTTTCAAAAGAAAGAGGTAAACAGTAGCTACACCTATAAGGTAGACAAGGGTAATCTAGTTCTTTTGCATGAGCGAAAAAACTAATAAACGTGCACAAAAACCAAAAAAAGTAATTGCATTTTATTTCAAGAGTGAATAATATAGCCGCTCTCGCAAAAACGAGTATGGGCTGGCGTAGCTCAGTTGGTAGAGCAGCTGATTTGTAATCAGCCGGTCGCGGGTTCGAGTCCCATCGCCAGCTCCATTTTTC
>QZLE01000196.1 GCA_004796365.1 Gammaproteobacteria bacterium | reverse complement strand
TTTTACCTGTTTGATGCATTAGGCTCTGTCGTTAACCTGGCTACAGATGCCGGAGCTGTAAAAACCAGATACCAATACGATGCATGGGGTAATCCGCGCAGAACCGTTGGCAGCTCAGAAAACATATTTGGATACACTGGGCACGAAAAAGATACCGAAACAGGGCTCTACTACTTCAAAGCCCGTTTCTACGACCCAGATACAGGTAGATTCATAACCCAAGATCCATATCTGGGTGATATCAACACCCCTCCTTCGCTGCATAGATATCTGTATGCTCATGCAAGCCCTATGGTATATGTGGATCCGGATGGGTATGAATCAGTTACAAGAATGATTGATAATGCGGCTGAAGGGTGTAATGCTTTCACATGTGCTTTCTATGCTCTTGGTCAAGCTGCTTATCAAGTTGGAACTGTTGGCTTTGCATCAGTACATGACCCTGTTAGAGACGCTTATGATGAAGGAAAAATCACCGGAAGTGACTATGTGGTCAACGGCATAGGCAAAGGTGCAGCAGTTGCTGCTGTTGGACTTGCAACTGGTCGTGCAGCAACACCATTTATAGTAGGAGCAACAACAGTAAAGGGAGTTGCTGCTGTTACAGCAACAGCTGGGTTTGTTGAAGGCGCAGCAACAGATGCAATTACACAAAATGCTCATATTTCAACAGGAATACAAGAGGAATATGATGTCGGACGCACACTTCGCCAAGGAGCAATTGGAACAGTCATTGGTGCTGCTGCTGGTGGTGGAACAAAAGCCTACACAAATATAAAGGCAGCAAAAACCTCAAACCAGGCTTTAATAACTACTGAAACTGTTACAAGTAGAGGTCGAATAGAAGTTGTTGCTCCTGAAACAAGTAGAGGTCGAATAGAAGTTGTTGCTCCTGAAACAAGTAGAGGTCGAATAGAAGTTGTTGGGCCAAAGACAAATGGTATGTCTGACTTAGCTCGACAACGAGCAGAGCTTAAGGGTGTCGATACGTCTGATATGGGAACTAACCCAAAAGGTACTTTGGGTGAGTCAAGAACTGCCATAACTATGCAGAAAGCTGGCTATCAAGAATTACCTGCAAGGCTGTCAAGAAATAATGGATTTGACGGTGTTTGGGTTAAGTATGATACAGATGGTGGTATTGTTGATATTGTTATTTCAGAATCTAAATTTTCTTCTACCGGTTCTGCTTCGTTAACAAATACCAAAACAATGGGTAAACAGTTAAGTTCAGAATGGATTGATGCAAATATTCAAAAAATGCGTTTAAGTGATGATGCTGCAGTTAGGAATACTGCTAGAATGTTACAAAGAAACCGAGATATAATTCGTACAAAAGCAGCAGTTATTAACCCAGCTGGTGTACAACGCTTTAATCAAATAAATATACCGGAGTAATTTGAAATGGGTGGATTAATTGATAGATTACCGATTTTATTAGAAGAAGCAGAGGAAGATATTTATTTTTTGCGGGAAGGTGCAAATAATGTAGAGAAAGATAAAAACGGTTCTTTTTCTAATAATCTTGCAAATCTTTTGAGGTTTGTTGGTGTAGCGCAGTATGTGATAAATGCGGATAAACAAGCTTTTATAAAAGCTTTGCAGGAATCGGCAAATATCCGAATTAAAATAATAGAGCGTTTTGATAATGGTGAACCAATATCAAAGTCATATGTGTCAGTAATAGCGTATAAACATTTATTTAGTGCTCTATCATCAGGTGATTTTGAGCTTTCTATTAGATTGGCATCTTTAGTTGGTGGTAGAAAAGAAATAGAAACTGAGTATGACCATCCTTTCGATATTGCATTTGGCTATGCGTTAAAGGCTATGGTTTTGAACTCAGTAGACCAAGAAGAGCAAGTTATGCGGTTAAGAGCAATAGCTAGTGAATCTGAGAACAAGGATTTTATTTGTTATGCTAATGCATTTTCAGCAATACAAAAAAATGATTCTGATTTGTTTATGAGTGCTATTAATGAAGTTATTTCAGCTCATAAAAGGCAAAGTATAGGGAATGGGGTATTTAAAGGTTTAGAGGATGAGGTGTTATGTGTTTGGGGGATTGGTTTGGTTAATTTAGCAAAGCAAAGGGGTATTGAATGCGTGTTAGATAATCATCTAATTCCTTCTATATTATCTCGATAGGCTGGGCCAAAGAAGCTAGCCAATGTTACTGGTCAAGTTGAATACGGTTCAACCGATTTGTCCAAAATAGCTATTGGGTATGCTAATGTCAACGATCACCTCAAATTAACCCTTTTTGTACCATCTCAAATTGATGTAGAGCACCAAATTAACATCATACTTTTTACCGAATTATTCATCATACGATTTGGCTATGATTTAGGCGGTTTTCCGAATTATAGTCATAACATTTAGAACTCCCAACCAAATTAATATCGTA
>QZLE01000149.1 GCA_004796365.1 Gammaproteobacteria bacterium | reverse complement strand
GTGGTGGAGGGGGAAGGGTTTGAACCTTCGAAGGCGGAGCCAACAGATTTACAGTCTGCCCCCTTTGACGACTCGGGAACCCCTCCATGCCTAGAAGGCCGATATTCTTGCTTAACAACCGCTGCGTGTCAACACATAAAGGCAATAAATTTGTAATTTTATTCAACTCTTATTCTACTTTGTGCACCCCCTCACTCTTATTTCCTTATTTTTCAACCCTGTAAACCCATGACTACTGCGTTTGATATTTTCTACATAAATTTCTTCTACCCCCCCATTATTACATGCTCCAACCATTTTCTTGGCCTTGCATCAATTAGCATCCCGCCCAATACACACTATTTTGGTGCAAACATGCTCGTTGCGCACAACTAAGTTGCACCAGCTCTTTGTTTTTGCACCAAATACGCTCACCACACACATCAAATCACCTCCCCGGCATCATCGTGAATCATCTTAATGCACTATTTTTATTACCATTTCTCATTTGGTGCACGCTATTGGCATACGCCTTGCAGATTCATGAGCAACTTGCAATTCACTATATAGGGATCGATATGAAATTTATCACCGCAATTATTAAACCATTCAAATTGGACGATGTGCGCGAGGCTCTATCAGACATAGGCGTCCAGGGCATCACTGTTACAGAAGTTAAAGGCTTTGGACGCCAGAAAGGGCATACCGAGCTATACCGTGGAGCCGAATATGTCGTTGACTTTCTACCAAAGATCAAGATTGAAATTGCCGTCAATGACGACCTGCTCGATCAAACACTAGAAACAATCGCCAATACCGCAAATTCCGGAAAGATTGGCGACGGCAAGATTTTCGTAACAGAGCTTACCGAAGTAATAAGAATTAGAACTGGGGAAACGGGACCTGAAGCGGTTTAGAGCCAACCAAAGCACATCTAACAAATATTTAGTTATTTAACGGGAAAAAATAATGTTTAAGAAACTACCTATAACCTTTACAGCCCTTGCAATTACACTATTCTCGGGCCCGCTGTTTGCAGCAGAGGCATCTGTCGACACCGGCAATATTTCATGGATTTTAACCTCAACCGCACTAGTACTATTTATGACCATCCCAGGTCTTTCTCTATTTTATGGTGGCCTGGTTCGCTCCAAAAATGTTCTTTCTATATTAATGCAGTGCTTTGCGATCACCTGCGTTGTTTCTGTTCTTTGGCTGGTTTGTGTTTACAGTCTTTGCTTTGGCGATGGCGGCTCATTAAACGGGTTTATTGGCGGCTTTGATAAGGCATTTCTTGGCGATTTGTTGAATAATGGCATTTCGGGCAGCATTCACGAGACCACCTTCTCTATGTTCCAGCTCACCTTCGCGATTATCACTCCGGCACTTATCGTGGGGGCGTTTGCAGAGAGAATGAAATTCTCCGCCATGCTTATCTTCAGCTGCATCTGGCTGGTTGTAGTTTATGCTCCTGTCTGCCACTGGGTATGGGGTGGCGGCTGGCTGCAAGAAATGGGCGTGCTTGACTTTGCAGGCGGTATTGTAGTTCATATCACAGCAGGTGCCGCAGCACTAGTTGCAGCCCTGGTTATCGGTAACAGAAATGGCTTTCCGAAAACTCCAATGCCTCCACACAATCTAACCATGACCATTACTGGCGCAGGCATGCTTTGGGTTGGTTGGTTCGGCTTTAATGGCGGCAGCGCTCTTGCTGCTGACTCAACTGCTAGCATGGCCATCTTGGTTACCCATATGTCTGCTGCTGCTGGAGCTATGATGTGGGTTGCACTGGAATGGATCAAGTTTGGAAAGCCTAGCGCTCTTGGTGCCGTAACCGGAATGGTTGCTGGCCTTGGCACTATCACCCCTGCTTCCGGTTTTGTTGGCCCTGCAGGCGGATTGGTTATCGGCCTAGTAGCTGGCTTTATCTGCTTCAATTGCACCATCTTTATTAAGCAAAAACTAAAGATTGATGATTCTCTGGACGTATCTCCAGTGCACGGCGTGGGCGGCATTATCGGTACGATTATGGCAGGTATCTTTGCTTCAGCCGGGCTTGGCGTTTTTCGCGGGGTTGGCTATGCAGAAGGGGTAGACATGGCAAGCCAAGTTGGCGTACAAGCGCTTGGTGTTGTAGCCACTATTGCTTATACCATGATCGTGACATTTATTATTCTGAAAATAACCGGCGCACTAACCAAAGGTCTAAGAGTTTGCGAAGAGGTTGAGACCCAGGGTCTTGATACCGCTGAGCACGAAGAGACCGGGTATAATATGTAATCGAGCTATTTACCCTAAATGCAAAAAGCCCGCATTTGCTGCGGGCTTTTTATTATAAAGCAAGTCGATTAAGCTCAGCCAACTTGTCATTCGCATTATGCTTTAGGCAAAGTAACCCCTTCCTGCCCCTGATACTTACCACCTCGGTCTTTATAGGAAGTTTCGCACGGTTCATCTGATTCAAAGAACAGCATCTGCGCCACACCCTCATTAGCATAGATCTTTGCTGGCAGCGGAGTTGTATTCGAGAACTCCAGAGTCACATGCCCTTCCCACTCAGGCTCTAAAGGAGTGACATTTACGATAATACCACACCGGGCATAGGTTGATTTACCAAGGCAGATAGTCAATACATCACGTGGAATGCGAAAAAATTCTACTGTACGCGCTAGAGCAAATGAATTTGGCGGAATAATGCACACATCTGACTTTAGGTCGACAAAGCTGTTCTCATCAAAGTTCTTAGGATCAACAATCGCTGAATTGATATTGGTGAAGATCTTGAACTCATCAGCACAACGCACATCATACCCATAGCTTGATGTTCCGTAAGAGATCTGTTTTTTCCCCTGGACACAATTTCTAACCTGGCCTGGCTCAAAAGGTTCAATCATCCCCTGAGCTGCCATTCTTTTAATCCATTTATCTGACTTGATTGACATTATCTTTCCTTAAACAAAGTAAAACTAAGTGATGCACCATATCAAAAATATGCACTTAAGGAAATGATAGGTTTATAACTGTTATGCGTGAAATGGCTGCTTAGATAACGTTGCCATCATATTCACTGCAATCTCACGATAGATTCGGGCTAGCTGCCCTAGTGGTTCAGCTATTACTGTAGGCCTACCTTCGTCAATATCATTGCACAGCCGGGTATTAAGAGGTAGGCTACCGATCATATCTACGCCATAATCCTTTGCCAACTTCTGCCCGCCAGACTGACCAAAGATTGCTTCATGGCTTGAGCAGGCCGAACAAGTATTAACTGCCATGTTTTCAATTATTCCAATGGTACTTATACCTGACATCTTTAGCATATGTACTGTGCGGATAGCACTTTGCACCGCCAAATCTTGCGGAGTAGTCACCAACACCGCTCCGCTTATCGGTATATGCCTGAAAATAGTCTTATGAATATCGCCAGAACCAGCAGGCAGATCAATGAGCAGATAATCGAGCTTTCCCCAATTGGTATTGAACATTAACTGCTCAATAGCCTTGGACACATGCTCCCCCCCCCATAGCATCGGCACATCCGGTGCCACCATATTCCCCAACGAGATCAACTGAACCCCGAAGCAGCTCAGCGGATCCAAAACTTCAGACTGCAAATCACCTATGGTTTTATTTGCAGCTCCAAAAGCATGCGCAAGGCACGGGCTATAAATATCAGCATCAAGCACACCAACCTTTGCCCCTTCGTAAGCAAGAGAAATTGCCAGATTTGCAGTTGCCGTTGTTCTGCCAACCCCACCTTTCCCAGAAGCTATCAAAATAACATTAGCAATACTTGGCAGCGGTGTTTTTCCCGGCTGCACGGTATGAGCTGCTGTCTGCCAGCCAACATTCACCATAACCTTGGAGATCCCGGTCAGCTCAGATATCTGCCCTTCCAGCTCCTGCTGCACCAGAGTCATATACCTTTTTACTGGAAACCCAAAAGACAGATCCACCAGAACGGCGTCATCAACTACCTCAATATCTTTTACTACCCCAGCTGAAACCAGGTCTTCTTTAAGATGCGGATCGTAATAGCCTGCAATTGCATGCGCCACATCATCCAGTTTTACATCACTCATACTACTTTGATCTCTTTTACCAATACCTCTACCGAGTATAGTAAAAATAGATAATTTCTAGCACAGCCAAACCGTAAACAGCACACATTATTCAATATTTTTTTTCTGATAAAGATTACTAACCTCATATTCTTATGAAAAGTCAAACTAATCTGGCATAATACCGCGTCCACAGTCAGATCAAACAACCGGGTTTTTCAATGAGTGATACAAAACGCAAGATTTTAGTTACCAGCGCCCTTCCATATGCTAATGGTCCTATCCATATTGGTCATTTGGTTGAATATATCCAGACCGATATTTGGGTCAGATTTCAAAAACTATATGGCAATGACTGCATATATGTCTGCGCAGACGATGCTCACGGCACCGCAATCATGCTTAAGGCAAAAGAGCTAGGCATTACACCGGAAGAACTGATCGAAAAAGTGCAGAAAGAACACATAGCTGATTTCACTGAATTTCAGATTGAGTTTGACAATTACTATACAACTCACTCTGAAGAGAATCGCGAACTTTCTTGCAAGATCTATGAAAAGCTGCAGGAGAATGGCCACATAAGCTCAAAAACTGTAACTCAAGCCTACGACCCAGTTGAAAACATGTTCCTGCCGGAACGCTATATTAAAGGAGAGTGCCCTAAATGCGGCGCCAAAGACCAGTATGGTGATAACTGCGAGGTTTGCTCGGCGACCTATTCATCTGTTGAGCTGAAAAACTCCTATTCGGTAGTTTCCGGTGCAAAACCTATTGAAAAAGACTCGTTGGTTTATTCATTTAAACTAAATGACTTTGGTGATTTTCTGGCTGACTGGACCCGCGAAGGACACGTACAAGAGAGTGTTACTAATAAGCTTAATGAACTATTTCAAGATGGGCTGCGCGAAAAAGACATCTCTCGCGATGCACCGTATTTTGGCTTTGAGATTCCAGGAGCACCACACAAGTACTTTTATGTCTGGATGGATGCACCTATCGGCTACATGGCCAGCTTTAAAAACTACTGCGACAATAACGGCCTCGACTTTGATGAATACTGGAGCAAAGGTGCTGCAGATAAAACAGAGATCTACCACTTTATCGGCAAGGACATCATCTACTTCCACGCCCTGTTCTGGCCTGCTCTTTTAAAAGGCGCCGAATACAGAACCCCAACTCAGATCTGTGCCCACGGTTTTTTGACTGTAGATGGTCAGAAGATGTCTAAATCGCGCGGAACATTTATCAAGGCACGCACCTATCTGGACAACCTGCACCCTGAATATCTGCGCTATTACTACACCGCCAAACTGAACAATAATATCGACGATTTGGATCTAAACCTGGATGACTTTGTCAGCCGTGTAAATTCAGATATCGTGGGCAAACTGGTTAATATTGCCAGCCGCTGCTCAGGATTTATCACCAAAAAGTTTGACGGGATGTTATCGGATAGCATTGATGCCCCTGAGCTTCTAAAAACATTTTCAGATGCTGCCCCACAAATTGCCGAGCATTTTGAAAACCGCGAATTCTCACGTGCTGTAAGGGAGATCATGCAACTTGCTGATCTTGCCAACCAATATATCGACGAGAAAAAACCATGGGTTCTGGCAAAAGAGGAAGGCAAAGAGCAAGAGGTTCAGGACAGCTGTTCTATGGGAATAAACCTATTCCGCATCCTGATAACTTATTTAAAACCTGTTTTACCAAAGATTGCAGAAAAAACAGAGGCATTCCTTAATATAGAGCCTCTGAAATGGAGTGACATTCCTACTCCTCTATGTGGGCACAAAATTAACAAGTTTAAACCTCTTATTACCAGAATCGACCCGGAGCATATAGAGAAGATGGTTGAACAATCAAAAGAGACCCTAGAAGAAAAGCCCCCTGCAACAGGCCCATTAGCAGATGACCCAATAAGCCCTGAGATTGAATTTGATGATTTTGCCAAGGTTGACCTAAGAATTGCAAAAATCGTCAAAGCAGATCACGTTGAAGGAGCTGACAAGTTGTTGCAGCTAACTCTAGATATTGGAGGGGAATCTAGAAACGTTTTTGCAGGAATCAAATCAGCCTATAATCCGGAAGATATTGAAGGAAAACTTACAGTTATGGTTGCCAACCTTAAACCACGCAAGATGCGTTTTGGCATGTCAGAAGGGATGGTATTAGCAGCCGGACCTGGCGGAAAAGATCTATGGATACTCGAG
>QZLE01000187.1 GCA_004796365.1 Gammaproteobacteria bacterium | reverse complement strand
TTAAAATGGATAGGTATGACAGACGAGTATGCAACCAGATTTTACGAAAGAATTTTTTACCCAAGAAAAGGTTCTATGTTTGAAAGACTATAAGGCTATTACTAAGAAATTAAGTAATAACTGAAGGCAGCTTAAATACTAATTATTGATAAATAGGTAGCTCAAATGCTTGAAATATCAACACTTGAAGACATTACTGCATTGAAGGAATCTTCTGATGTAGAGTGCAAGCTTGCTCAAGGCAGAGATGGCAAAGGTGCTTTACCGAATGATATGTGGGAAACATATAGTGCTTTTGCCAACACTTCCGGTGGGTATATTTTTCTAGGACTCAAAGAGAAGAAAAATAATAGATTCGAGTTGGCAGGAATAGCAAATACGCAAAAAGTTATAGATGACTTATGGAATACTCTTAATAACCAAAATAAAGTTAGTAGCAATATTATACGTGAACGATGGGTTAAAGTAATTGAAATTGATGGTAAATCAATAATACGCATTCAAGTTCCTCCTGCAAACCGTAAACAGAAGCCTGTTTATATTAATGGTAATCCATTAACTGGTACCTATAAACGACTTGGTAGTGGCGATGTTAAGCAGACTGAAGAAGTTATCAGACGTATGCTTGCTGAGCAAGTTGAGCAGAGTCGTGATGCTGAGATATTAAAAGGATTTGGAATTGATGACTTAGATTTTGATAGCTTTAATGCATACAGGAATATGTATACTTCCATGCAGCCAGATCATCCTTGGACTAAGGTTGATGCTCAAGAATTCTTATACAATATAGGAGGCTGGGCGAAGGATAGGGAAACAGGTAATTCTGGCCTTACTAGAGCCGGATTGCTGATGTTTGGTAAGTATCGGCCAATTATGGAAGCGTTCCCTCACTATATGGTTGATTATCAGGAAAGACCAGAAGCTAAGACAGAGGCAAGATGGATAGATCGTATTACACCTGACGGCAGCTGGTCAGGGAATGTATTCGATTTTTATAATAAAGTTATACGGAAGCTAACTGCTGATTTGAAAATTCCTTTTATTTTAAAGGGAGATAAAAGGCAAGATGATACCCTGGTTCATAAGGCATTGCGTGAGGCCTTGGTTAATACAATTGTTCACGCCGATTATTCTGGTAGGGCTTCTGTGTTAGTAGTTAAGCGCCCTGATATGTTTGGTTTCCGTAACCCAGGAAATATGCGGATCTCGATAGATGAAGCAATGATCGGTGGTAATAGTGATTGCCGTAATAGGTTATTGCAGGATATGTTTCGCTTTATAGGTCTAGGTGAAAATGCTGGTTCAGGGCTGCCAAAAATATTCGATGGGTGGAAGAGTCAGCATTGGCGAAAGCCATTATTAAAAGAAAAGTTAGAGCCTTCTGAACAGATTTTGTTGGAACTGCATACCCTAAGCCTTGTTCCTGATCATGTTTTAGCTGAGCTTAGAGATAGCTTGGGTGAACATATCTTTGATGGGTTAAATGATCATGAGCGCCTAATCTTGGTTACGGCTCACATTGAAAAAACAGTTGATCATGCCAGAATGATGTCTGTATTAGACATTCACCCTAGAGATTTATCTGCTTTATTTTCAGGTTTGGCTGAAAAAAAGCTTATACATCAGGATGGTAGTGGGCGTGGAACTGTATATTTTCTTGATGAGGCGCGTAAACATGATAATACTCTTGAGCTAGTTTCAAGCATTATGGAGTCGGATAGGCCAGCGGTGAAAGGTCCGGACCTTAGCTCCGGATGTTTGAGTGTTGACTCCGGATATTCCCCTACTTTAATTGAAACTGCAAAAATCATTTCTAAAAAGAAAAAAGCACCAAGTGATGAAGTAAAAAGCGTTATTGTTAAACTTTGTGCGGAACAGCCTTTGCGATTAGAGGAGTTAGAGCTTCTATTAAATCGCTCAGGAGAGTCACTGCGAAAAAACTATATACAGCAATTAGTTCGAAGCAAGAAATTAACGTTAAAATATCCAACTAAGCCAAATCATCCGCAACAGGCATACATTACAGTTGGGGGGAAGCATGATTACTGAAGACCAGCTTGAACAGCTTTGCATTGAGTGGTTTCAATCCATTGGTTATGACTATATATGTGGTTACGATATAGCACCGGATGGTGATAGCCCTGAGCGGAGCGATTATCGACAGATTATTTTAACTAATCGTCTAATAAAATGTTTGCAGGAAATTAATTCACATATCCCTTTGCAGACACTAGAGCAGGTAGCAGAGCAGTTATCAAAGCCTGAAACACCAATTCTGATAAAGAACAACAAGGCTTTTCATCAGCTTTTGCAGGAAGGGATAAAGGTTAACTTTAAAGAAAATGGTAAAGACAAGTATGATCATGTGCATCTTGTTGATTTTGGCAATGTTGGCAATAATCAGTTTTTAGTAGTTAATCAATACACTGTTTCTGGTAGTAAGGGGCTGCGCCGTCCTGATATCATTGTATTTATTAATGGCTTACCGTTGGCAGTTATCGAACTCAAAAATCCAGCAGATGAAAACGCTGATATCTGGAAGGCTTACGATCAGCTGCAAACTTATAAAGAAGAGATATCAGATCTGTATGCATTTAATGCTGCACTGGTTGTAAGTGATGGATGGAATGCCAGAGTTGGTTCACTCACGGCGAATAAAGAACGCTTTTTGCCATGGCGGGTAGTTAATAACGAGCATGATAAACCCGAATTCGAGTACTTTTTAGAAACCCTGGTTAAAGGCTTCTTTAAACCAGATCTGTTTTTAGATTACATTCGTCATTTTATATTATTTGAAGAGAGTGATGGCGCAATTATTAAGAAGATTGCCGGTTATCACCAGTTTCATGCTGTACGTGAGGCTGTAAAGGCAACTGTAATTGCTGCTTATCGTCCGCAGGAAAATATCGTTGCGGAACCTCGGGCAAACTATGCTGATAAGGTTGAGCCGGGTTCTGGTAAGGCTGGGGTGGTATGGCATACACAGGGTTCCGGTAAATCTATTTCTATGGTTTGTTATGCTGGGAAGTTGTTGGCACAGCCAGAGATGAATAATCCAACACTTGTTATAGTAACTGACCGTAATGACCTTGATGGTCAGCTCTATAACACCTTTAAAATGGCATCCAAAACTCTAAAACAAACTCCGGTGCAGGCAGGTGATAGGGATGAGCTGCGTGAGATTCTTGCATCCCGCCAATCCGGGGGGATTATATTTACTACCGTGCAGAAATTTGCTTTGCTTAATGGTGAGAATTCACACCCTGTATTAAGTACGCGCCACAACATTGTTGTTGTGAGTGATGAGGCGCATCGCAGCCAATATGGTGATAAGGCAAAGTTTAATCAAAAGACTGGTAAGTACACATTTGGTTATTCCAAACATTTACGTGATGCTTTGCCTGAGGCTTCATTCATCGGTTTTACCGGCACTCCCATAGAGTCTACAGATAAGGATACCAGAAATGTCTTTGGTGATTACGTTTCTATTTACGATATTCAGGATGCGGTTGATGATGGGGCAACTGTACCAATTTATTACGAATCACGCTTGGCCAAGCTTGATATCAATGCAACAGAAATTGAAGCCCTTAATGATGAAGTGGATGAGGTTATTGAGGATGAAGAGGATGTTGTAGAGCGCGAGAAAACCAAGTCTAAGTGGGCAGCTCTGGAAAAACTGGTAGGCAGTGAACCGCGCATAGAACAGGTTGCCAAAGATTTAGTTGCTCACTTTGAAAATCGCATTAGCACTATGCCCGGGAAGGCAATGATTGTGAGCATGAGCCGTGAAATATGCGTGGATATGTACGATGCTATTGTTGCCATTAAGCCCGAGTGGCATGGTGCTCCATTAGGCACAGCCGCCGACCCCGCCAAGGGGGCAATAAAGATTGTAATGACCGGCTCGGCTTCAGATAAAGCCAAATTGCAGCCACATATCTACAATAAAGAGACAAAAAAACTATTTGAAAAACGCTTTAAAGATGTGAATGACCCGCTGCAATTGGTAATCGTACGCGACATGTGGCTAACCGGTTTTGATGCGCCTAACTGCCACACCATGTATGTAGATAAACCAATGAAGGGGCATAACCTGATGCAGGCGATTGCACGGGTTAACCGTGTATTTAAAGACAAACCGGGTGGATTGGTTGTTGATTATATCGGAATTGCTAATGAATTGAAGCTGGCCTTAAAAACATACACTAACTCCAATGGTAAGGGCAAACCAACACATGACACCAGAGAGGCATTTGCCTTACTTTTGGAGAATATCGACAAGCTACATGCATTGATGCATGGCTGTGATTACAGGGACTATGAATCTAATGCCCTGGCCTTAATGCCCAAAGTGATGAACCATATTCTATCCCTTGCTAATCCCAGCAGTGGTGAACTGGATGGTAAAAAACGTTTTTGCGATATTATGGCAAATATACGTTCCGCCTATGCTTTGTGTACCACAATGGATGAATCCAAGGCTTACAGCAAAGAGATTGCCTTCTTTGATGCTGTGAATACTGCATTTAGGAAACGTGATAACGTTGATAAGAAACTGGATAAGGATAAACAGGATTCAGCACTTAAGCAGATTATCGACAATGCCATTGTTGCTGAAGGTGTAGATGATATCTTTGATTTGGTTGGTTTGGATAAACCAAATGTTGGTCTGCTCTCACCAGAGTTTTTAGAAGACGTAGCCAATATGGAAGAGAAAAACCTGGCCGTTGATTTGCTAGAGCGATTATTACGTGACGAAGTAAAAGCTCGCATGAAAAATGATGTGGTGTCAGAGAAAAAATATTCTGACCGTATTTTAGAAACTCTGCGTAAATACCACAACAGAGCTATAGAAACTGCCCAGGTTATAGAAGAGATGATTCAGATGGCTAAAGATTTAGCCGAAGATGAAGAGCTGGCTAAAAAATCCGGACTAAACCCGGATGAAATTGCCTTCTATCGAGCCTTAATCCAAAACGAATCGGCTGTAAGAGAGCTCGGTGATAATAACTTACGCGCATTAGCTAAGCATGTAACTGAACAACTGAAAAAATCAACAACCGTTGATTGGCAGGTAAGAGATAGCGTACGTGCTAAACTGCGCAACCTTGTTCGCCGAGCTCTTAGAAAGTGGAAGTATCCACCCGATAAAGCTGATGAAGCAATTGAGTTGTGTTTAAAACAGGCTGAGGTTTTATCTAATTCTTGGACGCAGTAAATAAATGGAGTAAATCATGGGCTGGATCATTTTTGCGATTATTGTATTAGCTATTATTGCTTTTGCAATAAAGCGAATAGCGCCAAAAGAAATTGGAAATAATAGCAACTACGCCAAAAGAGACGATTTTTTATCATTGGCTGAAAGGTCGTTTTTTGGTGTGCTTCAAGATGCGGTTCAAGATAAGGCGTTAGTTTTCTGTAAGGTTAGAGTAGCAGATATTTTATTTGTTAAATCCGGCCTTGAAAAAGGCGAAAGGATGAAGGCTTTTAATCGTATTGCAAAGAAACATGTGGATTTTGTGATTTGCACTAAGGATG
>QZLE01000001.1 GCA_004796365.1 Gammaproteobacteria bacterium | reverse complement strand
TTCGTAACAGAACAACTTAGGGGCATTTTAATGTTTATTGGTGAAGGTATGAATGCTAAGTGCTCAATAAAAAATCAAAAAAGACAAACTGGTGCAGTGCTGGTGGTTGGTCTTATTATGCTTTTGATAATGACTCTGCTGGGTATAACCACCATGCATACATCAGTGATTGAAGAACATATGAGCGGTAATCTACGAGATAAGCAGCTTGCCTTTCAGGCTGCTGAGTCAGCTGTGCGTGATGCCGAAGATTTTATTGAGTCTATTGTTTCAACTGCAGCAATGGATGGCACTGGTGGGTTGTATGGCACTGGTGATACTGAACCTGACTTTACTGATACCTGGGATGATAGTAACTCCAGAGTATACAGTGGTTCGCTTGGCGGAGTTAACACCCCGGCAAGATACAGAGTTAAGATGATTGGCGAATTTGGTGAAGCAGCAGGAGCGATCAATATTGGTCGTTATGGTGAACTAAAGGCGCAAGAAGGTGTAACAGCGTTTTTGATTACAGTGCGTGGTACCGGCGGAAGTGATAATTCCGTGGTATATGTGCGCTCCTACTATGGTCGTAGGATCAGTGGCTAGGGTTGCATAATCTGCGACTAAAGTCGTTATGGTAATCCAAAAGACAGCATGAATTGAGGAGAATAGAGATGAAAACCTTAAATAAAGCAAAGCTTGGTTGGTCAATGGCGCTGCTTTTGTTATGTGGTCTGGCTCCGCCGCTTCATGCTGCTCCCGGAACACTTTCCGACAGCCCTTTGTTTTTGTCAACTTCGGTGAAACCAAATATCTACTGGACGGTAGATGACTCCGGTAGTATGGATTGGGAGATACTGGTTGAGGATGAAGAAGGAGGTATTCCTTCAATTGATGGTGAAAGTAACTATTATATTTTGCCTGCTGACAACAATTTATATGATGGGCGTTGGTATTATGAGGATACTGCTCCTTCAGAAAGCGGTTTGACAGGTTCCTGGAAGCTTAGAAACCATAACTATAATGTTCTCTACTATAACCCGGAAATAACCTATAACCCATGGGCAGGTGCAGATGCTGCTGGTAATCCAATGTTTTCCAATGCAGATCCTGCGGCCGCATATAATGATGTGGCTAATCCAGGCGATGGAACTATAAACCTTACTCAGGACATTACCTATGTTTATGAGCGCACCGGATGGGGTTGGTGGGGTACTTATATATCAGATACCTTCTATCCTGCAAGATATTACACTTGGACTGATACCGATGGGGATGGAGAGGTTGAAGACTCGGATACTCACGATGTGGTTGAAATTAAAGCTGCAGTGGCAACCTATACCGGTGGAATTGACAGAAGCGACTGCGCTTCTGCGCCAACCTGTACCTATGCCGAAGAGATACAAAACTTTGCTAATTGGTATCAGTTTTATCGCAAAAGAGAATATGTAGCCAAAGCTGCAATGGGCAACATAATTCAAAGTAATACCTCATCATTTATGGGAATGGGCGTTTTTAATGATGGGCATTTGGTTGATGTTGTTGATATGAGCGTTGCAGCAACCAAGATTCCATTCCTGGAATACACCTATGATTTTGAGTGTCAGATGGCCTCTACCCCGGGAAGGTATGCAATGAGGGAAACTGGTAGGTACTTTGAGGGTACAGATGGTTTTACATCTCCGATCCTTTCTGCCGCAAATGGTGGCAGCTGCCAGCAGAACTTTAATATTTTCCTTACCGATGGATTTTGGAATGGGAATAGTCCGGGGGTAGGTGATACTGATGGTGATAACGATACTGAATATGATGGAGGAGTTTACGCTCATACATCACAGAATACACTGGCTGATGTCGCCATGCATTACTACGAAAGAGACTTAAGTGCACTTTCTGATTTAGTACCAACAACCCCTGGAGTAGATGAGGCGGATCATCAGCATTTGGTGACCTATGGTGTTGCATTTGGGGTAAAAGGTTCGCTTGACCCGGAAACACAAGACCCCTCAGATCCGGGCTTTGCCTGGACTGACCCAACAGTTGATGGGTCCCCGGATTCATACAAAATAGATGATTTGTGGCATGCTGCTTATAACGGTAGGGGCTTGTATCTGAATGCGCAAAATCCCCAGGAATTGGTTAGTTCCATGGAGGCCGCGCTTTCAAATATTGATGACCGTCAGGGTAGCGCGGCTGCTGTAGCGTTTAACACCAATACTCTTACCACTGGTAGTTCCGTGTTTTTGGTGCTGTTCAATTCTAACCGGTGGAGTGGTCATGTTTATAAATATGGATTGGATCCGATAACCGGCGCAGTTTCAACAACAATTGATTGGGAGGCATCTGCGGTACTAGATGCAAGGGATTTAACTGCGGATCCTAGGATCATTCTTACCCACAACGGCACCGATGGTACTCCATTTAAGTGGACAAACCTTACTTCAGCGCAAAAAGATGATTTCAGAACCAACCCTGCAGGTGGAACCGATAATGATACTAAGGCAGAGGCACGTTTCGACTATATTCGTGGTGACAGAACCAATGAAAGAGCGGGCTATAACTTTAGAACCAGATCCAGTCGCTTGGGTGATATTGTGCACTCCAATCCGGTTTATGTAGGTCCTCCATCTATGTCGTGGCCGAGTTCAACTCCATTTCCTGTATTGGATACATACGGGGACTGGCAAGATCTTAGTGCTGTAAAAAACAGAACTCCTGTGTTGTATGTTGGAGCCAATGACGGCATGATGCATGGTTTCAGGGCCAGTGACGGTAAAGAAATTTTTGCCTACGTACCATCCAACTTGTTCTCTACTGCTACTACAGAAGGACTGCACTATCTGGCAGACCCTGCATATCTACACAGATACTATGTGGATTTGCCTCCTACAGTCACTGATGCTTATGTGAAGGTTGATCCTGCAGGTGCTGCAGCTTGGAGAACGTTACTAATTGGCGGCCAAAGGGCTGGGGGTAAGGCATTGTTCGCCATTGATATCACCTATCCAACCAACTTCACAGATGCTAATGCAGCAAATCTTGTGCTTTGGGAATTTACTGAATCCGATCTAGGCCATACCTACAGTGAGCCAACAGTTGCCTTAATGAATAACGGTAAGTGGGCTGTAATCTTTGGTAATGGTTATAACGATAGCGGCAGTGGTGAGGCGCAGCTGTTTATTGTTTATCTTGAAGGTGGTCTGGATGGTACCTGGACTAGCGGGACTGATTACATAAAAATAACTACCAGTAGTGGCTCAGCCGGGGATAGAAACGGTTTGTCAACACCAGCAGTTATAGATACCAATGATGACGGTACTGCTGACAGGGTGTATGCCGGTGATCTTTATGGAGATTTATGGGCATTCGATATTTCTGATACTTCAGATTCAAATTGGGATGTGGCCTATAAGCGTGGATCAACCCCTAAGCCCGTATACGACGGCTTAAGCACTCAGCCAATTACTGTTGAGCCGATTGTTGCCAATCATCCAACCGTATCAGGTACTTCTCCAAACTATATGGTTTATTTTGGTACTGGGCAGTATCTGGTTGATGGTGATAAGACCAGCACCGATAGTCAGACCTTCTATGGAATTTGGGATGTTGGAATAAAAGAACTGGTACGTACAAATCTGGTTCAGCAGACATTTGAATCCGGGTTCGCCAGTAATGTTAGGGTGCTTAGTGATAATGACGTTCCCTATACTGCAACTGGAGGATCTAAACGCTATGGTTGGTATATAGATCTACCAGCATCAACCGAGCGTGTGGTAGTTAATCCGGCCATGCGCGGTGAAATAGTGTATTTCAATACCTTGATATCTTCATCCGATCCATGTACCTATGGTGGTAGTGGTTGGTTGATGGGGGTTGATATGTTAACTGGTGGCAGACCTGATCCATCTAATGTTATTTTTGATGTTAACGAAGATGGCGTTGTAGATAATAGTGATCTATTAACCAATGACGGAGGAGCAATCACCAATGCAGCTGCCGGCGGTATTCAATATGCTGAGGGTATTCCTGCTGAGTCAGCATTCCTTGGTGATTATCAGTATACCCCGGGAACCAATACCGATGCTGGGGATGATATCAAGGTCAATAAGATTCAGGACCTTGGCGATAGTGAGACCGGAAGGTTGTCTTGGGAAGAGATCTCGCTGGACTGAGTTAACAGGAAACAGAGTAGGAGAAAGTCATGAAAAGATTGTTCACATTAATATTTGCAGCTCTTTTTCCGTTAGTGGTCAGTGCAGAGGTGCCTAAATGGTATCTAGAGGCTAACGTCAAAGAGGAAGGTTCTGTTCTTTCAATTGATATCAAGCAAAGGGTTGTTGTGATTGATGACCAGCGAATGCTATTAAGTAGCCGGGTCAAAACACATTCACCTGTACAGGAGTTTGTTTCGCTGAAAAAAATCAAGCCAGGTCAGCATATAGGTTTTGATTATGTGCGCGATGGAAATGGCAAAATCATGATTACTGAGATCTGGATATTAGATGAAACCATTATGCCAGAACCACAGAAGGGTGCTCAGGGGACAGAGACAACATCTGATGACAAAGAAAAAACTAAAAGTTCACCGATCAAAAAACAATGGAGAAAGTACTAATGGGCAATGAGCAGAAAGGGGTAACTCTGATTGAGCTAATGATTGTAGTTGCAATTATTGCGATAATTGGTGCGGTTGCTTTGCCGTCGTATATGTCCCATGTGCAAAAAACAAGGAGGGCTGATGGTCAGGCAAAGCTGATGGAAATAATGGCTTTGGAAGAACGGCACTATTCTCTGAATAATACATATGTAGTGCTTTCTGGGTTAAGTGCCTATGATAGCAACTCTGTTGATAGTGATGAAGGCAACTATGTAATCACAGCCGCAGCCTGCGGAGGAGGGCTTGGAAGTTGCGTGCAGTTAACTGCGACACCACAAGGGCCTCAGGCGGATGATACGGAATGCGGTGCTCTTACTTACAATTCCAGAGGTCAAAAAGGTGAGGGTGGAACCGGATCTGTAGATGACTGCTGGTAGTTTGGTCAGTAGAAAAGAGTAAAAAAGGGAACTGTTAGGTTGTAATTAGAATAAGATCCATCTAATATAAAAATAACTATTACAAAATTATTACAGAAAAGGGGGCGTTATGGCTCCAGACAATGCCCACTACATGGGAAAAGAGAGACGAGCGCAGCAGCGTAGAAATGGCAGTGACCGTAGGCAGTTGGTGCGGTTCAGTGAAAAACCGGATAGAAGAACCGGTAAAGACAGGCGTAATTTTCAGGGTGTCTGGAATACGCGCTGTACTATTTAGTAAAGAGGTTAACAATTATTGAGAAAAAGCGAATCCATGTGATTCGCTTTTTTGTTTTCCGCTCCAGCCCCAATATGCTACGATCTACCTTTCTCAGAGCGGAATCAATCACATTAGCAAATGAGCAAGGCACTCCTTAAATCCTCACTAGTTGTATCGATAATGACCATGCTATCGCGGGTATTTGGTGTTGTGCGCGATATTGTGTTTTCCCACTATTTGGGGGCAACAGGTGGTGCCGACGCCTTTTTTATCGCATTTAAGATCCCCAACCTGATGCGCCGCATTTTTGCCGAGGGTGCTTTTTCTCAAGCATTTATTCCGGTGCTAGCTGAGCACAAACATGAGGGTGATGATGAGCTAACTCGAAGATTTATCAGCAATGTCTGGGGAACTCTGGGCGCGTTTTTATTTTTGATTTCAGTAATAGGTATATTCCTTGCGCCAGTTATCGCGCTAATATTTGTCCCGGGATGGTATTTTGATAAGCCAAATCAGTATCAGTTAACGGTGTTGCTGCTGCGATTTACTACTCCATATATTTTATTTATTTCACTGGTTGCTTGTGCTGGAGGAATTCTGAATTCTTACGGGAAGTTTGCCGTTCCAGCATTTACCCCTGTGCTTTTGAATGTCAGCCTGATTATGGCGACTATATTTCTGACGCCATATTATTCCAATCCTCAGGTTGGTATTGCGTGTGGGGTGTTTATTGCAGGATTGGTTCAACTGGCATTTCAGCTTCCGTTTTTGTTTCAGCTAGGTGTGCTTGCGCTGCCAAGGTGGGGTTGGAATACCCCAGCGGTTAAAAAAATTGTAAAGCTGATGCTGCCATCGATTGTTGGTTCTTCAGCTTCACAGATTAATCTTCTCGTTGGCAGTATCCTGGCTTCTTTGCTGGTTACCGGAAGTGTAAGCTGGCTTTATTATTCAGATCGTTTGATGGAGTTCCCTGTCGGGGTTTTCGGTATCGCAGTATCTACGGTTATCCTTCCAAAATTATCCCAGCAGCATGTTGGTGAAAATAAGGAACATTTCTCCCGCACCCTAGATTGGGCGCTGCGTTTAGTACTGATTATTGGAACTCCGGCGGTTATTGGTCTTATATTTCTATCTGAACCCATTATTGCCACTATATTTGGGCATGGTGCTATTACTGCAAATGATGTTACCCAGGCTTCCAAGAGTTTGATAGCCTATGCAATTGGCACTCAGGGATTTATATTGGTTAAGGTGCTTGCCCCGGGTTATTTCGCACGCAAGGACACCAAGACACCTATGAAGTTTGGTTTGATTGCCGTTGTAACAAATATTGCGCTTAGCCTTATTCTTTTGTACCCGCTTCAACATGTAGGTCTTGCACTAGCCACTTCGTTAGCGGCAATTGTTAATGCAATCTTGCTGTTCATTACCCTTTACCGACGTGAAATCTATAGGCCGGAAGCTGGCTGGGGAGGGATGATATTACGTTCGGTGATAGCCAATGTTATTTTGGCAGCATTTTTGATCTATTTTTCCGCCATTGACAGCCATTGGTTTGATCTTCCGTTATTGGAGAAAGTCATTTTTCTGCTGAAAATGGTAGTTGGAGGGGGGGCGTTGTATTTCTTTGTGTTGGCTCTTTTGGGGCTAAGGCTATCCCATCTCAAGGCGGATATTCATTAATAAGCTCGCAATTATCGGATATTTTTAGCATAATTCACTGTTCTGGTTGTCCGGTACGTCACTTGGAATATGCACTTAATTCGCTCATTAAAAAAGTTCAAGCATCAGTATGATGGTTGCGTAGCAACTATCGGTAATTTTGATGGTGTCCACCTTGGTCACCAGAAGATGATGCGTGAACTTAAAGAAAAGGGTAAAGAGCTCAATCTTCCAGTGGTGGTTATCACCTTCGAACCACATCCTAAAGACTACTTTGTGCCGCAGTTCGCTCCGTCACGTATCTGCCGCTTACGTGATAAGCTGGTGTTTTTGCGAGACTGTGGTATCGACTTTGTATATCTGGTTCGCTTTACCCACAATATAGCGCACATGAAGGCCGAAAAGTTTATTGATGATATTCTTGTTGGTGGGTTGGGTATCAGGTATCTGGTTGTTGGGGATGACTTCAGATTTGGTGCTGCAAGGGAAGGTGATTTTGATCTGCTGGTATCACAGGGACAGAATAAGGGGTTTACCGTATCGCGCATGCCGACATATCCGCTAGATGGCTGTCGGGTTAGTAGTTCGCGTATCAGAGCATGCCTGATGCAGAATGATATTGGCTATGCCGC
Organism: Gammaproteobacteria bacterium; assembly: GCA_004796365.1. Classification (GTDB taxonomy): domain Bacteria; phylum Pseudomonadota; class Gammaproteobacteria; order QZLD01; family QZLD01; genus QZLE01. The sequence goes on along the minus strand of QZLE01000001.1, from coordinate 19,568 downwards.
CAAGCTGCTCGGGCGAGAATATAGTATCTCCGGCAGGGTAAGGCATGGTCTTAAGCTTGGGCGTAAGTTGGAATTTCCAACTGCCAATATCGGGTTGCCGCAGATGCCGTTCCCACTCAATGGGGTCTATTTTGTACGCGTTTACGGTCTTGGTGATAAGGTTTATCCGGCAGTTGCCAATGTTGGATGCCGACCTACAGTTGATGGTACACTTACCGTTCTAGAGGTTCATATACTTGAGTTTGACGAAGATATCTACGGACGTTATATTCGGGTAGGGTTTCTCCATTTTTTGCGACCAGAGCAAAAGTTTGATTCCGTAGATGAATTACGTGAGCAGATTGAGCAGGATGTGGCTCAGTCAAAGAAGTTTTTTAACTTGAACTGATAACGGGTATGTTACGTGAGTAAAGAAGATTCCACTGTAAAAGACTATAAAGATACACTAAACCTTCCTGAAACAGAGTTTCCAATGCGTGGTAATTTGGCCAAGCGTGAGCCAGATATGTTGAAAGACTGGCAGGAAAAAGATATCTACAACAAGATCAGGGAGATATCCAAAGGAAGGGATAAGTACATTCTTCACGACGGACCTCCATATGCAAACGGCGATATCCATATTGGTCATGCAGTAAACAAGATTCTTAAAGATTTTATTATCAAGAGTAAAACTCTTAGTGGCTATGATGTTCCGTATATTCCGGGTTGGGATTGCCACGGGCTTCCGATTGAAACCCAGGTCGAAAAGAAGGTTGGTAAGGTTGGTAAGAAGGTAGATGCAGCTGGGTTTAGAAAGCTTTGTCGTGAATATGCCGGAAAGCAGGTGGAAGGACAAAAGCGTGATTTTATCCGTCTGGGTGTATTTGGTGAGTGGGATAACCCTTATTTGACAATGGACTACAAAACCGAGGCTGACATTCTGCGCGTTCTTGGCAAGGTTATTGAAAACGATCACCTGGTGCGTGGCTTTAAACCGGTACACTGGTGTATGGACTGTGGGTCATCTCTGGCAGAGGCTGAAGTTGAATATGAGGATAAAGAATCACCGGCAATCGATGTTAAGTTCGATGTGGTAAACAAGGTAGCTTTTTTTGAGAAAACCGGATGTGATACTGTCGGCACTGATCCGGCTCTAGTTATCTGGACCACGACCCCATGGACACTTCCAGCTAACCGTGCAGTGTGCCTGCACCCGGAGCTGGATTATGTGGTGGTATCTTTCTCTCAAGAAGGCAAGAAACAATTAGTTTTACTAGCAGAGGCACTCTACAGCCAGGCAGTGCTTCGTTATGGCGCAGAAGATGTGCAGGTGGTTGGCAGGTGTCGCGGTTGTGATTTGGAGAATATGGAGCTAAAGCACCCATTTTATGATCGTATTGTTCCGATCATTCTGGGTGAGCATGTCACTACTGATACAGGTACCGGTGCGGTACATACCGCCCCTGGCCACGGTGTTGATGACTATGTTGTTGGTCAGCGCTATAGTATAGAAGTTGATAACCCGGTTGGCGCTAACGGTTGTTTTGTAGAAGGTACTGAATTGTTTGCCGGAGAACATGTTTTAAAGGCTAACCCAAAGGTGGTTGAGGTTCTGAAGGAGCGAGGTGCGCTGCTGAAGTTTGAAAAGCTGCTGCACAGTTATCCTCACTGCTGGAGGCACAAAACGCCCGTTATTTTTCGGGCCACACCACAGTGGTTTATCGGCATGGAGAAGCAGAATTTGCGAAAAGACTGTGTTGATGCCATCAACAATGTCCAGTGGATTCCAGGGTGGGGTAAGGCGCGTATCGAAGGTATGGTGGAAAAATCTCCGGACTGGTGTATCTCGCGTCAGCGTATCTGGGGGGTTCCGATAGCATTGTTTGTTCATAAAGAAACTCAAGAGCCTCATCCAGACAGCGTTAAGCTGATTGAAGAAGTAGCCAAAAAGGTTGAGCAGAGCGGTATCGATGCCTGGTTTGAACTGGATGCTGCTGAGCTTATTGGTGTCGATGCCGAAAACTACGAAAAGGTACATGATACCCTGGATGTGTGGTTTGATTCTGGAGCTACTAATTATTCTGTTATTGATCAGCGTGACCAGCTTGAATTTCCAGCAGATCTGTATCTTGAAGGCTCCGACCAGCATCGTGGCTGGTTCCAGACATCGCTAAAACTATCAGTAGCAATGCGCGGTAAGCCACCTTTCAAAAGTGTTCTGACACATGGCTTTGTGGTTGATGCGCATGGCAAGAAGATGTCTAAGTCTGCCGGAAACGTGGTGCTGCCGCAGAAGGTATTTAACTCACTGGGTGCTGATATCCTAAGACTTTGGGTGGCTGCAACTGACTATACCACTGAGATGCGTGTATCGGATGAGATCCTGAAGCGTGCCGCGGACTCATACCGTCGTATGCGTAATACTGCGCGCTTTTTGTTGGCGAATCTGTCGGGCTTTGATCCAAAGCAGCACACTCTGGAGCCATCTGAAATGATTGCGATTGATCGCTGGGCCATGGATCGTGCTGCCGAAATTCAGGAAGAGGTGATAAAGGCTTATGACGACTTTGATTTCCACCTGATATATCAAAAGGTACACAACTTCTGCTCAGTAGACATGGGTGGATTTTATTTGGATATTATCAAAGACAGGCAATACACTACTGCGGAAGATAGCGTTGCGCGTCGTTCAGCGCAGACAGCTATCTACCATATTGTTGAGGCACTGACCCGCTGGTTGGCCCCAATCCTGAGCTTTACTGCGGATGAAATTTGGAAAGAGATTCCGGGCGAGCATGAAGATTCTGTGTTCTGTGTGACTTGGTATCAAGGGCTACAGCGTCTTGAAGAAACTGGCAAAGTGAATAAAGGATTTTGGGATAGCTTGCTGACAGTGCGTGAAGGAGTAAACAATACCCTTGAAGGTTTGCGTGCCGATAAAGAGATTGGATCATCGCTAGATGCCGAGGTAACTATCTATTGTGATGAAGTTTTATTGGAAAAAATCTCGGTAGTTGGTGATGAGTTGCGTTTTGCCCTTATCACATCCTACGCAACAGTTCAGCCGCTGGTTGAATATAGTGGCTCTGAGATTCTTGAGACTGAAAGTGGCGAAAAATATGCGGTTAAAGCTTCAGTATCTGAGCACTCTAAGTGTGTGCGCTGTTGGCATCACCGTGAAGATGTTGGCAGCAATGCTGAACATCCAGAGTTGTGTTCAAGGTGTATAGAAAACGTTACCACTGCCGGTGAAAATCGTCAGTTTGTATAACTGGTTTGATTTTATTGGAGAGGCAAATGCTTAAGTGGTTATGGTTATCTGTAGTTGTGGTTATTGCCGATCAGATAACCAAGATATTAGTTTTACAGAACTTTCAGTACCAGGAATCGATTGCCATTTTTCCAAGTTTTAACCTGGTACATGTACATAACTATGGGGCCGCCTTTAGCTTTCTAAGTGATGCCGGAGGTTGGCAGCGCTGGTTGTTTGCCGTTCTTGCTCTAGTATTCAGTGTTTTGATTGTCTTATGGATCAGTAGATTAAAGCCAGGAGAAAGATTTACTGCAATTGGTTTAGCCTTGGTGCTTGGCGGAGCAATCGGAAATCTTGTTGATCGTATATATCACGGTTATGTGATCGATTTTCTGGATTTTTATATGGGAACCAGCCATTGGCCTGCTTTTAATGTTGCTGATATTGCAATTTCTATAGGTGTAGTCGCGCTTATCATTCTTTCTTTTTTTGATGATAAAGAGAGAGATGATAGAGGTAGGGATAATAATAACGCAGAAAACAACAAAGAGGCGCCGAGTAAAAATGGTTGAGAGCAAGAATGGTTGAAAAGATTCTGCTTGCTAATCCGCGAGGTTTTTGCGCCGGAGTACAACGGGCTATCCAAATCGTAGAAACCGCCCTGGCAAAATTTGGGGCGCCGATCTATGTTCGGCACGAGATAGTGCATAACCGCTTTGTAGTTGACGGTTTGCGTCAAAAGGGTGTTGTTTTTGTTGAGGATGTTAACGAAGTACCCGAGGGAGAGATTGTAATCTTTAGTGCCCACGGTGTTTCCAAAGAAGTTGAGAGAAAGGCGGCAAGACGTAATCTGCGTGTATTTGATGCGACTTGTCCGCTTGTTTCTAAGATCCACTCGCAGGTGATTAGAAATGCAAAAGTTGGTAGAGATACTATTTTGATTGGTCATCCTGGGCATGCAGAGGTTGAGGGTACTTTGGGGCAGTTTGTCGGTGCTGCAGAGTGTTCAGCCAAGATTCATGTTGTCGCAAACCAAGATGATGTGGCATCAATTGATATTGATGCTAATACCCCTTTGGCCTATGTTACCCAAACGACACTTTCGGTTGATGATGCGCGTGATATTATTGCTGAACTGAAGGAAAAATTCCCTCATATATCTGGACCTAACAGTGAAGATATCTGTTATGCGACACAAAATCGTCAGGATGCAGTTAAAGAGATTGCCAGGCAAGCTGATGCTGTTTTTGTAGTGGGGTCTAAAAACAGCTCTAATTCCAATCGCCTCAAAGAGATAGGGGAAAAACAGGGGGGAAAGGCATATTTGATTGACTGTGCTGATGAAATAGAGCCGTCCATGCTCCAAGGTGTAAAAGTTGTTGGAGTTACTGCTGGAGCTTCTGCACCTGAAGGTCTGGTGCAGGAAGTATTGAAAAAATTATCCATAGGCGGGGCGAAGGTTGAACAATTGGGCGGAGTAAGTGAAAATATAGTGTTTTCTTTACCAAAACAACTGTTAACATAATTAATGCTGCTAGAATAATAGCAGCAAAAATAGCTTAAATATAAGATAATATACGGCTAGAAATAGCTGGAAGTAGGAAAGGAATAGAGTTGACTCAAGGGAAAGATAAGACAATTCTAATTGTTGATGACAGTAAACTGGCAAGGCTGATTATTAACGGGATATTTAATGCATGCTACCCGCAGTGGGAAGTGGTGGAAGCTGAGGATGTAGTTGATGCCATGGACAAGTCGAAAGATAGGCAGTTTGATGCCATTTCTTTGGATGTAAATATGCCTGGCCAAGACGGTTTATCATTCGCTCCAAAGCTTAAAGAGATGTATCCTGATATACCTATTGCATTGATAACTGCCAATATTCAACCAAAGGTTCAGGAAAGAGCTAAAGAGCTTGGTTTGTATTTTATTCCTAAGCCAATCACCAAAGATAAACTCGTCTGTTTTATGCAGACTTTTGTTTAGTATATAGAGGTGACTGAAGTTAACTTTTTAGTGGTGTCTAAAACTTGATGGGAAGTTGGTTTTTTCATAAGTTGCATTGGTAAAATAATTGACATAATGTGTAAAAAAGCTTGACAGTAGTGTGAGCTAATATTAGACTAAAATCCACATAAATCATTGTTTTTAAAGTTTGTTTGTTAATTTTTTGTGAAGCGCATGGGGGACATGCATTGATAGCTTCTTTTTGATTACAAAATAATATGAGAATCTAAATGGATATAATAGAGCGAAAGCCTTTTAACAACCCGTTCTTGTGGAATAAATATATTCGAATATTTCGTAGTTATGTTCCTGCATGGCTTCTGGTGCTTGGTGTTATAGAACTGATAGTGTTGATGGCCGTTTCATTGTTTGCAGCGGCTTCATTTGATGTTTATATAATCTTTGCTGCAGAAACTAATTGCGGGCTTTGTCTGGTTAAAGCTGGAATCTTTAGTACAACTATATGGTTATCAATGATTTCAATGGGGCTGTACCAACGCCGCTTGCGCGAAGGTGCTGCCGGTATTGCCCTGCGGGTTGTAATTAGTCATGTATTTGGTGCTCTTGCCTTATTTTCATTGTATTTTATCCTTCCGATCATATCTATTGATTACAAAATCACCCTTATAGCCTTAATTGTTTCATATACAGCTATATTGATCGCTAGAATTACCTTTTTGCGACTTGTAGGAACCGAGGTTTTTAAAAGTAGGGTTTTGGTATTGGGTTCAGGTAATAGGGCTGCCGGTATTACTCAGCTTAAACGTTGGATTGATACAGTTGGATACACCCTGGTCGGATTTATAAATGTCAGTAACAAAGACCCCAAGGTATCAGAAGACAGGATAATTGATTCTGGTGAAAAAACTCTTTCTGAACTGGTTAGGGAATATTGTATTGATGAAATTGTCATAGCCTTTGACGATAGGCGTCGGCGCATGCCAATGGATGACCTCCTTGATTGTAAAATGCTTGGTGTCAGCGTGGTAGATTTAATTACGTTTTATGAGCGGGAAACATATAAATTGAAGCTAGATGTAATGGATCGTAGTTGGTTGATTTTTTCAGACGGGTTTCAGCAGGGCCTATATGCAAGATGGATAAAGCGGATCCTGGATATTATTGTTAGCGGAACCATCTTGTTGGCAACACTGCCAATAATGGTTATCACCGCCATAGCTATAAAACTTGAAAGTCATGGGGGTATATTTTATTCACAAAAAAGAGTTGGATTTGGCGGCAAGGTGTTTTATGTACACAAGTTTCGCAGCATGGTTTCTGATGCGGAAAAAAACGGTGCCCAGTGGGCCAGCAAAAATGATAGTCGAATCACCAAGGTTGGTGGTTTTATCCGTGTGACCAGGATAGATGAACTACCGCAGCTTATAAATGTTCTTAAAGGGGATATGAGCTTTGTTGGCCCACGCCCGGAACGACCAGAATTTGTTGAACAGTTTTGTGAGCGCATTGAATTTTATGCTGAGCGCCACAGGGTTAAGCCGGGAATAACCGGTTGGGCTCAGGTATGCTATCCATATGGAGCATCAGAAAGTGATGCATTTGAAAAGCTTCAATATGATCTATACTACGCCAAAAATAGCAGTTTGTTCCTTGATTTAATGATTATCCTCCAGACCGTCGAGGTGGTAGTCTGGCAAAAAGGTGCTCGCTAAATATGCGGCCAGGGATGTGATGCATTGGTGAATCTAACATTTATAGCTTTCATTGTATGTGCAGTTGCATATCTGTTTCTTTCTGTAGTTTTGCTGATAGGCTGGAAAGGTAAAAAGGAAGGAGGGATCTTACTTCTTGTCAGTATTCTTTCTTTGGCATGGTCAATATCAGGCATATTTGTAGCGGTATCCAGTGGAAAGTTAGTAGCTATTTCATTAATAGTCGAAGGGTTAAGAAATGCAGCCATTATTGCCTTTTTGCTTATCCTTCTCAAAAAAGTGACATCTGTGGTAATTGACGGTGAACATGTTAAACCATCATCTTATTACTGCTGGATGTTGGCTGTATCAGTACTAGTTGTTATTTACAATATTGCCATTGATATTATTACTGGGTTTACGCCTTTAATCAGCTCGGTAACTCCAAGCATGTCTGGGCACTTGGCTATTTCAGTACTGGTTTTGGCATTATTGGAGCAATTATATAGAAATACCGCCAGCGAAAAACGTTGGGGAATAAAGTATATCAGCTTGGCTTTTGCTGGAATCTTTGTTTACGAGTTTTATCTTTATGCGGATTCTCTGCTGTTTAATCGGATTGAAGCAGGGCTATGGGGGGCAAGGCCGTGGATTGTTGCAGTTGTTTCTCCGTTTATCGCTGTTTCTGCCGCCAGAAACCCCAAGTGGTCCCTTGATGTATATGTTTCAAGGCAGGCGGTATTTCACACGGCAACCCTTATTGGTGCAGGAGTTTATTTGCTACTTATGTCGATTGCTGGCTTTTATATTAAAAAATATGGAGGAGATTGGGGAACAGTAGCGCAGGCAGTATTTGTTTTTGCAGCAATCATGGTGCTGTTATTGATTATGTTGTCGGGAAAGACAAGGTCATGGTTAAGGGTTACTGTAAACAAACATTTTTTTAATTACAAATATGATTACCGAGAAGAGTGGATAAGGTTTAATAAAACTCTTACTGCTTTGGATGATATCTTACCTATCCGCAGTAGAGCTATCAAATCGCTAGCGCAGATTGTCGAGTCACCAGCTGGATTGTTTTTTAAAAAGGAGCAGGATGGAGATTATCAGCTTGCAGCAAATTGGAATACTGCATTACCAGAAATAGATATTATACATAGAGACGATCCATTAGCATTATTCGTAAAGGAAAAAGAGTGGGTTATTGATCTACAGGATAAGGTAGGGGCTAATAAAGAAGGTAGCCAAGAGAACAAACCAGTGATTGCAGAGCCGCTAAAAAATGGAGATTACCGTTTTTTGATTCCATTGCTGAATGATTCTGAGATTTATGGTTTTATTATTTTAAATGAGCCCCGATCAAGTCTGAATTTAAATTGGGAAGATATAGATATTCTTAAAACTGCTGGCAGTCAAGTTGCCAGTTATCTTGCCCAGTATGATGCCAATGACCAGCTTACCATAGCACGGCAGTTTGAGGCATATAATCGCCTTTCAACATTTGTAATACATGATCTGAAAAATCTTGTTGGCCAGCTGACTTTACTAAGTGCAAATAGCAAAAAGTTTAGACATAACGAAGAGTTTATTGATGATGCCTTTGAGACTGTCGAAAACTCTGTAGACAAGATGAACCACCTGCTCGAACAGTTACGTAGTGGAATTGAAAAAAAGGTGGTAGGCAGGGTAAATATTGGTGAACTAATAGGTACTGTAGTTCAGTTGCGCAAAGGGGCTGGAGCTTCAATAGAGTACGATGGTTCGAATAGTAGTGCAGATAGCTATTATGTCAGTGCTGATAAACAGGAGCTTGCTGCAGTAGTTGAACATATCCTGCAAAATGCTTTGGATGCTACCTTGTCAATGAAGGATAAGGCAGTGGTTAAAATTGCAATCATACCAAGAGATAAGTTTGTTATTGTTAGGATAGAAGATAACGGAGAAGGGATGAGTCGCGAGTTTATTCGTGATCGTTTATTCTCTCCGTTTGATACGACCAAGGGAGATTCTGGTATGGGGGTAGGTGTATATCAGGCTAGAGAATATATCACCAGAATCGGTGGCAGAATTGAAGTTAACAGTGAAGTAGGCGTGGGTACGGAGTTTAATCTGTATCTACCATTTACGGTTACAAGTGAAAAGTAACGGGCTAAGCATTATGGAACAGGAAACAAGAAAAATACTAATTGTTGAAGATGATAAAGGTTTGCAAAAACAGCTGAAATGGAGCTTCGAACAGTTTGAGGTAGTCATAGCTGAAGATCGGCAAACTGCTATAAAAGAGTTGCGCAGACATGAACCTGCAGTTGTAACTCTTGACTTGGGTTTGCCCCCAGATGCTAACGGCGCAACTGAAGGGCTTGCTACCCTTACAGAAATCATTCAGTTAGCCCCCCATACCAAGGTTATTGTTGTTACCGGAAATGATGATCGTGAAAATGCTGTTAAGGCTGTGAGTTTGGGTGCATATGATTTTTATCAAAAACCAGTTGATGCTGAAGTCTTGCAACTAATAGTGGATCGAGCTTATGCATTGGCAGAACTTGAAGAAGAGAATCGCAAACTAAAGCTGGGAGGGGCTGAAAGCCCTCTTGATGGAGTGGTTGCATCCAGCCCGGAGATGCTCAAGGTATGCAGAACAGTAGAGAAAATATCATCGGTGGAAGTTACCTCGTTACTGTTAGGTGAAAGTGGAACAGGAAAAGAGGTTATTGCCAAGGCAATCCACCAGCTAAGTCCGAGAGCAGATAATAACTTTGTAGCTATCAATTGTGCTGCAATACCGGAAAACTTGCTTGAGAGTGAGCTGTTTGGTTATGAAAAAGGTGCATTCACCGGGGCTGCAAAAAGAACTATTGGCAAGATTGAACACGCAAATAAAGGAACCTTGTTTTTAGATGAGATTGGAGATCTGCCAATGTCGTTACAGGCTAAGCTACTCAGATTTCTGCAGGAGAGAGTAATTGAGCGTCTTGGAGGAAGGGATGAGATTCCTATTGATGTTAGGGTGATATGTGCGACTAATCAGAATCTAGAGGAACTTATTAAAAACGGTGGATTCAGGGAAGACCTGTATTATCGTGTTAGTGAAGTGGTAATAAATTTACCACCGCTTAGGGAAAGAAAAGGTGATGCTGTCGTTATTGCCAGGAGTTTTCTTAACAGGTTTGCAGCGCAATATGGCCGTAAGATCAAGGGGTTTAGCCCTGACGGAGCAGCTGCAATTGAAGGGTATAGTTGGCCTGGCAATGTGCGTGAGCTGGAAAATAAATTAAAACGTGCAGTGGTTATGGCAGACGGGGATTTTGTAACTGCAGAAGACCTGGAATTGGAAGCAAACGAAAATGCTGTACAAATGCCATTTAATTTAAGGCAAGTAAGAGATGAGGCGGAAAGAGGATGTATAGTAAATGCATTGGCTTATACTGAAGGAAATATATCGCATGCGGCAGAGCTGCTCGGTGTTACTCGTCCAACGTTGTATACGATGCTTAATAAGTACGGGTTAGGGTAATCAGAGTTTTACTTATAGGTAGATTTAAAAGTAGCAGGGGATAAAGATGTTTAAAAAAATAGTTATGGTTTTGGTTGTATCGCTTACGATGCTGATATCAATCAACGTAAATGCAGCCTCAAAGGAAGAGTATTTGCAGAGTGCAAAAAAATATTTTGGCGAAAATAAATATCGTGAGGCCATAATAGAATTAAAAAATGCCATCAAGACAGATCCAGAGTATATAGATGCCAGAATCTTTCTGGGCGATGTTAATTTAGCTACTGGCCAGCCACTTGCGGCGGAAAAAGAATATCTACGCGCTAAAAAGGCAGGGGCTAAGGCGGCGCAATGGATGCTTCCACTAGGGGATGTTTATATCGGAATGGGGCGTTACGATGAAGTTTTGTCGGGGTTAAAACTTGGTACTGATGCCACCCCTGCAGAGCTATCAAAATTATCGGTATTGCGCGGAATGGCTCTTGCAGGAAAAGAACAACCGGATCAAGCCAGAGAGGAGTTTGTGCGTGCAATTCAACTTGATGAAAACAACCCAAAGGCCTATTTGGGGCAGGCTTCCTTATTAGTCAAACCAGATCAGCTTGACAAGGTTGAGGAATTAGTTGCCAAAGCAATAAAGGTTTCACCAAAGCTTGTTGACGCTCATTTGGCAATGACGACGGTAAAGCTTAAAAGAAAAAAAATTGAGGCCGCGATTGTATCAATAGAAAAGGCTCGAGAGCTTTCTCCGTACAACACAAGAGTTCTATTGGCTGCGGCTGATGTTTATCTGCTAAAGAATGATTTAGGTAAGGCTCAGGAGTTTGTGGATAAGGTATTAAAGGCCCATCCGTCGTTACCAATAGCAAACTATGTAAAGGCTATGGTTTTATACGCACAAAAAGATTATGAAAACGCTAAAAATCATGCGAATAAAGTGCTTAGAGTTTCAAAGAACTATATGCCGGCAGTTAGGTTGCTGGGAGCAATTGCGCTTAATAGAGGTGAGTACAATTCAGCGCAGGAAGTATTGCAAAAAGCGCATAGTCTAGATCCAAAAGATATTAAGGTGCTAAAGGCGTTAGCAGATACTCAATATAGGGTTAATGAATATGCTAAGGCCAAGATCAGCTTGAAAAAAGTATTGGAATTAGATCCTAATGATGCTTCTGCTATGTCCATGCTGGGGTCAGTATATCTGAAGCTTGGCGAGGAAAAAAAAGGGCAGGAGTATATGCAAAAGGCAATTAAGATTGACCCCAATGCTCCTTCATTAAAAACCAACCTTGCCTTGGCTAATATAGCAATGGGGGATACCAAAGGGGCTATAGATGTTTTGGAGCAGATTAAATCAGATGACAGTTCGTCAAGATCTGATGCATTACTTGCAATGGCATATGCAAAGGATAAAGAGTATAGCAAGGCCTTTGAAATTACTGATAGGCTGATTGAAAAAGGGGTAAGTTTATCCGGTGCATATAATTTGCGTGGTGAGATTAATTTAATGGCCAAAAATAATGAGGCCGCCCTTGCTGATTTTAACAAGGCGCTTGAAAATAAACCTGAAAACAATAAAGCAAAACTAAACCTCGCAAGAACAAATACCATACTGGGGAAATATGATCTTGCGCAAAAGCACTTTGATGAATTGCTAAAGAATAATAAAAATGATCTGCAGGCCATGCTAGGGTTAGTAGAGATAGCAAGACTAAATCAAGATCGATTTCAGGTGCAAAACTTGCTGGAAAAAATTCACGAAATTCATCCAACTCATGCTCCTTCGAGTGGGCTGTTGGTAAGTTTATATTCCAGCCAAAAAGAGCATTTAAAGGCGCTGGGCGTTGCCAGAAAATTATTCCAGATTTATCCAAGAAATGCAGATGTAATTGCTATGTATGCAGAGCAGTTAATGCAAAACGGAGAGAATAAGCAGGCAGCAAATTATTTTGAAGATGCGCTGAGAATTAAAAGTTCTGAGCCAAAGCTATACATAAGATTGGCTCGGGCTTATGCTGCTGATAATTCTAGTAAAAAGGCCTTGAAAACTATCGATAAGGGGCTGAAAAAGCTACCAGAAAACTTAGCCTTATTGAAAGCCAAGGTGCGAATTTATATCCATAACAAGCAAGATGATGAAGCGTTGAAATTATGCAAACAATTGATGCAGAAATGGCCGCAAGATCCTTTTGCATTCGATTTTGCCGGAGATATTTATGTAAAGCAGAGAAAAAAGGAAAGGTCTGAGCAGCTATACCGCAAAGCAATACAATTAAGAGATAACCCCAAGACTCGCATTAAACTATACAAGTTAATGATAGTTGATGGCAAAATGGATGAAGCAATAGAGTTGTTGCTAGAGTGGTATAAAAAAGATAGTAAATCACCAAGGCTGAATGCTGTTCTGGCTCAGAGTTTTCAGCAACTAGGAAGGAAGGATGAGGCAATTCAGGTATATGAGGTTATGGTGACAAACCAGCCGAAGGATCTGGTTGCTATGAATAACCTAGCTTGGTTGTATATGGAAAAAGGTCTTATGGTTAAGGCGCAGGAAATGGGTAAACGGGCCTATGAAATTAACTCAGAAATGACGGCGGTACTTGATACATACGGTTGGATTTTGGTTCAAAGCGGTAAGGTTGATGAAGGGGAAAAATTACTGCGAAGCGCGATTAGTAAAGCTCCGCAGGATCGTGATATCAGATATCATGTTGCTGCAACGCTGGTAAAAAAAGGGGATACCAAAGGTGCGGTTATCGAACTTAAACAGGCCCTGGAAGGTGGGACTGATTTTCTTAGCAGGAATGAAGCTGAGAATTTATTGAAGAAGCTGCAATAATTTACTATATCAACCCTCTCCCTAATACTCCCCTTTCGTAGAGAGGGGATTAGGGGAGGGGGGAATCTAGCTAGTCCACAAAAGAAGCAGGTGGATCATTTTCAGTATGAATATGTGCACTTCCAGCCCTTCTGTGCCCCAGTTTATATCCAAGCATCAACAGAGATGGTGTCAGTACCAAGGTAAGCACCGTTGCAAAGGTAAGCCCTCCAGCAACTGAGCTTGCCAGTTGTTTCCACCATTGCGCCGATGGGGCGTCTATTGTTATGTTCCTGCCAATCAGGTCGATATTTAGCCCAAGCACCATTGGCATCAGACCAAGGATGGTGGTTACCGTGGTAAGTAGAACTGGCCTAAGTCTTTGTGCGCCGGTGCGGACAATTGCTTCGGCTGCATCCATTCCTGATTCAATCAGTTGGTTATAGGTGTCTATGAGAACAATGTTGTTATTAACAACGATTCCAGCAAGGGATATAACGCCGATGCCACTCATTACAATACCAAATGGATGCCCGCTAATAAGGTGTGCCAGCAATACCCCAGCTGTTGAGAAGATTACCGCACTTAGTATCAATAGAGACTGGAAGAAACTATTGAATTGGGTTACAAGAATAATCGCGATCATAAATACCGCGACCATAAAGGCCTTGGAAAGGAATGTCATTGCCTTAACCTGTTCTTCGTTATCCCCTCGGAATCTGATGCTCACCCCCGGCGGTAATAGTTTGTTATCTTTGATTAGTGACTGAATCTCTTTGATCTTCTGGTCGGTAGTGACCGGATTGCCATCTGCATCAGCCTTTACCGTATCTGCCTCAATGGTCAGGACGCGCCTACCGTCAACACGCTCGATTTTACCAATCTTGTTTTTGGGGATTAGCTGGACAAAATTACTCGCAGGAACAACGCCACTGCGTGTAGGTATTCTGATCTCTTTTAGTTGGTTTATGCTGCGATTGATCTCTGGGAAACGGATGCGGATATCAATCTCATCATCGGAATTATCCGGGCGAAAGGTGCCGACATTAATGCCGTTGGTGACCATTTGCACAGCATTGCCAAGGGTAGTTATGTCGGCGCCGTATTTGCTGGCCTCGGCACGATCAACTTGTAATTGCCACTCAATACCGGGGATGGGGCGTGAGTCGCTGATGTTAATCAGTCCTTCAATTTGATTTTGAAATAGATCTGACAATTGCTCAATAGTAGGGGGTAGTAGGTCATAATCCAGCGAGCTTAGTTCCAGTTGGATCGCTTTACCTTGGTTTGGTCCCTCTTTCTGCTTTTGAGCCTCAATGGTGATTCCCTTGAGGTGGGCGGTGCGTTCGCGGATCTCCTGAAATATTTCTTCAGCAGGGCGACGGATCTGCCAGTCGGCAAATTCCAGTTGTACAATGCCGATCACATCCTCGGTTATGCCGGGGCCGCCAAACTTCAGGCCGCTACGGGTATATATTGTGGAGAAACCCTCAACTTTGAGGATTTGTTCTTCAACCTCTGCAACCAACTTGTCCCTTTCATACACAGAAAGATCACCACGGGCATGGATTAAAACCATTCCATTTTCCGGCTCTACTTCTGGAAAAAGCTCGACCCCTTTACCAAGGGCGCCATAAAGCATGATAGTGGCAACCAGAACTGAGAATATTGCTAGAAGAGTCAGTACCGGGTGATGAACCGCCTTGGTAAGCATTTTAATATAGTATTTAGTAAAACCGGTCATGTGGTTTAGATCTCCGGATTCAGCTACCGCTAGGTTTTCCATATTACGGTCGCTATCCGGAGCACGCTTGCCAAAGATCGAACCGAGTGCAGGCACAAATATCAAGGCCATGAACAATGACGCAGACAAAGTTGCAATCAGCGTTATCGGGAGGTATTTCATAAACTCTCCCATAATTCCCGGCCAAACGATCAGTGGCGCAAACGCAGCCAGTGTAGTAGCTGTCGACGCAATAATCGGCCAAGCCATCCGTTTGGATGCGATCATATATGCCTGCTTTTTGCACAGCCCCTCTGCCATTTTGCGGTCGGCTATTTCAACCACTACGATAGCACCGTCAACCAGCATTCCTACCGACATAATAAGGCTGAAAAGGACAACCATATTAATGGTAAAATCCAGAGCGGAAAGTATCAGAATCCCGGTTACAAATGATCCGGGAATTGCCATTCCAACCAACCCAGCAGCCCTCAATCCCAGAGCTGCAATGATAACAATCATTACCAAAATCACCGCGAAGATAACGTTGTTCTGTAGGTCGCGCAGCATATCATTGATCATAACTGATTGGTCCTGAGAAAAGCCGACGCTGATTCCCTGTGGCCAAAGGTTTTGTTCTTCCTTGACCAGTGTTTTAACTTGCGACAAGGTATCAATAACGTTGGCACCGATAGACTTAGATATCTCAAGTGCGATGGCTGGTTTACCATTCACTCGTGCAAATTCTAGCGGGTCTTTGTATACGCGTTGCCCGGTGGCAATATCGCTGAATTTGATTACCGTAGTGCCATCAACCTTGATGGGTACGTCGAGGATATCCTCAATCTCTTCAAATACCCCGGGAACTTTTATAGAGAATCTTCCTTCGCCAGTATCCAGTGCCCCGGCAGCTACAAGGCGGTTATTGCGTGCGACAAACTGGAATATTTCATCTTGCGAAAGCTGATAGCTTTCCATTTTTTGCGGATCGATCACGATCTCTATAAGTTCGTCTTTGTCACCGGCGATATTTGCCTCATGCACGCCGGATATTGATTCGATCTTGTCTTTAAGATCGTTGGCAATGGTTATCAGTGTACGGTCGGAAACATCTCCGGAAAGGGTGATAACTAGAACAGGAAACAGGGCGATATTTATCTCGCTTACAATCGGGTCGTCAGACTCGCTGGGCAGGTCTGACTTGGCAGTATCAACCTTATCGCGCACATCGCGTAGCGCCTTGTCGATATCAAAGCCGGCCTCAAACTTAACCATGATATTCGCATTGCTTTCTGAAGCCGTAGAATTTATCTCATCCAGCCCTTCAACACTGCGCAGTTCCGTTTCCATAGGGCGGATCAAAAGCCTCTCGGAGTCAGCGGCGGAAATCCCTTCGTGGTGGATGGAGACGTTTATCATCGGGATGGCAACATCAGGCGATGATTCTTTAGGAATGGATATGTAGGAAGCGGTACCAGATATTAGTATCAGGGCAAGAATAAGTAATACAGACCTGGTATGTCTAAGCGATGACTGGATAACTGTACGCATCTTGTTTACTCCGCAGATTTTGGTGTGGAGTTAATATCTGAGCTGGCAGCGGTTTCAAGTGTGGCTTTCACTGTTTCGCCATCGTCAACAAAACCGTGACCTACGGTTATCACTTGCACTTGTTCAGGAAGACCGGCTACCCATGTTGTACTTGAGGATGAGTTTATAATCTCAACTGGTAAAAACTTAACGGTGTTCTCTGTCGTTACGGTTTTAACCCCAATTTTTCCATTTGCATCAAGTGAAACCATGGACGGAGAAATAGTGTGTGCAACAATAGTATTGTTGTTAAGGCATAGTTCGGCAGTAAGGCCAGCCAGTATCTTGTTGTCTTTGTTATTTGCTTCAAATTCAACTGCAAAGGTTCTTGTGTTGCTGCTAGCAACAGATGATATATAGCTGATGGCTCCATTTGTGCTAAGGCCGGAAAGCAGGATGGCCTGGCCGTTTGTACCAAGTTTTATCTTGCTAATATTTTGTTCGGTAATCGACGCATCAAAAACAATTGGATCGATAGCTATTAGCTCTGCCAGTTCTTTCCCTGGGGTAATAAAATCACCTTCTTCTGTGAGTGTGGTGTTGATTACCCCGTCGAATGGGGCAGTAACAGAGATGTTTTCAATTTCAAGTTGGATTTGAGCCAGTCTGGTTTTTGCCCCTTCAAGATTGGCTCTGGCAGCGGCCAGGTTGGTTTCGGTAGAAAAGTTTTTCTTTTGTAGTTTTTGAGCTACTTTATATTCTAGCTTAAAGCGCTCCAGTTGCGCTTCAGCCTCTTTCTTCCGTTCTAAGCGATCATCGATATCTATCTTGAACAGCAGATCGCCTTTTTTAATCTTATCACCTTTGCGAATCTGTTTGCTAACCAGCTGGCCGGAAATTTCAGATTTTATCTTTAGCGTTTTTGATGGCTTGGTTGTGGCTGTGGTGCAAATTTTTGGTGCAAAGCTAACCTGCTTTAAAATGCGACTGCGTACATGCTTAACTTCGCTTTTAGTTGGCTTGACAATTGGCTTATTGATTACCTTTTCGGAAGAGTATGCCCCAGATGCTATCCACCCGGTTAAAAGAACTGCGATCATTAGGGCGATAATTACGGATTGGTTTGTCTTAATAGCTTGTATCATTTCGGTACCTTGGTGAATCTTAGATATTGTTATAGCGCCGCACTTATGATCAAGTAGCTAGTTAAGGATTAACTAACTATCAAGCGATGCTGCGTCCCGGTTCCAACTTAGATTTTGATTCTAGAATCGAGTAAACGTAAGAGAATGCAGAATCAATGCGCTGGTTATTAGGCAAAGTGGCGCGAATCATCTGTAGGTATTCTCTTTGCAGTATAAGTTGAGCAGTTTTATCATGATTGATATCAAAAACCCAGCTCAATTGTAGCAGTTTGAAGTCATTTAATGAACAAAGTTCATTATACTTGATAGCATTATGGGAGAAGATGCTGTTTATAGCGCTATCTGAGATATGTTCGCTATCCTCAAGGTCACGCTCAACGACTTTGTTGCCTGCGACCTCACGGTTTTGGTAGTGTTCGGTAACTACCCGATAAATATCAAGTTTGTCTGCATCTCTTAGTAATGAAAGGAAAAATATTGAGCGTTCACAGAGATGTGAAGGCACAGTCAGGGCGTTATGATGGCTTATGCAGTCAAAAATTATGTGCCGGTCGCGCGACTCAATAAAATTGAGGATGCTGGATCTTTCCAGAATTTCAGCACCAAATTCACCATGGTTAACTGAGTCGGCATCAGAAAAGGTGGAGTATTTTATATATTGTTCAAATCTGCCGATGTCATGTAATAAACCTATCGCCTCAGCCAGTAATAGGTCATCTCTGTCGAGTCCAATGCTAAGTCCCAAAGTAGTGATCTCTTTACTTACCTTCCAGGAGTGGATCTCTTTCAGACCGATGTTTTTCTTCCAGTCAGGAACGCGGTATTTAAAAGCGCGCACATACTCGGTGAATTTGAGTTTTATGTCGTTTAACTGTTCCTGTTTCATCAGAATTCCCTCTGGCGTATATGTATAAGAACTGTGTTCAGCTCAAAACCTTAGCCAACATTATCAAGTACACGTTTCTTAAATTTTACATTGCGTTCCTGGGCTAGTTTCTCACAGGCCTCAATATCAACACCTTCAAGTCCTTCAATGGCAGATGCGGTAACATCAGCAATGTACTTTGGAGCCAGTTCAATAAATTCCAGCATTGCCTGATAAGAGCCGATCATTGCAGGCTGGCAATGTTTGTTATATACATCTTCGTTCTGGGCATTCATCGAGATCGAGATCGCATCAACACATTCACCCAGTTCAGGTAGTATGTTTCGTTTATATACAAGATTTGCCAGTCCATCGGTATTAACTCGCACTTTGCCGCCGTTGTTTTTTATCCAGTGAGAGATAGCAAGCAGCTCTTTCAGGCGCAGAGTTGGTTCACCAAAGCCGCAAAAAACGACCTCATTATATTTTTTTGGATCACCAAGCGCGGCGATATAGTCATCGACGCTTTTCTTTTCGTGCAGAGTAAGGTCGTATTTATTGACGATTGGGTGCCCCTGAGTTTTTGGGCAAAATTGGCATTTTAGGGTGCAGGTGCTGTTAAGGTTAATGTAACGACGGTCTTCTATGTCGTAGACCAAAATATCTTGAGACATTTATTCACCCTTTGGAAACTGTATGCTTGTTTTGGTACAGTATTTTGCTGCAATGCGGAAATGGTAGCATATTCCACATCAGAAATCAGTATGTTAATTCGGGAGTTTTTATTTCCAGTCTTTTAGCCCGTATTTTGCGAGTATTCTAGATAATTCCCCTGATTTTCTTAGGTTTGATATTCCTTTGGATAATAGCTTTGCATATTCATTTGATCTAGTAGCAGGAGAGAATGCAATATAAAGTTTATTATCAACAGGGTCGCTTTTATCGTCCCCTGCGTATCTGTAATCTGTAAAACCGATTCTGTTAGCGGTATATGAAAATACAGCATGATCTTCCAAGATAGCATCGACCCTTTTAACTATTAGCATTTTTATTAATCGCTCTAAAGGGTCATTGCCAGCAATTGAGATAACTTTGCTATCGCTGCT
>QZLE01000078.1 GCA_004796365.1 Gammaproteobacteria bacterium | reverse complement strand
TATTAGCATCACGCCAAGGTACCATTTCACCATCGAACCAAATTACTCCATCACGATCTGACATTGACATTATTTTATTACCTTTTGTCTTCGGCAGTTTCTGCCTTTTTTGCGCTTTCCAACCTGATACCGCTCTAAAACCTATTCTTAATGGCTTATTTCAACTACTTATGGTTTTATCCCATATCTCGGTGACTGCGGCTCGAAGCTGAGTAAATTCTGTATTCTTTACCATCGCTTTTTTCTGTTTAATCGCCAGCTTATGCCCTGCTGCCCGGAAGCATCTGTAGGCCTCGATCAGGGTTTCGGCATCGCTTTGGACGATAAATCCAGAATTTGAAAGTTGCTCCAGCATACGGATATTATCGGAATAATCAATTAACCCGTCGTACTCTGCGGCAAAGAGCAGAATATTATACTGCACTAAGAATTCAATGTCAGCGATTCCTCCTCTTGCTTGCTTTAAATCGAAGATTTCCGGGTCTTTATTCTCCAATTCATCGCGCATCTTCTGGCGCATCTCTCCAATCTCTTTTTGCAGAAACTCCTGATCGCGCTTGCGGGTAAGCACCTGTTTACGGATGCGATCAAACTCATTGCTAATCTCATCACCACCGGTGATAAAACGGGCACGCGCAAGGGCCTGATGCTCCCAGGTCCATGCGTTCTCTTTTTGATATTTTTCAAATGCCTCAATACTAGTTACCAAAAGTCCTGAGTTTCCATTGGGGCGCAAACGCATATCTGCCTCGTACAACACTCCGGCCGGCATATTGGTAGTAAGAAGATGGATCACCTTTTGCCCCAAACGCGCAAAAAATGTGGCATTGTCAATCGACTTTTTACCACTGGTAACCTGCTTAGAACCATTACTGTTATGCAGAAATACCATATCCAGATCACTGCCATAACCCAGCTCGATTCCACCAAGCTTGCCATAGGCAATAATTCCAAAAGTAGGTTTATATAATTTGCCTTTACTATCAACTGCTGTGGGCTCACCATTCTTGTCCACCATCTGTTTCCAGGCAATCTGCAGTACTTCTTCCAAGACCACCTCGGCAATCTCGGTAAGGCGATCACTTACCTTCATAATATCGATACCGTTGTTGACATCGGCGGCCGCAACGCGCAATACATGGGTATGCTTAAAGTGGCGCAGATGTTCCATAACCTGCTCCAGATCAGCCATATCCACCTGCGCCAGACGCTTTTGCAGATCTTTCTTTAATGCATCCTTTTTCAGCGGGCTGTAAAGAGTTTCTGGCGATAACAAATCATCGAACAATACCGGAAACTGTGCCAGATATTCAGCAATCCAGTTACTGGAACCACAAAGTTTTACCAGCTGCTTTTGTGCCTGATCACTTTCCAGTAGCAACGAGACATAGCAGGAACGATTGATAATCTTCACCATCAGATTAACGATCCGCTTAAGCGTCAGTTCTGGATTTTCCTCTTTTCCAATCTGCGGCAGCAACATCGGCAGCAAACGATCCAGGCGCGCACGTCCCTCTTCCGACAGAATTCTGCACGCAGAGCTTTCACGCAAGTAATCAAGCTGCTTCAGCACCTCGACAACTTCTTCAAAGCCCGCTTTTTGCAAGATATAGGCAGCATCTTCGCAATCTGCACCCAGACGCCAGACCTTATCAATCTCCTGCTCTTTTTTCTCTTCTGGACCAGCAATCAAAGTATCAAAATACCCCTGCACCTTATTACGCACCTGATCCAGGTCGGCAATAAATTCTTCCCAGCAGGAATATCCCATACCTAAGGTGATTCTGGCACGATCTATCTCGTCACCCGGCAGATTATGGATCTGTTCATCCCTGATCGCCTGTATCAAGTTCTCTACCCTGCGCAAATAGCGATAAGAACTGGTAAGTTCCTCAGCCACATGGGAATCTATAACTTCCATTTTTGCTAGATTGGCAAGTACTTCCTGAATCGGACGCACCTGCAGTTCTTTATCCTTACCGCCACGGATCAGCTGAAACATCTGCCCGATAAACTCAATCTCGCGAATTCCACCCCAAGCCAGCTTGATATTATTCTCTATCCCCTTGCGTTTAACCTCTGCATCCACCATCCCCTTCATCTCACGTAGCGACTCGATTGCACCAAAGTCGATGTAACGCCGAAAAATAAACGGCCGCAACACCTCTAGGATCTCTGCACCAGCCTCCTGATCACCTGCCATTACGCGCGCCTTGATCATTGCATAGCGCTCCCAGGAACGCCCCTGCACCTGATAGTAGTTTTCGAAAGAGTTAAAATTCATCGCCAATGGCCCACTTTTACCAAACGGACGCAGACGCATATCGACACGGAATACAAAGCCATCAAAGGTCTTTTCGTCAATCACACTTATCAACTGTCTACCAAGACGGGTGAAGAATTCCTCATTATCCTTGGGCTTGTCTCCATCGGTCATCCCACGCTGTGGATAGCAAAAGATAAGGTCGATATCTGAGGAGAAATTCAGCTCATACGCACCGAGTTTGCCCATTCCAAGTACGATCATATGTTGCTGCTTTCCATCCGCACCATATGGAATTCCGATTTTGAAACAGAGCCAGTCGTACAATTTTGTTAGCGCGCAATCCACGCAAGCATCCGCCAGTTCTGACAGGGCAAGCAGGGTCTCATCAAGGGTCGCCCACTGCATGATTTCGCGCCATGCGATGCGGCAGATCTCGCGGTTTCTGAATTTGCGCAACACCGATTTGAGCTGGATTTCATCCGTTACACCATCCATCCCTACTGGCAACTGCTGCAGATAATCACCCTTTTTATATTTTCTTTGCAGATCACCGCTTGCAAACAGCTCCAGAAAAAACTCTTTACGCTGTTGGGCATAACGACTTACATATTCACTACAGGCAAAGACCTTGGCAGCGGATTTCACCAATTCCAACGGTGATTCTGGCTCTAGATTCCCAAAAACATCCTTGAGAACGGATGAGGCTTCTTGCTGAAGTTCGGAAGGTAGGTTTTGGGTTAGCTTATTGATATCTATTTCCATTAGTTATCTCTTTGAATTTTATTAGCAGGTCGGTTGAGCCTTTCGACTGAGCTCAGGCGGCTTTAATTACCCATATTCCGCAATCTGAAAATCAAATATCCTTTATAAACGCCTTTGAATTTCGCTTAAAGTTATACAACTTCTGCTTTTCCATTGGCAGCTGCTCAATATCCACAGTTGCAAAACCACGCTCCTGAAACCAGTGAGCAGTATGGGTAGTCAGCACAAATAGCTTCTTGACACCCTGCTGCTGGGCAACCTTTTCAATCCACGCTAGTAGCTTGGATGCCTTACCCTGATCGCTGTAATCACGTGCAATCGCCAGACACACAACCTCGGCATAATCCCCGTATGGATACAGTCCACCACAACCGATGGCAACCCCGTCTCTTTCAACTAGGAAAAAACTTTCAATCTCCAACTCAAGATGCTCGCGCGAGCGCTTTACCAGCACTCCTTGCTCCTCCAACGGTTGAATCAGTTCCAGTATTCCAGGAACATCATCAATATGCGCCTGCCGAATAACCTCATAACCACCTTCTGTTATCAGGGTTCCAACACCGTCGATGGTAAAAAGCTCCTGCAATAAGGCTCCATCAATACGTAGATCCAGTAGGTGCGCACGACTTACGCCCGCCTTACACGCAGCAATAGCCTTGCGTAAACAATCTATTATCTGCTCCGGGGCAGTGGCCTTTGCGCAGAACTCTTCAGCATCGCGCGTAGTCAACTCTTTTATCTTTTCGGTTCCATCTCCATAAAGCTGCAAATCATCGTGCAAAAATATTAACTTATCCGCCTTCAACTCAATAGCCACCTGCTTGGCGATCTCACTATATGACATATTGAAGATTTCACCAGTCGGGGAATACCCCAGCGGTGATAGCAAAACCACATCATTGTATTGTAGGTGAGCCTGCAAGGCCTCAACATCAACCCTACGCACCACACCGGTATTACAAAAATCGATACCATCGTGAATTCCATAGGGTCTGGCAATAACAAAATTGCCGCCAACCACACGGATTCTTTGCCCTTCCATGGGTGAGTTGGCTACCCCCATCGATAGCAGAGCTTCAATATCTACCCGCGCATGACTGGCAACATCCTTAACATACTGCATCGCAGTTTCGTCGGTAATACGCAAACCATTTTTATACTGTGACTGGACGCCATGCTTTGCCATACGTTCATCAATCTGCTGACGGATACCATAAACCAAAACCACCCTGATACCGATACTGGTTAACAAGGCGATATCATGGATAAAACTGATGAACTCATCTGAACCGATAGCGCTGCCGGCAACACCCATGACAAAGGTCTTGCCACGATGAGCATTTATATAGGGGGATGAATCCCGAAACCACTTAACGAATTGATGCGTGTTATTTGTATTCATAATGTGATTATAGAGTAACTGGTCGGTTTGCGCACTAATGCCTAATGTAATCCTTTTGGAAATACAAGTCGATTAAGCGCAGCCGAAACCCGCTTGTATTTATTAGTTTTTCCACTTACCTTCGACTACACACAGGCAACTTGAAAAAATCAATAAAAAATGGGCAGACACACAGGTCTGCCCATACGGAATTTCAGAGCTAAATGATAATTGTTACAAAGAACTCCAGCTCGACTTCTTTTGCCATCTCACCTTTGGAATAATCAGTCCAAGTATCAACCCCAGCAGCAGAATGCCACCACCAACCATAACCCACAGCTGACTGTCTTTTGATTCAAGGTCGGCATTAAGCTGTTCCAAAGCTTCAATCTGTCGGTTGTAATCCTGCAGCTCTTTCTGCAGGTTTATATATTTATCCTGGAAAGAGATCTCACCACCAAACTCTCGCTTTAGCTCGGTAAGCTCTGCGGTTAACTGCTTATTTGCACGGGTTAACTGCTTCTTTTCCGCAGAAAGCTCTTTGATCTCTTGGGTCAGATCCTTCTTTTCACTGCGCATCTTTCCTGCACGCTCTACAAGCTCGAGATTGCGCTTGGTCAGATCAGCAAGCTGAGTGCGTGCGCTCGGCTGCCCCATCAACTGCCTGGTCAATGCCCAGCCTATAGTACCGGATGGAAGCTGCACCTTGGTATAACCGGAAGACCTATCAACTTCAAGCACCTTGAGCTCGGTTCCACTTCTTGGTGAAGAGATAATTCTGTGAGTATTTGATTTGCCGGAACGCAGGTTAATTCTAAGCTGATCACTTACATATTTTGTCTGTGCGCTAACCGTTCCCGATAAAACGGCAATAACGATAAGTACCAATTTTCTCACGATTCCACCTGTCCTTAGCTATTGTTCTTCAATTGGAGAGTAATTGTATAAGAACCTTCGTTTAAATGGTATAGTCTCAGCTCGGTTTTAATTTTTTTACGGATAAAATGTTACAACACCCCAAATTCGATCCGGTTGCCTTTTCTCTCGGCACACACAACCTTCCGCTGCTAGGTGAAATATCTTTGGACATTCGCTGGTATGGCCTTATGTACCTTATTGGCTTTATCTGCGCCTGGCTATTAGGCATATATCGCGCACAAAAGCCAAATTCTGGATGGAACAAAGATCAGGTAGGAGACATGGTATTCTATGGCGCTATGGGAATAATTATTGGCGGTCGCCTAGGTTATACCTTCTTCTACGGCATGGAACAATTTCTTTCCAGCCCGGGCTCAATCATCAGGGTTTGGGAAGGAGGTATGTCTTTTCACGGCGGTTTTCTAGGCGTTATGGCGGCAATGCTGTTTTTTGCCAAAAAACACAAAAAGACCTTTGCCGAAGTTGTTGATTTTCTGGTCCCGTTAGCACCAACCGGACTTGCTGCCGGACGAATGGGTAACTTTATCAACGGCGAGCTTTGGGGACGTGTATCCGATGTTCCATGGGCCATGAGTTTTGACCAACCAGATGTGTATCGTCATCCATCACAACTTTATGAATTTGCTCTAGAGGGCATTCTTCTATTTATTATCATTTGGTGGTTTTCTGCCAAGCCACGGCCACGCTTTGCAGTGTCAGGATTATTTACCGCACTCTATGGTGCATTTAGATTTTTTGTGGAGTTTTTCCGCGAACCGGACGCCCATATCGGTTTTGACATATTTGGATTAACCCGGGGGCAGATCCTGAGTTCGGTGATGATAATTGCCGGCACCACATTTATTATATTGGCATATAAAAAATTTGGTAGAATCGATAATAACTAACCCAGGACGGGAAAAACTCACATCGCATCCAAGGTAGGAGGTCTTAGCCTTTAGTGAGCAATTAAACACAAGCAAAATCACACCTTTAAGTTAAGTGTTTATGAAGTGACTGCTGTAGAAGTGCATAGAGTACTTTTACAGCAAAGATTGAATAGAGAAGGATTATATCAATGCAGCAGTACCTAGATTTACTTCGCCATGTAAGAGAAAACGGGACAAAGAAGGAAGACAGAACCGGCACTGGCACAGTATCTGTGTTCGGTTACCAGATGCGCTTTGACCTCTCCGAAGGCTTCCCGCTGGTAACCACCAAAAAACTTCATCTTAAATCGATTATCCACGAACTACTGTGGTTTCTGCAGGGCAACACCAACATCAGTTATTTAAAAGAAAACGGCGTCAGCATCTGGGATGAATGGGCGGACGAAAATGGCGATCTTGGCCCAGTATACGGATCACAATGGCGCTGCTGGCCAACCACTGATGGGGGTCATATCGACCAGATCACAAACGCCATTAAGATGATCAAGAACGACCCGGATTCGCGCCGCATTATCGTCAGCGCCTGGAATGTGGGCGAGCTGGACAAAATGGCGCTAGCACCGTGCCACGCATTCTTCCAATTCTATGTTGCCAACGGCAAACTGTCATGCCAACTATATCAGCGTAGTGCTGATATCTTTTTAGGGGTACCATTCAATATTGCGTCCTATGCGCTGTTGGTAATGATGATCGCACAGGTAACCGGGCTTGAACTGGGCGATTTCGTTCACACCCTGGGTGATGCGCACCTGTATTCCAACCACCTGGAGCAGTGTGATCTACAGCTAACCCGCAAACCATTTCCGCTGCCAACCATGAAGCTGAACCCTGATGTAAAATCGATTTTCGATTTTAAGTTTGAAGACTTTGATCTGACCGATTACGAAAGCCACCCACACATCAAGGCGCCAGTTGCTATTTAACAGGATGTAGCTTTAAAAAAAGAGAATAAGAGAAAATAATGAAGCAGAAGATCTCCATTATCGTCGCCCTGGCCACAAACCACGTAATTGGCAAAAACAACCAAATCCCATGGCATATCCCAAAAGATCTGCAATATTTCAAACGAATCACTATGGGCAAACCAATGATAATGGGGCGCAAAAATTTCGAATCAATTGGGCGCCCGCTACCAGGCCGCAAGAACATTATACTTACCCGAGACAAGGACTATAAAGCTGAAGGGTGTATCATTACCCACTCAAAAGAAGAAGCTGTAGCAGCCGCGGATAACGCCGAAGAGATAATGATTATCGGCGGTGGTGCAATCTATGAGATGTTTCTGGATGAAGCTGACATGCTTTACTTAACCGAAATCGATTCTGATGTTGAGGGCGATGTATTGTTCCCGAAATATGACAAAACGCAATGGAAAGAGGTATCACGCGAAGCGGGCGAAGAGAATCTAGATTGGAACTACGATTATGTGGTATATAACAGAAAATAGCGGGCAGCAATAAATCGAAGCAACAAAAAAGGGCCGCAAGGCCCTTTTTTGTTTCAATAAGAAATCAGATTATTTCTTTTTCTTGAACTTTGGATTGCTGTCTGGAAGCTCTGGAGCAACACAAGCTTCAACTGATTCAGCTGGCTCGCCAAATCTGAACTGCATTACTTTACCTTTTCTAGACATCTTAACAGTTACCTTAGCGAAAGGAACTGAAGACCAGAAGCTGTTTAGCACGCCTTCACCAAAGTTATCAGTCGCATCAACTTTTGTATCAATTACGCCAGTATCAGCACCTGTAGCTGTGTAACCTAGAACCTTGAAAGTAAGAGTCCTTAGCGAGTCACCAAAACTGTTTGGAGATTCGATTGCCATGTCGCTACCTTTAAATAGCAGAGCAGAACCTTTTGATGAACCTTCGTCCCAACCGATACCATTGAAAACACCTTCGCCAACAGAAGGCATGGTTTTGTAAGTTGTTTCAGCAGTAGCTGGGAAAGGACCGCCTTCTAGTTTTCCTGAAGCAGCTGGCTTTGCAGCCATCTCTTTCTTTTCCATTTTCGCTTCTGCAGCTGGTTTTTCCGCCATTTTTTCCTCTTTAGCAGGCGCACTACCGCCACCACAAGCAACAAGGAATAAAGGTACAAGAAGGAATGACAACCATTTCATGATAATTTCTCCATTTAATTTAGTAAGTTGAGTATTTCCCGATTTCCAGGATATTTATTTCTTTCCATAAGACTGCATTGTCCTAAAGCAGTCCTTTTTATACCAGTTATTTGCATTAGATGAAACCCTTTAGCTCGCCACATAATAATTTATCTTTTTTTATTCTAATAATCTTATCTATTCGCAGCCTGAATAATCTAATAAGCCAAAAGTATAGGCTGAGCACTTCTGGCATAAAAAATGTGAACTGCAACAAAAATATAGGTGAAAAACACTTCAAAATGGTCCTTTTTTGTCGACCTGGTCACAAAACCACACAGAACCTGTTTTTAATTCTAGAAAAACTATGTAATTATCTAGCAAAACTTGGTTTTTTTAATTAACTTTATAACCGATTCAACCATTAATATCTAGAAGGATGGAACCATGATAGATAGGAAAAAGGATTTTCTAGTAAGTGACAATAAAATTATCGCCAGCTGGCTTAAAGAGCGCAAAGAACTGCTGGTACTTTATTCACAACTTGTAGCGATTAATGACGAAACACCTGAAGCAGAAGAAATTGAGCTTATTAACAGCTTTAGCGCAGTACTTATCGACTATGTTTCTACCGGTCACTTCGGTGTTTATGAGCAGCTGATTCCAAACTTATCTTTATCAAAAGAGCATCAGGCCCACATCTTTGGTCAAATATACCAAACAACAGAAATTGCTCTGGCATTCAACGACAATTACGAGAATATTTCAGCTAAACCAGATTTAGACAAGTTTACCAAAGACTTCTCTATTATTGGCGAGGCTATCTCGATCAGGATTGACCTGGAAGATAAGCTTTTAGCTAGTAGATAAGTGAATTCCCGCCTGCGCGGGCATGACTATTCATTGTTTTCCAAAAAATCCATCGACCTTTTATCGGGTTGATGGATTTTTTTTATTTTTCCCCTAAAGTTTATTCTAAACCTGCCGATAAGCTATTTGACACGGGGTAAAAGGTTTAGCACCCAGCAACAGAGGAGATGCGTCATGTTACCCACAATTAATTTTGACAACCCGGTTTCGTCCACTAGTGGCGAACAAAAACCATCGGTCACACACGACCCGAAGGTTACATCCGGCGTTGGTCACGAACAGGTAAAACAGGCGGAAAAGGATGCTGTGCAGCTAAGTGACTTTCACCCTGCGCGCGCGCGTAAGCTTCTTAATGACAAGATCATTGCCAGCCTTAATTCTGTTTTAGAAGCCGACGGAATCAAACCATTAGATTCATCTCGCGCAGAAGACTTCACACCAGAGAAAGTTGCCAATCGTATTCTTGATTTTATCGATTCCGCCATGGGACTGGCAAAACTCAATGGTGCCGACGATGCCGAATTGGAGCACATGCTGGAAGAGGCGAAGCGCGGAGTGGATATGGGTTTTGAACAAGCCAAAGATATTCTCGATGGCTATGGCGTTCTTGAAGGAAAGATCGCTGAAGATATCGACTCCACTTACAACCTAATTCAGGAAGGTTTTAAAGAGCGCGATTTTGGCAATGTTGAAAGAATAATCGAGGTTGAGCGTGGCGCAGCTGCCGCTCGTGAAGATAGCTTTGAGATGGAGATCAGAACTAATGACGGCGACATCGTTAAACTTATGATCAACAATTCCAACAGCATCAGCACTTCACAACAGTTTTCCAGCTCAGATGATGAACACATACTTACCATCAACACTGAAAAATATTCCAGTTCAGAACTTAGCTTCAGCGTTCAAGGAGAGCTAGATGAAGACGAGCTGGCTGCAATAAATGACCTTGTTGGACAAATCGGCGATGTAGCAGAGGATTTTTACAGTGGCGATATGCAGCAGGCATTGCAACATGCAGTAGAGCTTGGCTATGACACTGATGAAATAGCAGGCTTTGAAGCCCATATGAAATATTCAACTGCTGTAAGCGCTTATCAAAAGGTTGATTCTTATGTTGAACAACCTGAAGCTCAGCAACAGCTACCTGCGCATGAAGCAGAAGCCATCGGCACTGTAAATGACAAGATCAAAACTGCTCTTTCTGCAACCGAGATGATGTTCCCAGAACCAAATGAGATCGTTAAACAGCTATTTGAGGGCATAGTTAAAATGAGTGAACGCTTTAAATCTTATGCCGAAGCAAACCAGCCAAAAGCAGCTAAAATTCCTGATTTTAGTGATCTGGTGGATAGCGCAGCAAAGCTAAAAGAAACCGTAGAAACACAAACAGCGGAATAACGAGAAGAATATGATACTCCTGGCGGCCTCCGGGTCGCCTTTTTTTTGCTCCAATTTTCTTGCTGGGTATAACTATTGTTAATCGACAAATTTACCCTGCAGGCCGAACAGAAAACTTTTCAAACATTGCATTGATTTCAGCCAGTGGACCAGCTTCGAATTCTGATGCTGAACCATTATGAGCAAGCAACTCCTTGGATAAGGTTCCACCATCACGCGCTATCTGCACTACATAGTTCTTTACACCTAGATCAGCCAGGGTTTCAGAAAGCGACAATAGCTCTTCGCGCGACATTAGCCCCCAGTGCACCGTGGTTCTGACCTCATAATCAACACCGGAATCCAGCAACACTTGCAAACTGGAAAAAGCTGCCACACCTGAATCTTCTACCTGAGTTATCGAGACATAGGCCAATTGCTCAGCCTTGATATCATATCCAACCCAGTCAAGATATGGCAGCGTTTCTTTAAAACGGTTTACCATAGCCCCGCCGGTATGCAGCGCTGCCTCAAATCCCATCCCCTTAATCTGCTTTAGCACTTCAACCAGGTCTTTTTGAATCAGCGGTTCACCACCGCTAATCACCACACCATCAAGCAGTGCCTTGCGCTGCTCCAACATCGCCTTTACCCCCTCCCAGTCATGCGGCGATTCAACCTGACCAAGCGCCAGTATCGGGTTATGACAATAGTGGCAGCGCCAGGGACAACCCTGGGTAAAGATAACTGCTGCCAATCTACCGGGAAAGTCTATTGTTGATGTTGGAATAAAGCCGCCTATATTCAAACTGCTATTGCCCTATTTTCCAATAGCACATCTTCCCTAGTCATTCCTTGCTCTTCCATATCCTGAGCTACAATCACGCGCTCCTCTTCAAACGGAATTCTATCGGCATATTCTGACTTTTTGCCATCATTAAACTGTGATACCGGGCGGTGATAACCCATTACACGAGTCCAAACCTCTGTTTTTTCACCACATGTAGGACACTCATGCTGTTCGCCATTAATATACCCATGTGCCGGGCAAATCGAAAATGTTGGGGAGACCGTTATATATGGCAGGGCGAAGTTCTCCATTGATCGTTTCACCAGCTTTTTGCACACCTGCGCATCCGTTAGTCGCTCAGACATATACAGATGCAGTACGGTGCCACCAGTATATTTACGCTGTAATTCCTCCTGCATCTCTAGCGCCTCAAATGGGTCATCGGTATAACCTGCTGGTAGCTGAGAAGAGTTGGTGTAGTAAGGATGCTCAGTGGTGCCGGACTGAATCATGTCAGAGTAACGACTCTTATCCTCACGCGCAAACCTGTAAGTTGTCCCTTCTGCCGGAGTGGCCTCCAGATTATACAGATTACCTGATTCTTCCTGAAACTCCTGCATTTTGGCGCGAATATGATCCAGAATCTTCGCCGCAAATCTATGCCCATACGCAGAAGTAATATCATCACGGTCACCGGTGAAATTACGGATCATCTCATTGATGCCGTTTACACCTATGGTTGAGAAATGGTTGCGCAAAGTCCCAAGATAACGCTTGGTATACGGAAACAGCCCCTGATCGATAAAACCCTGAATCACTTTGCGTTTCACATCCAAACTGCGACGCGCCATGTCCAGCAGCTGGTCCAGACGCTCGTAAAGCCCCTTCTCGTTAGCACGGAACAGATACCCCAAGCGGGCACAGTTGATGGTCACAACGCCTATCGAACCTGTCTGCTCGGCACTACCAAACAGGCCATTACCGCGTTTAAGCAGCTCACGCAGATCTAGCTGCAGGCGACAACACATTGAACGCACCATACTTGGATTTAACTCGGAATTAACAAAATTCTGGAAATATGGCAGACCATATTTAGCCGTCATCTCAAATAACTTATCGGCATTTTCCGAGTCCCAATCAAAGTCATTGGTGATATTGTAGGTTGGAATTGGAAAGGTAAATACACGACCGGAAGCATCACCCTCCTGCATCACCTCGATGTAGGCGCGATTAATCAAATTCATCTCTTCCTGCAAATCACCATAGGCGAAATCCTGTTCTTCGCCACCGATGTATGGAATTTGCTCTTTCAGGTCTTCTGGGCAAACCCAGTCCAAAGTGATATTGGTAAACGGCGCCTGACATCCCCAACGTGACGGTACATTCAGATTATAAACAAACTCCTGGATCGTCTGCTTCACCTGCTCATAGGAAAGATTATCCTTACGTACAAAAGGAGCTAGATAGGTATCAAAAGAACTAAATGCCTGCGCTCCGGCCCATTCGTTTTGTAGGGTTCCCAAAAAGTTAACCATCTGCCCGATAGCGCTGGAAAGATGCTTAGGCGGATTAGAAGCAACACGTCCAGGCACACCATTGAATCCTTCATGCAATAACGTTCGAAGCGACCAACCTGCACAATAACCGGAAAGCATATCCAGATCGTGGATATGAAAATCACCCTCTCTATGAGCCTCACCAATATCCGGAGTATACACATGACTTAACCAGTAATTTGCTGTCATCTTACCGGATATATTTAGGATCAGGCCACCAAGAGAATAACCCTGATTGGCGTTAGCACTAACGCGCCAGTCACTGCGCGTCAGATATTCATTTACCGAAGCCTCAACATCCACCACGGTTTTGTCCGCACGTAGTTTTTTGTGCTGGTCACGATAAATGATATAGGCGCGAGCAGTAATAAAAAAATCTTCTTCAATCAGAACCTGCTCAACGATATCCTGAATCTCTTCAATCTGCGGGAAGTCATCATGATGACGATACATCAAAACCTTAAGTACGCTTGCGGTTATTTTTCTTGCCGTTTCCAGCCCAAACTCACCGGTCTCCTCACCAGCCTTTTTGATTGCGTTCTGAATCTTATCTCTCTTGAACGGAACCTTCTCACCAGATCTATTAATGACAAACTGCGGCAAAATAGCAATAGCTTCCCTATGCATAATCAAACTCCTAAATTCCATTAACAACAATTACTAATTCAATAACTTGCAAACCTGGCGCACAAAACAGCCAACAACTTATCCACAGCTTGCAAACAACTTAAAAACAGATAAAACACAACATATTGTGTTATTGATAGATGGATTATTATTCTAAATACTAGATATGTCAAATCGAAATAACACAACCATATTTCGCCACACTATTGTTTTTATTGGATATTTTTGCTGTGTAACTATGTAACAAATTAACTACAATCACAGATATACCAGTAACATAGCGGGTGTTTAAAACACAATATGTAGTGTTGTGAACAATTTCACATTTTACGCTATTGCCAAATAATCAAATGTACTGCCCTGCACACCAACCTGACGACCAAGCCCACTGCAGGTTATAGCCTCCAAGCCAACCAGTTACATCCAACACCTCACCAATAAAATAGAGCCCTTTTACACCTTTGGCCTCCATTGTCTTAGATGAGATAT
>QZLE01000086.1 GCA_004796365.1 Gammaproteobacteria bacterium | reverse complement strand
TGTCCATTGGTTTTATTTGTCTAAGTAAATTATATAACAAAACTGATGTAGGTTGGTGCTGAGTGTAACGAAGCCCAACAAAATAATTACAGGTATGGTGTAAACGTTGGGCTTCGCAAGCTCAGCACCAACCTACATTAAAACGTCATTCCTGTACCTATACTAGTCATTACCTGACATGTTTTGCCAGTTCATGCTCTCGATATAACGATCTATCTCATATATTGAATTCATATCTAATAACCCATATTCGCCGTCAATAAAATTGTGTAATATTATCAACCTTAATTACCCAATATTTGTAACAAAGAAGGCTAGATGAACGCAGAGCAGTTAAAACAATTGGAAAAAGACCTATGGTCTGCCGCAGATAATCTGCGCGCCAATACCGATCTAAAATCCAGCGAATATGCCACCCCGGTATTAGGGCTTATATTTTTAAAATTTGCCGACAATAATTATGCCCGTGCTGAGCAGGCGATTAACCAAGAGTTTGCCAAATTATCCGGCACACGCCGGGAAAAAAGCATTGATGAAATCGCGATTCAAAAATGCGGTTTTTATCTGCCGCCTCATGCACGTTACGATTATCTGCTAAACCTGCCAGAGCAGGAAGACGTTGCTAAAAAAATAAAAGAAGCGATGTTAGATATTGAAAAGTACAAATCGGAACTCGATGGTGTATTACCCAAAGATGAATATGTGCCATTAACCCGCACCGACAGAACCATCCCTTCTCAATTATTGAAAACCTTTTCCGATATTCCGCGTGATGCCAGTGGCGATATTCTTGGTAAAATCTACGAATACTTCCTGGGCAACTTTGCCTTGGCAGAGGGACAGGGTGGTGGTGAATTCTTTACCCCAACCTCAGTAGTAAGGTTAATGGTAGAGATTATCGAACCATACAACGGGACTGTTTACGACCCTGCCTGTGGTTCTGGCGGTATGTTTGTGCAATCACAGCAGTTTGTGCAGCGTCATCGAAAAGAGCTGGAAGAGTTAGGTGAAGCGCACAACGAAGACCAACTTTATGTATATGGTCAGGAAAAAACACTGGATACCGTAAAGCTGGCAAAGATGAACCTGGCAGTAAACGGCCTGCGTGGTCAGGTAAAACAAGCCAACAGCTATGCGGAAGATCCATATGATGGCTTCGGTAAATTCGACTTTGTAATGGCTAATCCCCCATTTAATGTAGATGATGTCCCCATTGCCACTGTTGAGGATGATCTCCGTTTTAATACCTACGGCATACCGCGCAAAAAGACCAAGGCCAAAAAAAGCGAACAGGGAAAAGAGACTGTACCCAACGCCAACTATTTATGGATAAATCTATTTGCCACCTCATTAAAAGGTCAGGGTAGTATGCCATTAACAGATACCGGGCGTGCTGCCTTGGTAATGGCCAACTCCGCCTCTGATGCGCGCCATAGCGAGGCCGATATCCGCAAAACCCTAATCGAGAATAACTTGATATATGGCATGCTTACCCTGCCATCCAATATGTTCTATACCGTCACCTTGCCGGCTACCCTGTGGTTTTTTGATAAAAATAAACAAGACGACAAACTACTGTTTATCGATGCGCGCAACATATTTACCCAAATAGACCGTGCGCACCGCGAGTTTAGTGAAGAGCAAATACAAAACATAGCCATAA
The DNA here is from genome assembly GCA_004796365.1 of Gammaproteobacteria bacterium. Taxonomy (GTDB): domain Bacteria; phylum Pseudomonadota; class Gammaproteobacteria; order QZLD01; family QZLD01; genus QZLE01. Next base: position 3,374 of record QZLE01000086.1, on the reverse strand, counting down.
TCAGTAAATTGCATAAAGGCAAACGCGATAGCTTTATCCGCCTAATCGATAGTTACTTTGCCAAAGGGATGAAGCTGTTAGAAGAAAATAAACAACAAGTCACCCCGGTAAGTGAGCAATTGCTAGATGTGTTAGATGATGAACAAGGCAAACTGGCAGTGGGCGATCTGGTAAAGCAGTGGCAGGCGCTGGGTAAGCTCAAAACCAAATACGAACAATATAAACAGGAAAAACACACTGCTATTCCAGCGAAGGATAAGGCGTATAAACCTGAAGCAATAGAAACAGCAAACAAGGCACAACACAAACTACGTGAAGCATTCGACCCGTTTTTTGAATCCCTCCACGCCGGACTAAAACAGCTGGATAAAATCGTGCGTCAGCACGAAAAAACACATGCAGAAAAGGCCAAAGCAGAAGCCGTGGCTAATGGTGGAAAGCCAAAACGCGCAGCCATCGACCGCAACACCAAACTGTTGAAACAAGCGTTGGAAGAGCTGCATAAAGAGGTGAAAAACGCCGAGAGCTACTACAAACATATCCATTGGCTGCAAGAGCGCTTCCCCAATGCCGAATATGAAGATGTAACCGGCCTGTGTAAATTAGCCACCCAGGAAGAGGTAAAAGAGCAGGATTACTCCCTTAACCCCGGGCGTTATGTGGGGGTAGTTATTGAGGAGGATGGTAAGACAGAGGAGGAGTTTGTAGCTGACCTCGCCGATCTTAATGACGAGTTATACAACCTAAATGTTAATGCTGCCAATATTGGCAATATCATTCATGCAAATATTTTGAAATTGACGGATGAAGCATGAGTAAGAAACTACAGCAAATAGGTATTAGAGATGAAAGTTTTCAGCTTTTAAAAGTAGCTGATTTGATAAAGAAAAAAATTATAGAGAAGCCTATGGATGGAAATCATGGAGAGATACATCCAAAAGGTGAAGATTTTGTGGATTTTGGTGTCCCTTTTGTTATGGCTTCAGATATAAGTTTTGGAAGTGTTGATTATAGTAGCTGTAAGTATATATCCAAAAAACAGGCCGACAGCTTAAGAAAAGGGTTTGCTAAAAATGGTGACGTTCTAGTTACGCACAAGGCAACGATTGGCAGAGTTGCAGTCGTTGATTATGACGACTTTCCTTACATAATGTTAACACCTCAAGTCACTTATTACAGAATCATTGATAAGGGGAAATTAGATAACCATTATTTGAAATATTATTTTAAGTCAAGTTTATTTCAGCAAACTTTGAATATGTGGTCAGGCTCAGGCTCAACAAGGGCTTACTTAGGTATTACTGCTCAGCATAATCTACCTGTAATTGTACCTCCGATTGATAAACAGCGCAAAATAGCCGCTATCCTCTCTGCCTATGACGACCTAATCGAAAATAACAAACGCCGTATTGCTATACTGGAAAAGATGGCCGAAGAGACCTACCGCGAATGGTTTGTCCGTTTTCGTTTTCCCGGTTGGCAAAAAGCTGAATTTGAAAAAGGGATACCGAAGGGGTGGAAGGCAGTTAGTCTTGGGGAACTTTCAGATATTACATCTAGTAAACGAATTTTTTTAAGTGATTATGTTGAAAGAGGGGTTCCATTCTATCGCTCAAAAGAAGTAATAGAACGTTATAATGGGCTTGAACCTTCATCTCCACTGTATATTAGCGAGGATAAGTTTGCCCAAATAGATGAAAAATTTGGGTCGCCAAAGGAAAATGATATATTGATAACTTCGGTTGGTACTTTGGGGATCCCATGTTTAGTAAGAAAGGGGGATAGGTTTTATTTTAAAGACGGGAATTTAATCTGGTTTAGATCTTTAAACCCTACTCATAATAGATTTATATTTTTCTGGATGCAGACTCCCCAAGGCAAAGGAAGATTGCTAGAAACTACTATCGGTTCCTCTCAGCAAGCGTTCACAATTGCAGGGCTTAAGAAAATTGATGTTCTTTTGCCAGATGAAGTGACACTTAAAAGGTTTATGGAGATATGGGATTCTATTAATGAACAGAAGGAAATGCTAATTCATATGAATGGTGTTTTGCAAAGAACCAAAGAATCACTCCTTCCCCGCCTTATCTCCGGCAAACTCTCGGTCGAAGATTTGGACATCCAATTCCCACCCTCTATGCAAACCGCCCAAGCCAGTTAAAGGATGATGGCATTATGAAAACCGAAACCCATCGTACAGAGTTTAAACGCCAATTGACCGATTCTTTAGAGAAAGAGGCAATAGCATTTTTAAACTCGCGCGATGGTGGGGTGATTGTTATCGGTGTGGATGATAAGGGGCAACCTGTAGGTGTTGACGGTGATATCGATGCAATTCAATTAAAGATAAAAGATCGCCTGAAAAACAATATCACCCCTTCTACCATGGGGTTGTTTGATGTGATGGTTACAGATGAATATGGCCAGAGCATTATTCAGATCACCTTGGCCGGTGGTACAGAAAAACCGTATTATCTGAGTAAGATGGGTATGTCGCCCAAGGGGTGTTTTATCCGTGTAGGTAGCGCCTGCGAGCCAATGTCGCAGCGCATGATTGAAGACCTATTTGCGCGCCGTATTCGCAATTCCATTGGAGCCATTGCCTCGCGCAAGCAGGATTTAACCTTTGAACAGCTAAAGATCTATTACAATGAAACACCTTATAAACTCAATGATCGTTTTGCCCATAACCTAGAGTTGCTAACTGCCGATGGTGCATACAATTATGCGGCTTATCTGCTTTCTGATAATAATGCCTGCTCTATAAAAGTTGCCAAGTATGCCGGTACCACTCGTGTGGATTTATTGGAGAACGAGGAATACGGTTATTGTTGTTTGCTAAAGGCCACTAAAGCGGTATTGGAAAAACTGAAGATAGAGAACCGTACCTTTGCTCAAATTACCGATGCCGAGCGTATAGAACGTAAACTAATTGACCCGGTTGCCCTGCGTGAAGCAGTGATAAATGCCATTATCCATAACGATTATAGTAATGAGGTGCCACCTAAATTTGAACTGTTTGCGGATAGGTTAGAGATCACCTCGGCAGGGACTATACCGGAAGGGTTCAGTGAAGAAGAATTTTTCATGGGCTTTTCGGTGCCGCAAAATAAAGAACTAATGCGGATATTCCGTGACCTGGAGCTGGTAGAGCAGTTAGGTTCCGGCATTCCGCGTATTCTTGAACAATATAATCCATCGGTATATCAGTTTAGCCCTAACTTTATCCGGGTTACCTTTCCTTTTGCTCAGAGCCTGGATGAAAATGATGCCGCCGTGCAAGCTACCCCGCAAGCTACCCCGCAAGCTACCCCGCATGCCGAGGCCGTTATGCAATTTTGTGTAGAGCCAAAATCTCGCGCAGAGATACAGCA
>QZLE01000053.1 GCA_004796365.1 Gammaproteobacteria bacterium | reverse complement strand
CATTTTCTGTAACGTGATTTTCAAACCAGTAGCCCCAGCAGTTTTCGCTTCTCATCTCTGTGAATGAAGTAACGAATGGGAAAACAATAATTACATTGTTTTGGTCTGCAATCAGATCCCAGTTCCATGCATTCAGTGCATCAGTGTGGTCCATGACGCAACCGTGTAAAGCAACGACCATTGGAACCGCTTGTGTTTCTGAATAGCTTTGTGGGACATAAACTTTGTATTCTCGTGCTCTAGAACCATTATATGTATAGCTATAAACATCGCCTGTTCCAGTCATCGAAGCTGCAAATGAAATAGCAGGTATTGATGTAATTATTACTGCTAAGATTGCAATTAATTTATTTTTTAAACTCATTCTCATAAACCCTCATGTGTTTTGATACCTTGTTCCAAATTCCGTTTTGGCTTGACCGCATCCTTTGGTACCAGCGATAAGAAATAACTCCTTCTCGTATCGCATGAATTAATCATTGTTTACTAAAGTATGTATTTCTGAGGAATTCATCACCAAATGTTAGAATTGTCAAATATAGTGATGTTTTTGTGACTGGATGCGCTTTATATTATTAAAAAAATATGACAAGGCCCACAAACAATCTGTTGTGACCCCCTTGTACATACTTGCTAGTATTTTTAACGTTTTGAATTATTGGTTGGTTTTTGCTGACAAACGGTATACAAAAACAGCTGATACATTTCTTGTAACATTTCTTTGTTATCGTTGAAAAATCTCAATAATACATATGGGAGTTGCTATGAAACTCATCGGAATTATCAAGTTTGTTTTTCGGGTATTAAAACAACTGGCAACCTTTAAATGTGATAATACTGTCGAGGCAATCAATAACTTTGAATGCTTAGTTGAGCCTTGGGTATTGGACTAATAGGTTTGCTATTTAGGGAATGACACTGTAACCCTGGTGCCATCATCATCTGATGTATGCATAGAGATGATTGCTCCTAGTGTCTCGGCAATTAGTTTGGCGCTATAGGTGCCAAGCCCGGTTCCTTTCCTTTTGCCTGCAGTGCAATATTTTTCAAAGAAATGATCCCTTATTTTTTCAGGAACCGGTTGTTTATTATGGATTGTTACATCAATCCTCTCACCTGCGGTTATATAAATTGTGATCTCTTCATCTTCAACTGATGCCTCTTTTGCATTGGTAATCAAATTGCTGAACATGTTGTAGCACAGATGCTCCTCTCCGGTTATGGTTACTTCATCATCTTTAGAAATTTCTTTACCATTTAGCAGTATGGTTACATGTTGCTTTATATCCTTAGACTGAAGAGATAGCTTATTCATGGTTGCTTTTTTCAGAGTCTCAACAAGGTTGATTAAACTAGGGTCAAGCATGTAGGTGCCAGTTTCCATCTTAAACAAGTCAAGAGGGATATCGATAAGGCGCTTGATCTCATTGCTGGCACTTTCAATGTGCTCTACATATTGCTTTTCTTGCGGGGTAAGATTCTTTGAATTTAGAAGTATGCTTTGCAGCATCATAATATTCCCCAAAGGGTTTTTAATATCATGATGCATCATTCTTTCAACATCTTCTTTTAGTTGTTCTAGCTGCTTGCGTTCGGTAATGTCATCTAAAATCCAGATTACGCCACTTTCAAGATCTCTCGGGTCTACGGCCTTTCCCCAGATAGAGCACCAAATAATATCTCCATTTTTCTTACGATAGCGATATTCAGTTTTAATAATTTCCCCATTATTAAGCTTAGGGAAGTACGCATCTGCAAAATTTTTAAAGCTTTCATCAGAGATATGCATAAACTTAGCGGTTTTGCCGATTACTTCATCGTATTTATACCCTAGAAGTTCGCAAAAACGGTGATTTACTCGGCAGAAACGGCGATCGCGTGTTACGTAGCATATTGCAATGGCACTGTTGTTAAATATTACTTCTAGCTCTGATGTAGACGCATTGCCTTGCAAGCTGATTTCAGGCACATGCGCTGATTCAATTCTTGATTCAAGCTCGGTAATCCTTTTGTCTATCGATGATCCGTCCAAATTATTATCCATCAGTTAGTAGTCTTAAAAGAAATAATAAGGTCCAATGCCGGAATACAAAGCATATTAACCAGTACAATATTTTATAAGTATAGAAGAAAAAGCGTGATTTTATATTTGTTAGAAGTTTTTGTTTTTATTTTGAGATAAAGGTAAAACTATTGGACTGTAAGGTTTTACCGCTTTGATCGATTATCTCAACTCTCCAGCCTCCGCTCATCTTTTTGGTGATTCTTTTGCTGGAATACATTATCTGTTTTTGCTGGGTGATTTTTGATGCAATCTTTGCAAGAGTTTTGCCATTATAGATCCAGCGGTGAGTAAGCCTTTTTCCCTTCTGGTTATTAATTACCGTGTAGTAATAGACTGTGGATACGCTTTTGTCATTCAATGGGTAAATATTTGATCCAAGATTATCAATTGGCTTCAGTTTGTTTATGCCGGATGTGAATTGTGCCGAGATGTTTAAATTGGCAATAGTTGTTTTACTTCGACTTGGTTGCATGCCCTGTAGTGGAGCGCTTTTTTTGTTTAAGTTCGCGGCAACTTTTGCCTCTGTTGCATTGTTTGAGAATGGTTGCTGTGCCTGGAGCGCAGGTTGTGGTTCTGGCTTAAATTTAGACTGAACTGTTTGCTGAACCTGTGTAGTTTGTTTTTGAAGTGTGGTTTCTTCTGTTAGCGTATCTTCTGTTGTAACCTCATTTTTAGGGAAAGCCATAATGATTATGGAAATTATGATAACTGCTGCGGCGATAACTTTGGCAATAATTGGAACAAGGGTTGTTTCCTGTTCTTCTGCAGGCAAAGGTTGTTGTCCGTGATGGATCTTGATGCGGATGGTTAGTTCTTTTGCCATGTTTATAAATACTTCCGTGTATTTTTATGATTGTGTATGCGCATTTTGCGCGGCAAACATTAACCTAATTCATATTTGCTGGATCCCGGATCAAGTCCGGGACGACTACATTAATTACAATATGCGGTCATACCTGCGAATGCCGGTATCCAGAAAAATTAAAGAGCCTCAATCTTAACTATCTGCTCGGCAAGAATCTTCAATGACGATTCAAGCTCTGCGGCCTTTTCCCTTTCCTTGTTTACCACAGCCTCTGGTGCCTTGTCGGTAAAGTTTGGATTGTTCAGTTTGCCGTTAATCTTCTGCAGCTCTTTATCTTGTTTCTCTTTTTCCTTATTCAGGCGTGCCAGTTCTGCGTCTTTATCGATTAGGCCGGCCATTGGTACCAGCACCTTCATATTGCCAACAATAGCTGTTGCTGATTCTGGAGCCTGGTCATCTGCGCCAAGTACGGTTACAGATTCCAGCTTGCCAAGTTTGGTTAGGTTAACCATATTGGTTTCAAGCCTTTTACGGTCCAGTTCTGAGCTATCAGCAAGCAGTACCGGAAGTGCCTTTCCAGGTGAGATATTCATCTCGCCGCGAATTCTGCGCACGCCGATCAGGAAGGTTTTTACCCATTCGATTTCAGTTTCGGCATCTTTATCAATTTTGCTATCAGTAACCTCAGGGAATGGCTGCTGCATAATGGTATCACCCTTAATGCCTGCAAGTGGTGCGACACGCTGCCAGATCTCTTCGGTGATAAATGGCATAATCGGGTGAAGTAGTTTCAGAGTTTCTTCAAGTACTCGAATCAGGGTTTGTCTAGTACCGCGTAGTGCCTTTTCGTCTTCGCTGTTGTAGAGAACGGTTTTGGAAAGCTCGATATACCAGTCGCAGTACTCGTCCCAGATGAATTCATAGATAGCGTGTGAAGCCAGGTCGATGCGGTAGTTGTCCATGGCGGATTTAACTTCGGCAGTTACCGATTGCAGTTTGGAAATTATCCAACGATCTGCGGTACTGAGGATCACGTCTTCACTATCAATTCCGGTGTCCTGACCTTCTGTGTTGCTTAAGACATATCTTGCTGCATTCCAAAGTTTATTGCAGAAGTTGCGGTAACCTTCAACACGTCCGACGTCAAAGGCGATATCGCGCCCGGTAGTTGCCAATGAAGCAAAGGTAAAGCGCATTGCATCGGTGCCATATGCTGCAATTCCGTCTGGGAAGTTTTTACGGGTGTTTTGCTCGATCTTTGGCGCCATTTGTGGTTGCATCAATCCAGTGGTGCGTTTTTTGACCAGGTCTTCCAGGTCGATGCCGTTGATAAGGTCAAGTGGATCCAGAACGTTACCCTTGGACTTGGACATCTTGTGCCCTTCGTGGTCACGTACCAGACCGTGGATATAGACCTCTTTGAATGGCACTTCTCCATCCATAAACTTAATTCCCATCATAATCATTCTGGCAACCCAAAAGAAGATGATGTCAAAACCAGTTACCAGTACGCTGGTTGGGTAAAAGGTTTCCAGCTCCGATGTTTTTTCTGGCCAGCCCAAAGTTGAAAACGGCCATAGTGCAGAGGAGAACCAAGTATCCAGCACGTCATCATCCTGCTTTAGTTCGGTGCCGGCATTGATGTTATTTTGCTTGCGCACTTCTTCTTCCGTGCGTCCCACGTACACATTGCCCTGGTCATCATACCAGGCAGGGATTCTGTGGCCCCACCAGATCTGGCGACTGATGCACCAGTCTTCAATATTGCGCATCCATTCGTAGTAGGTTTTGTCCCAGTTGGCAGGAACAAATTTGATCTTTCCGGTTTCTACTGCTTTGATTGCAGGTTTTGCCAGTGGTTCGGCTTTAACGTACCACTGATCGGTAAGGAATGGTTCTATAACTGCATTGGTTCTGTCGCCGCGTGGTACCATTAGTTTGTGGTCTTTTACTCCTTCCAAAAGTCCTTGTGCCTTCAGGTCTTCCACGATCATCTTTCTAGCATCAAAACGTCCCATTCCCTGGTATCGTCCAGGTGCTTCATCATTAATGCGCGCATCAACGGTAAAGATATTAATTTGCGGAAGGTCGTGGCGCTTGCCGACCTCGTAGTCATTAAAGTCGTGTGCAGGAGTGATTTTAACGCAGCCTGTTCCGAATTCCGGGTCTACATATTCGTCGGCAATAATTGGGATTTGTCTGTCAGTTAGTGGTAGGTTTACCATCTTACCTATAAGGTGTTTGTATCTCTCATCTTCAGGGTGCACGGCAACGGCTGAGTCACCAAGCATGGTTTCTGGTCGGGTGGTGGCTACAACTATATGCCCATCTTCATCTGCAAGCGGGTAGCGCATTGACCACATATTGCCGTCTTCTTCAATTGAGTTTACCTCAAGATCTGAAACTGCTGTGTGCAGAACTGGGTCCCAGTTAACCAGCCTTTTACCCCGATAAATCAGCCCCTCTTCATGTAAACGGACAAATACCTCGGTAACTGCCTTGGAAAGGCCTTCGTCCATTGTGAAACGTTCGCGGGTCCAGTCCATTGAGGCACCGCTACAACGCAGCTGTTTGGTGATGGTGTTGCCGGACTGTTCTTTCCACTCCCACACCTTTTTGACAAATGCGTCGCGCCCAAGGTCGTGGCGGGTTTTTCCATCGGCAATAAGCTGTCTTTCAACTACCATTTGGGTAGCGATACCAGCATGATCGGTTCCTGCTTGCCACAATGTATTGCAGCCTTGCATTCTTTTATATCTGATCAAACTGTCCATGATTGTGTGCTGGAAGGCATGCCCCATGTGCAGGGTTCCGGTGACATTAGGTGGCGGCAGCATTATGCAGTATGGGTTGCCGCTTCCTGAGGCCTGAAAATATCCGCTATCTTCCCATTTTTGATACCACGATCTTTCAATATTGGTTGGGTTAAATACTTTTTCCATGGTCAATTTGTCTTCTTTAGTTTGCTTGTGTGGTTACAATTACTTTTCAATTGGTTTCATATCCTCGGCGACTATGTCGAGAATTGGTGGCAGGCTGGATTGCAATTGGTGCATCATTGCCTTTTGCATTAGGGTTGAACTTTGCTCCAGTATTTCGTTAAGCGCAGAGTTTATCGCTTTGCGCACAATCCCTTCCATCTGCATGTTCAGCTCATCTTTTACATCTTCAGCTATGTCTTCAATAAGAGTAAGGAACTCTTGTTGGTGTTTCTCCAATGCCTCGCTGGCACTTAGGCCGCCTTGAAAAGCTGTTGATTTTGCAGCTGGCTTCAGCTCATGTTCTTCTTTGTTCTCTTTTCCGATCACCTCGGTAAGGGTCGGGATTTGTAGATCCTCTAGTTTCTTATTATCACTCATCTTGTTTACCTGTTATGTAGACCCCATTTTATGTGAGTTAATCTGGTACTCGCGGTCTTTGTAAAATCGAAAGCGCTCGCGCCCTTTGTCTCTAACCTGCGGGTTTTGGTTTACCAACTCTGCTAGTCGTTCAAACTGGCTGAAGAAAAGCGGTACCTCTTGGTCAAGGTTGATAAGTAGTCCGCAGCTTTGTTCCGGCTCTATTCCATGCCCGATCATTATTGGTGATTCTGAAGGTGAATTTTCCAGAGCTACTTCGTGTGGCAAAAAACTTTCCTGCTTGAAGGTCCACAGTAGTGAGTTGAGGCTTTGAGTTTGTTGTTGATTCTTGGTGTTTATGTAGATTTTCATCCCTTGCGCATACGCCTTTTCCGTAAGGCGGCAGGCGAATATCTCCAGATTGCGACTGGAATCATCAGACAGGATGTAAAAATCTACACGCGTCATTAGTCGTTACCGTATGCCTTATCCAGTAGATAATTAACTAGAAGCGGTACCGGCCTTCCGGTTGCGCCTTTCTCTTTACCTGACTTCCAGGCAGTGCCAGCGATATCCAGGTGTGCCCAATTGTAATCTTCAGTGAAACGGGATAGGAAGCAAGCCGCAGTCACGGTGCCTGCCTCTTTACCACCAATATTCGCCATGTCGGCAAAGTTACTCTTGAGTTGTTCCTGATATTCATCCCAAAGAGGAAGCTGCCATGCAGGGTCGCAGGCCTGGGTGCCGGATTCTATTAGTTGATCAATCAGATCCTGGTCGTTACCAATAACAGCCTGCGCAACATTTCCAAGGGCAATGATACAAGCTCCGGTAAGGGTGGCGATATCGACAACTATTTCCGGTTTGAATTTTTCCACGTAACTTAAGGCATCACACAGGATCAATCTGCCTTCGGCATCAGTATTTAAAATTTCAATGGTTTTGCCCGCCATGCTGGTGACGATATCACCCGGCTTATTGGCTTGGCCGTCTGGAAGGTTTTCGCTGGATGGAATAACTCCGATAACATTGATTGGCAGCTCTAGGGCAGCCACTGCGTGGATAAGACCGAATACTGATGCCCCGCCGCACATGTCGTATTTCATTTCATCCATTTGTGCGGGTGGTTTTAATGAGATACCTCCGGCATCAAAGGTAAGTCCTTTGCCGACGAATACATATGGCTTAGCGTTTTTGGTTCCACCCTTGTAGTTAAGGGTGATTAGCTTGGCTTCTTCACGACTGCCTTTGGAAACTGAAAGCAGTGATCCCATTCCCAGTTTTGCCATCTCTGATTCGTTTAAAACCTTGCAGGTAAGTTGTTTGCTGGATTTGGCCAGTTCTTTAGCCTTATCGGCAAGATAGGTTGGGGTGCAGATATTCCCCGGTAGGTTGGCCAGGTCTTTGACATAGCTCATGGCGTCGGCAATTGCGCCGCCTTGCTTTGCTGCCAGAGCGACAGTTTCAGTATTAGTGTCACTGGCAGGGAAGGTGATCTTGCCAAGCGCTTTACTGGTCTTGTCATCATCACTTTTTAATTGATCAAATTTATATGTAGATGCAGTCAGTATTTGTGAAGCCTGACGGGTATTCCAGTCGATATCTTTTTCTGCAACCTCAACCTCTGTCAGATAACAGGCAACGTCTTCGATATTCTCATTTATGGCAGCGGCAGCAGCACTGAGAGCTTTGATAAATACTTTGTCTTTAAGCTTTTCTTTTTTGCCAAGCCCAATAATCAAAAGGCGGCTGCTTGATAGGTCCGGTACGTTGTGCAGCATCAGGCATTGACCAGGCTTGCCTTCAAGGTCTTTCTGGCTGATAAGGTTGGAAATTATGTTATTGCACTTACTGTCAATCGCGGTAGCCGAAGGGGAGAGCTCTCCATCCTCAAAAATACCAATAATGTGGCATGAGCTGAGCTGTTTGGTAGCGTCGATGCTATTTACTTCAAATTCCATAATTAACCTTGCCAAAGTGATTTGCTTAAAGGTGACGTAAACGCCTGCTTAGTGGGCGTATTCTATCAGAAAATTTGCTCATAAGTGATAGCTGAGTGTCTTTTTTTACGTGGCTTATTGGTATGCCATTATGATAATAAGATTATTAGGTTAGGTTTTGTTTTAGTAATCAGCTAAAATTACTTGCGGAATTATAGATGGAAGCAAAAATTGTTTAACAGGATTAACAGATATATCGCCAAAGAGGTCTTTCTGAGCTGGGCCGGGGTGTCCTTGGTTTTAGTTGTTGTTCTGTTGATTAACCGCCTGGTTCGCTTTCTCTCGGATGCTGCCAGGGGTGAAATTCCTGCAGATCTGGTTTTTACGCTGCTTTGGCTTAAGGCTGCAGCCTACCTACCATTGATTCTACCTTTTACCTTCTTTCTGGCTATTATGATGGTGCTGGGGCGTATGTCTCGTGATAATGAACTACCAGTGCTTCTTGGTTGTGGTGCTGGCCCATCAGTTTTTTACAGATCTTTTTCTATTGTCGCAGTTCCTCTGGGAATTTGTATTATTTGGCTATCTTTATATGTGGTTCCGTGGGCGAATAATGAGTCGGGAAGAGTGCGACAGGAAGAGCATGAAAAAGGTAGTTTTGCCGCAATAGAACCAGGTAGGTTTGTCAGTACCAAAAATAGTTCCGGGGTTTTTTATACTGGGAAAATTGATAATGAATCAGGCATTATGTCCGATGTTTTTCTTTATTCATATTCCGATGGCGTAGAGACCATAATTCGTGCGGAGCGGGCAAACATTGAAGACTTGTCAGAACTTGACGCTAAATATGTAGTTTTTTATGACGGTAGTCGCTATGAAGGGGAGCGCGGTAAACTTGACTGGCGCAGTACAGATTTTGAATCACATGGTATGCAGATTTCAAAATCAGGAGGTTCAGGTGCCTTTCATTACAATAAAAGCAAATCATTTAATGAACTTCTTAAATCTTCGCTTGATCATGATAAAGGGGAACTGCATTGGCGGGTATCTATGCCGATCATGTTTATAGTGCTGGTTTTTGTGGCTTTGCCGCTTGGTAAAGGGAATCCGCGTGAGGGTAAATTTGGCAGGATTTTTATTGGAATTGTTGTCTTTCTTGTTTATTTGAAATTGCTGACCTTTGGTAAAGGGTTGGTGGTAAGAGGTGCGATTCCTTCAATGGTTGGACTTTGGTGGATTCATGCAGCCTTCGTAGCTGTCGGCTATGTGCTCTATCGAAAGGCATTTCATGTACCAAAGCCGAAATCAATGCGCCGTATAAGATATACAGGTAGTTAGACATGAGAACACTTGATCGTTACATAGCCAGGAACGTCATCGCCTATGCTTTTGCTTCGCTGTTGGTGCTAGTTGTATTGCAGCTGGTTTTTGCTTTTATTGATGAAATGGGCGATGTTGGAAAGGGTGACTATTCTGCATTTTTGGCACTTAAGTACATATTATTAACTGCTCCGCGTCGGGTTAGTGAGCTACTTCCAATAGCAGCTTTGTTAGGGGCATTGCTTGGCCTTGGAGGTATGGCGGCCAGTTCTGAGATTGTAATTATCAGAAGCGCTGGTGTTTCTATTGAGAGAATTGTGCGCTCCGTATTACAGGCTGGAATTTTGCTAATGGCTCTTGCATTTTTAGTCGGTGAATTTATAACTCCGGTAGCTGAAGAGATTGGTCATAGTTTGCGCGCAAATGCTATTTCTGGAAATGTTTCACTGTTTCGCAAGAAAGGGTTTTGGGTGCGTGATGGAAGCCGGTTCCTTTTCGTACAGGATGCTGTAACTTCAGGGCAATTAAGGGGATTTCGGGCAATATCCTTTCAGGAAGACAGAAGGCTTAAGTCAATAATATCAGCTGATGATGCTAGCCATATTGACCAAGGGTGGCGCCTGAACCAGTTAGAAAAGATAAAATATGGAGAAGAGGAAAACACTCTGCAGCGGATTGATTCTTATGAGATTAGGTCAAGGCTGCAGCCTGAGATGTTGCAAGTAGTTACTTCACGCCCTGAAATGATGTCAATATGGGAGATAGGAAACTACATTGATTATCTAACGGAAAATCAGCTTGAATCGCAAAACTATAAGCTTGCTTTTTGGGATAAGGTGGTTGCCCCTTTTGCGACACTGGTTATGTTGATGCTAGGTGTGCCATTTGTATTTGGATCCCAGCGTAGCAATAGCACCGGTCATAGACTTATGATTGGTGTTCTTATTGGAATTGGCTTCTTTTTGTTGAACAAGATCCTGGGAACAGCAGGTCTTGTATATGGATTCAGTGCCATAGTCTGTGCAATAGCTCCCACGCTGTTTTTTACACTATGGGCAGTTATTGCTATACGCCGAGTTCATTAAGTTATTTCAAGAATATTATCCCCCTCTCGTACCAAAGTACGATTGCGGCCATCTGCATATTATTATTTAATGATTACTCCTTAATAGAGATTTTAGTCTTTCCTGGCAGGGATGCTTAATTCTTTTTTTAGATCAGGATTTGTTGGGAGCGGAAAAGTGAATAGTAAAGCAAATACAAGTAAAGAATTACCAGAAGTTTCAGAGCAGATATTGAGTTTTGGGGCTTCGATTTTGCAAAGAGCAAAGAATGAGATTGGTTTAATACCTTTAGCTTTGATAATTGGAGCGTTGATTATATTCAATTAGTAATTAAGTACCCATGGGGATATATGGGGAAGATTGGGTGTATGTTTTAAAATCATGGGAACAATACGGGGATAAATTAAATAATAATATGGGTTGCTGTATGTAACAGCGGTTAAAAAGGCGGAGTTTTTGGCTCCGCCTTTTTTTATTTACTGTTGATAAATGGCCTCTATTTCAGGTGCAGACAATGCTTTGTTGTAGATTTTTACCTCATCAATGGTTCCGGTGTAGCCTTCGCCAAGGTTGGTGTCATAGTCTCTAAAGAAGTTTAGGGTTCCGTTTAAAGCGCTACTATTATCAATTTGTCCATTGATATAGAGAGTGCGTTGTCCGTTGCCATATGTTAGTACACAGTGATGCCAATTTTCCGCTTCCGGGAATATGGTTGAGGACATGTAGTTGGTGCGGTCTGTTCTTACGGTGGTGCTAATTCGTCTGGCATTGGCATAGATCCTAAATGGGTATACATATGGTCCGCGGCGGATTAGGTGGCCGGCAAATGTGTGATCGAACTTAAACCATAATGAGATCGAAAACTCGTTGCTGGAGTCGATGTCGAAGTGGGAGTTGCCAAGGTTTACAATGTCGTCACCATCAAATTCCAGCGCTCCGCCAGATATGCCGGCTGCGGTCCTGACTGCTCCGACAATCTCCCCGTGGTTTCCATATGCAGATGAGTCATTAGCAACGTTGCCGCTTGTTTCATCAAAGCTCCAATAACCGGTCAGGCTATCTTCAGTTGAAAGTGGTATGAAGATAAAGTCAAAGCCTGTTGATGGCGGAGTTGGATTACCTGCAAGATCTTCTACCCCAAATACCACCAGTGAGTGGTTAATATTTTCAGGAATCTCGCCAACATTTAACGTAACAGTTTTTTCGTCGGCATTTAGTTGTGCACTTACAATGTCAATCGCAGGGGTAATGCTGTAATTTGCTGTGTTTTCTGCCGAACTTAGCTCTACCGCTTCGCTGAATTCGATGTTGATGTTGGTTGAGTTGATAACCTTATTGGCAGAAATTGTAGGCCCTGTGGTATCAATATCAAACGTGTATTCGGCAGAAGTTATTTCGCTGGGTTCTTTTCCTTCACTATAGGCAATGGCTTTAAGAGTTGCATCTTGATCTAATGTGAAAGCTTGCTGATATAGCGCTGAATTTTCATCTGGATCAGTGTCATCCAGTGTATAGTATATTGCGGCACCTTCTGTAGCTGAGCTTAAGGTTACATCAATGGCATTTGTATAGGTCCCTGATTCAGGTGTTATCTCTGGGCTTTGTGTATACTGTGGAATTTCACCGGAATAGAGGTTGTTCACCTGTTCAGGAGTTAATGCCTTGTTGTAAATCTGAATTTCATCGATGATGCCGTTAAATCCTTCCCCCACCTTAATCTCTTGTGCGTCATTTAGAGTGTATAGGTTGCCGGATATTGAATCCTGAAGATCTATCGCGCCATCAACGTACATTGTGCGCTCACCATCTTTGTATGATAAGGCTACATGATGCCAGTCGCCTGCACTTAGTGGAATTGTGCCTCTGATGTAATTGGTTCTGTTGGTGCGAATTACGCTACGCATATAACTGCCGGATGTTGTCATTCTATATGGAAATACATACTGTCCGCGGATGATGATATTTCCAGATAATGAATTTTCAAATTTTATCCATGCAGCAAGTGTAAACTCGCTGGTTTCTTCAAGATTGTGGGTAGATGTGCCGAGTGAAATGTATTCCCCAGTAGCACCGCTAAATGAGAATGCCTTGCCGGATTTGCCATTATTAACGTGGGCAGCACCAATCACAATTATGTCGTTTGTTGTTTCAAAGTCCCAATGTTGCTGTAAGCTGACAGGCAGTTCTACTTCAGTGTAGGTAACCTGAAACTGGGAATTGGCCGCAATCTGATTGCCGGATTCATCTGTAATATTATTTATGGTTATCGTATAGACAGTATCAGGAGTTAATTCAGAGGTGGTTAGAACTACAGTCGAATTATCAGGGATTGTTGCCACAACAGATTCAATGCTTGCTCCATTGTCAATGCTATAGTTTTCTGTGTTTATAAGTTCGTTAGGCTGAATTGGCTCACTGAAAACTAATTCTATCTCATTTGCTGAAATGGTCTTTGCATTTGATATTTCCGGAGCGGTTGTATCAATTATGATTTCGTAATGGCCATTTAGGATGTTGCTTGGTTCAATGCCGCTCTTAAATGCTCTGGCCCTGACATCAGTTGAAGAATTGATGGTAATTGGAGCACTATAAGGCGTGGATGCTTCTGTTGGTTCACTACCATCAAGGGTGTAATAGATTTCGGCTTCTTCAGTAGCATTAGAGATGGTAATAGTTACGCTATCGTTATAGCTACCTGGTGCCGGAGTTAGGGTTGGGGTGCTGACTTTGTCAGCCGCAACGCCATCCCATCCAGCCATTCTGGCTAGCATCCACCATAATGCCTTGCCCAGACGAACTGATGCCTCTTGAGATATATGGGCGCTGCCATGTCCTCCATCCCATTCAACCCGGTAGTCACGTACCATATATTCGTAGGTGTGGGAGTCTGCAAAAGCTGTATCATTCCACGTGGTTGTATTTTGGTTGCCATCGGGATAATAGGCTAGGATGTCTGCGTAGTCGAATAGTACCCTTGTGTCACTTTGTGCTACATGATTTCTGATATGCTGATTTTTCAGAAATACTGCATACCCTCTTTCACCGTTGTAATCAGCAGGACCTGTGGTAAACACAGCTGTGGTATTTGGGTTGTCGGTATTGTATTTGTCTATTGCGCGCAGATAGTCGTCCATGCTTACCATGGCTCCAAGTTGCTGTGTGTCTTCATCATCCAACCCCCAAACGCCTTGGTTGCCGAGGTTGTTAACATAGTGTCTTCCACCCCAATGTACATGATGCTCTGTATCTAAAACGGTACCAGTTGGAGTTGTGCCACCCATATCCCAGCACCAACCCCATAGGAATGCATCTATGTTGTTGCTCAGAATATTCGCCGAATAGGCAAAGTGATTATTAATTTGTGAAACGGCTGTTTCGCTGGTCCAGATGTATGCCTCTCCAGCACTTTCCAGCCATCTATTGCCCCAGCCAGCATCAAACCAGATTGGACGATGAACACGAAGGTGCTGATTTGTATAATTTTCAGGTGCGCCGGAATACTTTGTGCTTGCTGTATAGCTCGGGTTCAGCAGTTCCAGCTGTTCTACGCCATATAAATATCCGCGACCATGTGATTCTCCAGGTATATTAACCAGCATTTTTTTTACTTCTTGAATATAGTAATCCGGAATTTGATCGAATTGATCAACGGCGTTATGGTCTGCAACTATTCCTGCATATGATAACGAACTCGCCAGTCCAAGCGAGCACAGCGTAAGTGCGATTCTCCTCTTCATTATTTTGTCCTTTTAATTTTATTTAACGGGGTTATGTATTAGGAATGCAGCTGGTTATACGTAGCTCTAGTGCTATCAGTCTGTATGCCTAATGGGTAATCTAACACTTGGAGGATGGGAATCACAATTCGACTTTCGTATAAGAATAAATATCCATATATGGGTGTATAAATGAAAAAGCCCGCTTGCGCGGGCTTTAATAGTAATAACTAACCTGCGGGTCAGCCTTTATATTTTTGGAAGGCCAGGGTCGCATTGGTTCCGCCAAAACCAAAACTGTTGGAGATCATGGTATTGATCTCTGTATTTGTCTGGGTTTCGCGCACAATTGGCATCCCTTCGCACTCCGGATCCAGCTCTTCAATATTCGCAGATGCTGCAATGAAGTTGCTTTCCATCATAATTAGTGAGTAGATTGCTTCATGCACACTTGCAGCACCAAGAGAGTGACCGGATAGTGGCTTGGTTGAGCTTATCTTTGGAAGATTGCCTGCAAATACTTCTTTAATAGCCTTGATTTCCGGTATGTCACCGGCCGGGGTACTTGTACCGTGAGTGTTGATGTAATCAACCGGTGTATCAATACCTTCAATTGCCTGCTTCATGCAGCGTGCAGCACCTTCACCTGACGGTGCAACCATGTCATATCCGTCTGAAGTTGAGCCAAAGCCGACTATCTCTGCATAGATCTTGGCGCCACGCGCCAGTGCGTGTTCCAGTTCTTCCACAACCACAACACCGCCACCGCCAGCAATAGCAAAGCCATCGCGGTTGGCATCGTAGGCTCTTGATGCAGTTTCCGGAGTCTCGTTGTATTTTGATGTAAGTGCACCCATAGCATCGAAGATTACTGATAAAATCCAGTTTTCTTCTTCGCCACCGCCGGCAAAGACAATGTCCTGTTTGCCAAGCTGGATCTGCTCGTATGCTGAGCCAATACAGTGTGCACTGGTAGCACAGGCTGAACTGATCGAGATATTAATACCTTTGATCTTAAATGGTGTTGCCAGTGCAGCAGAGGTTGAGCTGCACATAACTCTTGGAACCATATAAGGTGATACTTTGCGTGCTCCGCGTCTTTCTACAGTGTCAACATAAGAAACGATGTTTTCCGGGGATGCTCCGCCGGTGCCAACTATAAGGCCGGTTCTGGGATTAGAAACATCTTCTTGTGCAAGGCCAGCATCTTCAATTGCCTGTTGCATCGAAATATAGGCATATGCAGATGCATCAGACATAAAGCGTCGGACTTTTCTATCAATAAGGTCTTCAGTGTTGATTTCAATGGAACCAGAGACATGGCTTTTCATTCCCTTTTCTTTATAGGTTTCATTGAATTTAATGCCAGATTTACCGGCTAGTAGTGACTCTTTAACTGCTTCTTTGTCATTGCCCAGGCAAGAAACAATGCCTAGTCCAGTGATAACTGCTCTTTTCATTAGAAGTTCTCTGTTGAAGTGAATAAGCCAACCTTGAGATCTTTCGTAGTGTAGATCTCTTTGTCATCTACATACATGGTACCATTTGCTATACCCATTACAAGGGTGCGGGCAATTACGCGCTTAATATCAATTTTGTAGGTAACTTTTTTGTGCTTAGGTAAAACTTGGCCGGTGAACTTAACTTCTCCAGCGCCTAGTGCTCTTCCTTTTCCAGGGTTTCCAAGCCAGCCCAGATAAAAGCCAACCAATTGCCACATTGCATCAAGTCCAAGGCATCCTGGCATTACCGGGTCGCCAGGGAAGTGGCATTCAAAGAACCACAGGTCAGGGTTGACATCAAGTTCAGCAATGATTTCACCTTTGCCAAAGGCACCGCCTTCGTTAGA
This sequence comes from Gammaproteobacteria bacterium, assembly GCA_004796365.1. Taxonomy (GTDB): domain Bacteria; phylum Pseudomonadota; class Gammaproteobacteria; order QZLD01; family QZLD01; genus QZLE01. The sequence continues at coordinate 4,628 of QZLE01000053.1, read as the reverse complement.
AATCTTTATGATTCGATCCATCATTAGCATATTTGGAACCGGAAGTTGTGCGTTGCCTGGGCCAAATAGTTCGCCGTGCCCGCATTTTAAAAGTTCCTCTCTGTTGTAACTTGACTGTCTTACAACGGTTTCATTCGTTTGTTCTGTCATTCTTAATCCACATCTATTTTGGCCCTATTTATTTAGTGCCAAAGAAAACTAAAACTGTAATAATTACTGCATCCGTGTTTTTAGGCTCTTCATGGTGGGCTTTCTGCTGAAGTTGAATCATGAAACCAGATTTACAACAGCTGTTTGCTGGACGATAAAAAACCAATATTCAAAACAGGCGTATTATGACATTTCATCGTATAAGATTTCCAGATAAAATATTAAAAAATATCCCACCTTTGATGATGTTTCCTGTGAATTTTATCCCTTTTCCGCTTCAAGGTTTTTGTCTGGAGTCTTTGCTGGGTAATATCTTTGCAGAGCAAATTGAAGATGGTGATGTCGATTTTTTGCAGGGTAATGTGCTATTGATTCATATGCTGGATATAGGGCTGAAGTGGTTTTTTACTTTTGAGGAAACCGGATTTAAGTTGCTTCAGTCAGAGCAAGATCCGGTGGTAAAAATTCAGGGAAGTGTTAATGATTATATTTTGCTGGCAAGCAGAAGAATTGATCCTGATACCCTGTTTTTTCAGCGCAGACTTGAGATTATTGGTGATACTGAGGTTGGCTTGCAGGTGAAGAATCTTCTTGATTCAGTGGATGAGGATAGTATTCCTCTTCCTGTCGATATAGTTATGCAGTGTGCGGCGGATTATGTTGAGAAGCTTTGTTAATTCATGCTTGTTTTTTTAAATATGATCACTCAATCCCCGCCCTATCGAAAGCAAAACCCTTACAAAACCTTTCCCTACTATCCAGTTCAATCTCAACTGAAGCTATTTCACCTTCCAGCATTTTATGGGTTTGCTCAACTACTTGCTTCATATCTGTATTGGCAGGGGAAATTCGTAGTGACTCAATGCCGGCTGCTTCTGCAGCTTTCCACCCATTAAGAGCATTGTGGATGGCGCCGGACATGGTTTGTGTGCCATTAATGCGCAGGAAGTCTTTATTCTCTGTTGTATTAACAGCATATCCATAAGGCGTCTTATTGCAGACGTTGTCGCAGTTTTCTTTATTTATCCCTTCTGAGCGGGCGCTGTAGCAGCGTGCTGATATGGCAAGAGGTAGGTAGCCAAAGGCAAAAAGGTCTATTGCTGCAGAAAAGTTTGTTGTAGCGTTTTTTATGTTAGCAATTGCATCTATAGATAGCTCAACAGGTGGAGTCCAGCGTACCATTCCTCTGTCTTGCAGAATTTTAATGGTGTGATGGTTGTAGATGTTGATTTCGGGGCCGCAGGCGAACTCCTTTTTATTTTTTGCAAGAATATTAACCGTGCCGATGTCATTGGCTTCAATCATAAATGGGGTGTCGGTGCAGGTTTTGTTGAGTTGATTAAGCTCAGCAGCGGTTTCGATTAACCCTAAGGTGGAAAAAATCACTTGCTTGCCTTGTGTTTGTAGTTCCTCTGCGATCTGTAGCCATTGTTTTATTGATACGGTTGTCTCGCGTTTGCTACAGACGGTATTGCCAATATAGATAACATCAATTGGCAGAGCTGCCATCTCTCGATAGAAGTCGGTAGCTGTCTGGAAGTCCCAATTAAAAGGTATTTGGCTAAGTGATATCTGCATTAGCGCCACTCCTTTTGATATGGGCCAGTAGTGGCATCAACACCTTCGGTAATGCTGTTTAGCTCGGAAATGGCTTGTTGAGGGATGTTTTTCGAATCTTGTGAGATTGAATTTATTGCTAAACGCCATGCTTGTGTAACTTTTGCAACGTAAGCAGGGCTTCTTTGGCGCCCTTCAATTTTTAATGCCTTTGCGCCGGCGGCTATGAGTTGATCAAGCACACCGATGGTGTTCAGGCTAATAGGTGTTTCAAAGGCATAGCTGGTATTGCCGTTAACGCTATACCTGCCTTTGCATGGGGTGGGGTAGGCTGCGTTTTCATTTTTCTGATAGCTGGCGAGCAGGATGTTATTCAGGCGACACTCAAGTGTGTCGTTTTTTTCAATCCATTCAACATGGTTTGCGGGTGAACATGCACCGTAGGTGTTCGGAGATTGTCCGGTTGCATAGGAGGATAACATGCAGCGACCCTCTGCCATGACGCATAGACTGCCAAAACCGAATACCTCTATATCAATCGAAACATTACTGCAGATCTCTTTAATTTGCTCGATGGTAAGCACTCGTGGGAGAACTGCGCGGCTGATGCCAAAGTTGTCTATATAAAAGCCAAGTGATTCAATGCTTGATGCTGATCCTTGTACCGAAAGGTGGCGAGCTAATTGCGGGTGTTTGTTTGCTGCGTAATCAAGCACGCCTATATCTGCAACTATAATCGCATCAACGCCGGAATCTGCAGCCAGGTCGACAGCTTCTTCCCATTTTTGCCAGCTTTTGGGTTGTGGAAAGGTGTTTATCGCCACCAATACTTTTGCGCCCTTGTTATGGGCATAGTCAATTGCCTTGCAGATGTTTTTTGCGGAGAAATTCAGACCGGGAAAATGGCGAGCGTTGGTCTCGTCTTTGAACCCCAGATATACCGAGTTAGCACCGTTATCAACCGCTGCCTTTAGTGCAGGCATGTTTCCGGCCGGGGATACCAGTTCCATGCTCTTCTCCATTTATGTATATACCTTATTGGATTTAAAGGGTTTGCCTATGGCGCTGCCCTGGGCGCCAAATTGATGCAGGTTGGCAGCAATATCATTTAATACCATCCATTTTTTATTACACCACTCAGGTGCAAGTAATACTTCCATTTGAGCGGTGCCTGTGATGCGATGAAAGACAACATCGCCTGGTGTATGCCGAATTATCTCCGAAGCAATATTGGTGTATTCAGTAAATTTCAAAGGGATATAGTTTCCCGCTTCCCATTCTTTTGCCAATTTAGTGTTGCGCACAATATGAAGTGGGTGCAGTTTAAGGCCATTGGTCCCCAGATCGACAACCTTTTTCAGGGTTTTAAGGCTGTCTTCCGGTTTCTCACCAGGTAGCCCAATAATAAGGTGGGTGCAGATGTCGAGGCCAAGATTTTGGGCGCGGTGAACGGCATCTTCATATTCAGAAAATGTGTGTCCGCGATTAACAGTATCCAGTGTTTCATCTGATGCCGTTTGCAGACCAAGTTCCAAGCATACCTCGTGCCCCTGCTCTTTATACTTAGCCAATAGTTCCAAGGTGGCATCCGGAACGCAGTCTGGCCTGGTTCCAATTGAAAGTCCGATTACATCGCGCTCTTTCAGAACTTGATTGTACATCTTTTCTAGTATCGCAACATGTGCATAGGTGTTGGTGTAGGCCTGAAAATAAGCGATGTATTTTCTGGCGCCGGTACGTTTGCGTACCACGGTTCTGCCGTTTTCGAGTTGGTCGGCTATAGATGGAGTCTGAATTGCATTGGGGTTAAATGATTCGTTGTTACAAAAAGTGCAGCCACCAATACCTTTGCTTCCATCTCTATTGGGGCAGGTAAACTGAGCATTGATGGTGAGTTTGTGAACCTTGCAGCCATATTTTTCAAACATTGCGTGGCCGAAGGTGTTAACTAGATTTGGAAGCTGCATATATCATCGTAAAAATTTTAATTGCGGGCATTATAAGCGAAAAGGGTGGTGGGATAAACTTAACAGCAAATTTAACAGACATGCTTGGTTGGTTGTATTGGATGGGGTGCTTGAAATGGATGTTTTATGGTATTGCCATTTTTTGGTGCAGCAATGTGGATTTTTCGTTGACAGTCAGTAGGTAAGGGGTATATGCTGGGGGTCTTTCTTGTGCTGTATTTGCTCTCTTTAGGTATATAAGAAGCTACGTATGTCAAAGACCGCATCCAAGCAAAGGAAAAGATGGTCCGGTAGGGAACAGGACTTTATAAAAACTAAATAGGACTTTATAAAACTTGTTTAATTACTTTTGGGCTAAAAATGGTACTCATTGGGTTGTTTATCTAGTGGGTAGTTGTCTAGTTGTAGAGTCTTAAAGGAGTAGGCTATGGGCGGTCATGGACCAGCTGTCAAGCTAGGTAAAGATAATGCGTCGGGATATAAAGGCGCGCTTGGTATTAAATTATTTATCGTTTATACAATTGTTTACGCAATCTTTGTTGCAATCAATGTTTATGATGTAAAAATCATGGAACAGTTGATTGGCGGTCAAAACGTTGCTGTTTTGTATGGCTTTGGTCTTATCGTTCTTGCGTTGATCATGGCTTTGTTTTATAACCACCTCTGCGGTAAAGCAGAGAAAAAACTAAACGGTTAGGGGGATTTAATAATGCATTATGATGTCTCCGTATTAGCTATTGTTCTTTTTTTGGCTTTTGTTGTATTTGTAGTGGGTATCTCTTTCTACTTGGGTAGCAGAACTAAATCTGCTGATGGTTATTACGCTGCTGGCGGTACTATTCACTGGGCGGTAAACGGCGTAGCATTTGCCGGTGACTACCTATCTGCTGCTTCTTTCCTAGGTATTTGCGGAATGATCGCAACCAAAGGTTACGATGGTTTCCTTTACTCAAT
>QZLE01000017.1 GCA_004796365.1 Gammaproteobacteria bacterium | reverse complement strand
TTGCTACTTGGATACGCTCTTTACGTAGTGCGTTTAGAAAAGGCTCTTGTAATGATTGACCTTTGGCCATTTTATTCTCCTTTTATAAGAATAATTCTCTTATTCGAGAGGATCCCCCCCTCAACTGTTTAAAAAAACGGAAATCTTTAAAATTATATTTCCCGCCTGCCCACAAATCCATTAAGGGACAACTCATACAACATCGCTACATTTTTAATCACAAACCGCATACCATAAACATCATCCGTGACCAGCATGCGCATTTAGCGCGTATTAAACTCGATAAATGGGATTTTTCAAGCGAAAGGTAATTCTATATCAATCCAGCCATAAAACTCAACACATTTTCAACAAGTTGCGGGTTTTCGCCATCAAACCAAGTCAAACCATCTTCGGCGCGAAGCCAAGTAATCTGGCGCTTTGCAAGCTGCCTGGTAGAAGCAACTCCCTTTTCTAACATCTGTTCATAAGTGCGATTTCCATCAAGATATTCCCACACTTGGCGATAACCTACCGCGCGCATTGATGGCTTAGTCAAATCAAGATCCCCTCGTGATCGCAATCCTTCCACCTCTTCAATAAAGCCATGTTCCAGCATCAACCTAAAACGCTGCTCTATCTTTTCATGCAACTTGGAGCGCTCATCCGGCTGCAATGCAACCTTAATTGCCTGAAACGGCGCCTGCTCCCGTTTCTGCTCTTCGAATAGCTGCGTCAGTGGTTTGCCGGTAATTTCATAAACCTCCAATGCACGCTGAATGCGCTGCGGATCGTTAGGGTGAATCCTCGCCGCAGACTCATGATCGATCTGTTGCAGACGCTGGTGCATTTTTCCCAAGCCGAACTGCGCCAATTCATCTTCCAACTTTTTACGCACCCTTTCATCCGCCTGAGGTAGGTCAGACAACCCAGATAGTAGAGCTCTATAGTAGAGCATTGTCCCTCCCACAAATATCGGAACCTTTCCCTTGGCAAAGATCTCATTGGCCTCACGTATTGCATCTTCCCGGAAATTTGCGGCAGAATAGGCCTCCGCAGGATCAATAATATCTATAAGCCTGTGTGGCGCACGCGCCAACTCTTCCGGCGTCGGTTTGGCGGTACCAATGTCCATCCCTTTGTAGACCATAGCTGAATCAACGCTGATAATCTCGCCATTAAGACATTCAACCAGCTCTATCCCAAGACCTGTTTTACCTGAAGCGGTAGGCCCCATCACACAGATTACTTTTCTATCCTGCGCTGCCTTATTTGTATTCATAACAACTACCCCCGCACCTTATACCTTTTACCTGTCTCGAACCTATCTTCCTCTCAAGAAGAGCTTATCCAAATCATCCATACTGAGTGAAGTCCAGGTTGGGCGCCCATGATTGCACTGTTCGATTCGTTCAGTTTGCTCCATTTGACGCAACAAAGAGTTCATCTCGGGAATAGTTAGTTGACGATGAGCTCGCACTGAACCATGGCAGGCCATTGTAGCCAATACATGATTAACTGCCTCGCGACCACGATTAGACATGCCTTCAGCAGCAAGATCAGAGATAATATCCTTAACCAAAGTCACCGCATCAGCCTTATACAGATACGCTGGCACCTGTCTAACTACAATGGTTTCTGCACCCATGCGATCAACTTCTAGGCCAATTTCCTGAAAGAATTCTTTAGATTCTTCGACTATATTGGCCTCGTTACGACTTACCGTAATCGTAATTGGAACTAACAATGGCTGCGCTACAATCGACTTGGATTCATGCTCCGCCTTCATTTTTTCATAGGTGATACGCTCATGCGCCGCATGCATATCAACCAGAATCAAACCACCTTTGTTTTGTGCCAAAATATAAATTCCGTGAAGCTGCCCCAAAGCAAATCCTAGCGGATGCTCTTCTTGTTCGGCTTCATCGCCATCAATACTATTAATAACTTCAGCTGAGCTCTGGGTAAGTCTGTCATAACTAGCAATCTGCTCTTTTACCGGCAATGCCATTGAACTTTGGCTGAAGGTAGCGTATTGGTGAGTATTTGGTTTTGATTCCTGGATCAATGGGGTCAGAGTCGTTGATTTTTGATTACCAACATTTCCACTACCACTAAACTCAGTTCCTGCAAATTCAGATCTTCCTGAAATCAACGACTCTGACCCCATTGATCCACTTGCGTTTTCATCTTGAGCTGGCCGCTGCTCAGCAATCGACTTATGGATCGCACGAAAGATAAAATCGTGCACCAAGCGCGATTCACGAAAACGCACTTCATGCTTGGTTGGGTGCGCATTTACATCCACCATCTCTGGAGGCAACTGCAAATAAAGCACAAAGGCAGGATGACGCCCAGAATACATCACATCGCTATAAGCTTGACGAATGGCATGCACAATAAGTTTATCGCGCACAATTCTGCCATTGACAAAAAAGTATTGCAGATCAGCCTGACTGCGAGAAAAAGTTGGCTTTGCTACCCAGCCTTCAAGACTAAGACCAGCAGCTGCAAAACCTATCTTTATTGCGCTTTCAACAAAAGGTTTTCCGCAAACCTCAGCAATTCTACGAGCCTCGGCATCAGCATTAGCACCACTACGAAAACTAGCTATTTTTTTACCGTTATTATTCAGATTTATATCAATGCCAAAACGACTAAGGGAGATTTTATCGATGACATCTTTTATATGATTAAATTCGGTTTTATCAGTAC
>QZLE01000140.1 GCA_004796365.1 Gammaproteobacteria bacterium | reverse complement strand
GTTAATCATGCTAAAGACACTCATCGACCTGTTTTAGTTACTAGTCGAGGGCGTGGAGTTGCTGTGTTACAAGGTCTAGAGGACTATGAACAACAAGAAGAGGAACGTGAGTTCATGAAGGCTGTTGCTGAAGGGCTGCTTGAAGCCAAAGAAGGTAAAACTCATGATTTGGCAGATGTAAAAAAGAAATTTGGTATCTAAATTGAAAATTACATTTTCTAATTCTGCTCTAGCTGATCTTGAAGATGTTGAGAAATATTATACCAAGCTAAATGTTCCAAAAGTTAGCGTAGATTTCATAACAAATATAATTAGCAATGTTGAGCTTTTATCCGACAACCCAGACATGGGTAAAAAAGTTCCAGAATTTAATGTTAAAGATATTAGAGAGCTTATCCTTAAACCATTTCGAGTTGTATATCTTAGAGAGGTACATAAAATAACTGTTATTCGCATTTGGCGAAGTGAAAGGTTATTAAATTTAAATGGCACACCTGCAGAAAGTGATATATAACATCGCCATCAACCAACGCGCCTTTGGCGCTGGACTCAAAACCGCTACAAGTTCATTATGTCGCATGGGAGGTAAGATTGAAAACTATAGTAATTATAATACTATCTCTGTTGTCTCATAGTGCCTTTGCCTGTTTCTCTCCTCCCGAAGGTTTAGTTGAGCAGCATGAACTTCAATCTATGATCTATTTATCATTAGCAATCGGGTTTCTGGTTCTATCACTTGTATTACGCTTTATCTCTAATCGTCATCGAATTTGGGTTCCACTGCTTTTCATTACAACGTTTACATATATCCCTGCTTACATTTGGCATTTTGGCCAAATATATTCAGGTGAGTGCGGAATCCCAGAAACTCTATTGGCAATCAAGGTGCTATCTGGTGGTATGATCGTTCTATTAACTTACGAGGTAGTGTACTTCTTAAAGGAGAGGCGAAAACATGCAACATAACACCTCGCTCAAGGTCGTTTGCCCTTCGCTTCGCTTGGGACGTACTGAACGTCTGCGACGCTACGCGCTTTCTCGCCGGTTATGGCAGGCGATATAGGTCATTGCGTTATATTCCCTGTTTTTGAAATAATTCATAGCTTATAGTACAAATAATAATTACAATGTAATACAAATCACTACACAGAGGTGTATTACAATGCCTGTAACTAGCATCAGAATCAAATCAGAAATAGAAAAACCTCTTGAACTATTGGCAAATAAGCTTCATAGAAGCAATAACTACCTTATTAATCAAGCAATTAAGGAATTCATCAAGAGACAAGAGGCCGAAGATATTCAATGGATTGAAACACTAGAAGCCTTGGATTCAGTGAAGTCAGGTAGAGGTGTTGATGAACAAGAAGTTAATTCTTGGCTTAGTAGCTGGGGTACCACAAAAGAAAAACCAGCGCCAAAAGCATGAAAATAATATATACACCCGAAGCAATATCTGATCTACAGCGGCTACGAAATTTCATTGAACAAAATAACCCAATAGCTGCACAAGCAGTAGCTAAGCGTTTACTAACTGGCATTAATAATTTAAAAAAATTTCCTCGTATGGGTATCGAAGTAACAAGAGCTCCTGACCCTGATTTAATTAGAGATTTAATTCTTGATAACTACACTACTCGTTATTTAATCGATGAAAAGCAATCTCAAATTCATATATTAAGGGTTTGGCATCATAAAGAAGATGATGGTGACTTATAACATCGCCATCAACCATCTTGTACCTAGCAAATTCGTAACTTTAAAATAAGCCAGACTTTGATTGTAGAAACACTTGTGGTTTGAGAGGTACAAAAACAGATGCATTTTTATTCTGATTTACTTTAATTTGCTCTACTATACTGTATTTATCATGAATATTTTTTATGCGGGTTTCCTTCTCCCCACCACATTCTTATCCCCTGCTTTTTCCTACCTTAAAAATATTATCCGTTGAAACCTGTCTGAAAACACGGAGTTTATTGGAATACTTGATACCAGCAAATCCATTTATCATACACTTAAAAAATTGCTATAGATTTATATAGTAAATTTACCAGAAATTGGCTTAATAATAGATTCATATAACTGTCATTAATCGTTAATTATTCTCCGGCGTTATTATCCTTTTCTCAAAAACAAAAAGGAGACTCTGTATATGAATTCGTTTCAAACTATAGCAGGTATAGCACTGGTAACAGTATCAGTGATGGCTCACGGCGGACAGTGGTACAAAGGGGATCTGCATAACCATTCACTTCACAGCGATGGTGACAGCAGTGTTGCGGATGTTATCGCCTCAGCTGAATCCAGAGAGCTTGATTTCTTTGTCCTGACCGACCACGACGGAGATATGAATGGTGAGCCTACCCATTGGTGGGATCCTGAATATCAATCCAGCTCCATGATTCTGCTCTATGGCGTGGAGTGGACAACCGGTGACGGCCATGCCAATGTATGGGCGGAACAGCCTTATGATTATGCTCCATTATGGCAGGCTCATCAGAACAGCGATCCACAAGCAGCAGTTGATGCAGCTCATACTGCCGGTGCACTCTTTTCCATCAATCACCCAGTTAGGCTGGACTGGAAATATCCGGTTCCGACAGGCGTGGATGCGATTGAGGTATGGAACGGAGCAATGCTTATCAACGATAATTTTCACGCATCAAATGATTTCTGGGATGATGCCTTGCTTCAGTCAGGGACAAAAATAACTGGTGTTGGTGGAAGTGATACCCATAATCTAGAAGGGATCCTGTCACCGTTCCAGGGGCATGGCAATCCATCAACATGGGTATATGCGGAAACACCGACACCTCAAGGTATTCTTGATGGAATCAAGGCTGGACATGTTTCTATAAGTGCAACCTATGACGATTATCGCGTTGAATTGGATGCCGATGCGGATGGTGATGGAAACTTTGAAGCAATGATGGGCGATACTGTTTTTGCCAATGGCAATGAGGTTGATTTTCGATTGAATATAGCCGGCAGCGGATCCGGTACAGGTGATATGGTGCAGATTCCGTCCTCTATCGTCAAAGCTATCGATGGTTCAGGCAAGTTAAAATTCTGGGATGCCGTTTGGATGTCAATCCAGATCGCACTAATGGAAAACACAGATGACCTGCGCATGGTTATGGTAGTTAAAAATGGAGATGCCTACACGGGCTGGTTGACATCAGGTGGAGTAGATGAAATTAATTTCAGTGATACGCCTAATGCTGGTTCCAAGGGCTATTACAGAGTAGAAGTCTTTGGTGAACCAAAAGTTAAAGGGCTTAACAAGATTATTTTTGCCTTCAGAACAGCACTAACAAATCCAATTTATGTGAACTATTAATCCAGTAGTCTTTATTTCCCCTTGGCTCGATTGAGTCAAGGGGTTTGTAGTCACTTGCACCATATTTATTGGCAGCAATGGATGGGTCAGACAATTGCAGGCCTCCTACCCTCCTTCGTTTATTCTTACGATCACTCAGAAAGTATTTCCTGCAGATGCTTTGTTCTTTCTCTAGTCAGCCTGGTTTTCCAGCCGATAACTGCTGAGCTCATCCCAGAGCCACCAAACCAGATATATTCAAACTGTTGTGCATCTTTATCCCGAAAATCGATCCAGGCGCGTTGAGAATATTTAAGCTGCTGCAGCCACTGTTGCTTAATATCGGAAGTATGATCATAGTTTTTTATATGATTTACAAGCTGTTTATATGTTTGGTTAAGTTCTGCATCCGCCTCATCATAAGCCTCTATTGCCAATGTTCTATAGTCTTTTGGTTCATCTGCAGGTTTTTGCATAGATAGCTGACTTTGTATGATTCTTTTAAATTCACTTACCGCCATTGACCTAATAGAATCCCCTTCCGGGCAATCACAAAAAAGTGTGTCGTTTTTTTTATAGACAGGAAAAACGTAATCATGATCAGCAAAGAAATGATCAAATACAAAAATGATGTAGCGTTGATTCAATTTCAGAAACGAATTTGCAGACAGATTAGTCATTTGCTTATTGCGTTTTTCAGGAACGATTCCATTAATGTATTTTGGCACCCCATCACCTTTAATTAACCCCCTAACATCGATATTTGTACCACCATCATCATAATGAGTGATGATAATTGCATCGATTATCTGAGAGGCCCTTGCAATAGCTGATTTATTATCGGTTTCAACGGCGTAAACCTTAGCAAAAAACGTCAGACAAATTGTTGATAGAATAATTTTCACTGAATTACCCATATTCACCCCTTGATAATCTAAATGGTTTTAAGAATAGCAGGCATTTTGATATATTTTGAAATTACAGTTGCAAATAGACCTTATAGTTTAATAATTTATAAGAATGAATAAGAAATACGATACTTCACAAGATAAAAACTTTGATGATCTGGCGCATAGATTCGATAAAAATGTTTATGAAAGCTTAAAAGGTAAAATCCGCCTAGCGGTTTTGGAAAGAGATCTAGCACCATATCTAACTAAATCATCGACAATAATTGACGCCGGAGGTGGCCAGGGTAATTTTTCTCTATTGCATGCAAATAATCACAAAGTAACAATATGTGATATTTCCGAAAAGATGCTCGATCTGGCCAGGAATTACGCAGAAAAACTTAATACTAATTCAGTAGATTTTCTTAATTGTTCTATCCAGGATTTACCTAATAATATCGATTTTGAGGCGGATTTGCTTTTATGCCATGCTGTTTTAGAGTGGATGGCTGAACCGCAGTTCGCGCTAGAATATCTATATAGATGTATAAAGGCGGGAGGCATTCTGTCTTTGGCTTTTTTTAATGTAAATTCAATTATCTACAAAAACTTACTCAAAGGTAATTACTATAAGGCAACTTCAGATAAGTTTACCGGATATCAGGGAAGCCTTACTCCGTTAAATCCACTTACAATATACGACGTTATAAGTTGGTGCGAAAACTATAACTTTAAGGTTATAAACTACAGTGGCATACGTGTTTTTAATGACTACATCGCTGATAAGACTACTCGAAACCGCCACCCGGAAGCTGTAATTGAAACAGAATTAAAATTTTCAACACAAGAGCCTTTCAGATCCCTTGGAAGATACATTCATATCGTTGCTAAAAAATCATAATTTCGAATTATTGCTACTTATAAAAAACTGTGTCAGTAGCCCACCTTAGCTTAATTGTAGCCACTTCAGCTTGAAAACTCTTTTCAGATGACTGCGTGTAACCTGCACTTAAATCTATAAACAGGTTATTATCTATCTTATAGCCAATGCCAATTTCTGCTGAAATCAAAAAACCTTTATCAACTTCTATGTCTCCACCGCCTGCTACAGATAATAATCCAAGAGCAAACAGATCTATTTTTTTTGTTTGGCTTTTAACCTTAACTCCCAAACCTCCCTCAGCATAAGACCCGATATTGCCAGTATGTGCCCAATATGTATTACCCACGGCAGAAATATAATTAGTGAACGGTCTTTCCATTTCTACACCAAACAAATGAAGTTCTCTGTCGAATTGTTCTCCATCTGTTTGCCTAATATTTGATTTTGGAAAATATATCTTATTCGCTAACGAACCATGCCATTTTGTAAAATCAAAAATAGTATCATCAAATATTGCTGTTGTATTTTGGCCAGATTTTGGACGATCAGCACTCCAAGAAACAGATAATTCGGCACTTGTCGCTTCAAATTTGCCATCCAGCCCATATACCTTTCCTAGAAATGTTGCCACTGACCAATTTCGGTCTATTTGAGCTCGTAGGCCTAGCATTGGGTGAGCTAAGGCTCCACCACCTGTATCAAGGCGCCCATCTCCACCAACACCGAGCAATGCTTTCCCTTCCAACAAAAGCAAATCATTAATAACCGGTGTTACATAGCCAACTCCGCTAAAAATTGAGGCATATCCATCAACTCCACCACCTGCTGCACCATACAGTTCAAGGGGGAAAAATAATTGACCGTTATGCCAACTCAATTGTATGCCCATTAAAGGTATGTCGTCGTTTCTAGTACCAGCAGTAAAAGTTCCTGCTTTGGTAATTGGTATTTGAGTTGGCCTATATAGAAGAAAGGCCGGAGATACCCTGAAACCGGTTCGACTTCCTGCAAATAGTGCAGCTGAATTACTACCAGAACCTATCCAAATAGAGTCAGGCAGAGTGAGCCCAAAATAGAAATGAGTATCGCTATTATTTTGTTTTGTAGTATTTGGAAGGTTGATATTGGCGACCCCGAAATTAAAGCCGTAGTTTTCAAAATACTGAAGCCCAAGGTGAGACCTAACTATCAAACCACCGCCGGGATATGTTGCATCAGAGCCTCCACCACCACCTATGTGAATTCCAACGTCAGTTTTTAAGTTAGTTGAAAGCTCATATAGCCACCCCGCTGTTAAGCCAGCGGTAAAAAAACCACCTTCCTCACCCGAAGCTCCGCTATAGCCGCCTATTCCCATGTAACAATTTGCACATTCATAAAAAGGAAAGATATCATAATGAATTCCCAAAAGCCCCATATCTTCATCAGCATCAATTGGTATTAATTCGAAAGAAGTACGCCACCTTGAGTCTGCTGTTTTCTTCGAAATTGCCTGAGCATTTACAATTAATGGCGCAGTGAGAATTATGACAGAAAGCAGAAATGTGAAAATATAACTACAAAAGCGCATCAAAAATCCCTTTATACATACACGAATGAATCATTATCCTACAATCTTCTTAAAACTCTTCAAGCCTATGAAGAAAAATATTAGACCGCCACTTGATCTAATATAACGTTAACAATTTGTTAAACTTTCAACCATTAACTGTAAAGACCTATTTCCCCGGTAATCATTAACATCTAAGTGGTATACAAGCTCTATTTTTTCTGACAAACCTTGCCATTCTGAATCGATGCAATTAAAAGCAATTGCCTGCACAAATAAACCGCGTTGGGTTCTTAAGTTCATCTTAAGGTGCTTTTCCTTGAGAACATCGACACTTATAACCGTAAATTTCCCATAGAACTGTGGCTGTGGAAAATGGTGGCCCCAAGGCCCGAGGCCTTTTATCTGATCAGCAAAATCAATACTGATATCGGAATCATCCAGCTCCCCATCTACAAAAACTGTATTTTCAAATATTTCCGCCGTGGAGACTTTAAGAATAGCGGATTCAAATATATCACAGAAATCCTCATACTTATCCTGACCTATCGTAAGCCCTGCAGCCATTGCGTGGCCACCAAATTTGGTGATTATCCCGGGTTGTGCAGCATCTATTGTCTCAAAAATATCTCTGATATGGATGCCTTGGATAGATCTGGCAGAACCTTTAAGGTTACCATCCTCACCTTTTGCAAAGATCACCACTGGGCGGTGTGTGCGATCCTTTATTCTTGAAGCAAGAATGCCAATAACACCCTGGTGCCACTCCTGATGGTATAAACAGACAGAAACTTTTTTTTCGGTATGAAGTCCCGTTTCAATTTGGTCATCTAGCAAGGCAACTGCCTCAAGTTTCATATCTTCTTCAATAGCCCTGCGTTCAGCATTCAATTCATGAAGTTGAGAGGCAAGTTTATAAGCTGTTGTGTAATCTTCGACTAGAAGACATTCTATACCTAATGCCATATCCTCTAGCCTTCCAGCTGCATTAAGCCTTGGGCCCAAGGCAAAGCCCAGATCTCCAGCATCTACCGAAGAAAAATCGCGTTTTGAAATTTCAAGCAAAGCAGCAATACCGTAACAACACTGCCTATGTTGAATACGTTTTAGTCCCTGATGAACTAGAGTTCTGTTGTTTTTATCCAGAACTGCAATATCGGCAACTGTTCCAAGTGCTACTAGATCTAAATAACATGCAAGATTAGGCTCTGATATATCTTGTGTTTGAAACCAATTTATTGCCCTGAGTTCGGCACGAACAGCCAGTAGAAGATAAAAGGCAACCCCTACTCCGGCTAGATTCAGAAGCTTATCATCAGCACAAACACGAGGATTAACTAAAGCCGCAGCTTTTGGAAGCTCAGAACCTGGCAAGTGGTGGTCGCTAATAATAACCGGGATACCAAGCTCGTTGGCACGCTCCACTCCAGTAATTGAGGTTATTCCATTATCTACTGTAATTATCAGTTCAGCACCTGCCTTAACGCACTCTTCAACTAGCTCTGCAGACAAACCATAACCATGGGAAAAACGGCTCGGCACAATATAGCCAATATTGGAGCTTCCTAATGCTTTGATAGCCTTAATACAAAGAACACAACTAGTTGCACCATCGGCATCATAATCGGCAACAATGATTATCTTTCGCTGCTTAACTATTGAAGAGGCGATGATTTGAGCAGCTTTTTCGATATCATGTACAGAATGATATGGAACCAACGTGTTCAGGTTGTAATCAATATCTTGCTTAGAATTCACTCCGCGGGCGGATAGAATCTTGTTAATAATTGGAGGGTAGCCTGGAATTTCTTTTTTAGTTTTGGCTTCGCGAAAGGCTATTTTGATTTTGGATTTCATTTAGTCAGGGGTTGGGTTAGGCCTAAGGCCGTAACCCAACATTTAGGAGTGCTTATTTTTTTAAGCCCAAGAGCAGGTTTAAAGATTTTTCAATATAGCAGCACTTACAGAATCATAAGCTGCTTCAACCGTGGCAACATTTGCATCGCACTGTTTAATAGCAATATCCGGATCCTTAAGTCCATGCCCTGTCAGCGTGCAAACAATAGTGCTACCTTCAGGAATCTTTCCACTCTTAATATCTTTCAGAGCGCCAGCAACAGAAGTTGCAGAAGCAGGTTCGCAGAAAATACCTTCTTTTTGTGCTAGAAGCTTTTGAGTTGCAAGGATTTCATCATCAGAAAATTCATCAAACCAACCACCGGATTCCTTACTGGCCATCCAGGCGTAATCCCAGGATTGCGGATTACCAATTCTAATAGCAGTTGCAACTGTTTCTGGATGTTCAACAGGATGACCACGCAAAAATGGAGCAGCACCTGAAGCCTGATAACCAACCATGATCGGCGTATCCTCAACGACCTTATCCACAGAATATGGTTTTATATCCTGACAAGGTTGCGCTGCTTTTTGCGCCATCTCGCCGATTTTACCGGCATATTCGCTGTATCCCAACCAATACGCTGTGATATTGCCAGCATTTCCAACGGGCAGACAGTGGTAGTCTGGAGCTTTGCCAAGCTCTTCAACAATCTCAAACGAAGCTGTTTTCTGACCTTGCAACCTGAATGGGTTAATTGAGTTTACAATTGAAATCGGCGCCTGCGCACCAATCTCTTTAACCAGCTGCATACCATCATCAAAGTTACCTTTAATTTGCAGGATCTCAGCTCCGTACATTATGGCCTGCGCAAGCTTGCCAAGGGCAATTTTCCCTTCCGGAATCAACACAAATGCCTTCATGCCAGCACGGGCCGCATAAGCTGCGGCAGCGGCTGATGTGTTTCCGGTAGAAGCGCATATAATCGCCCCACTACCCTCTTCGTAAGCTCTTGTAACAGCTACCGTCATGCCGCGATCTTTGAATGAGCCAGTTGGGTTCATTCCTTCGTATTTCACATAGATCTCAACATCTTTACCTATCTCTTTAGGGATATTATTAAGCTTAATCAAAGGGGTGTTGCCTTCACCGATACTGATTGGTGTATCAGTTGAAATAGGCATTCTTTCTTTATACTTTTCAATCAAACCTGTATAACGTGGACGAAGCGGCATTTTTCTTCCTTTAGGTAATTATTTATCTGGATTTTCAACTCTTAGCATGACAACTTCACCGGAAATAGTATCCAATTCTTCAATAGCTGAAATTGCATCTAACATGTTACTTTCAATAGTACTGGTAGTTAATATGATGATATCGGCATTACTATCGCCATTGGTAGCTTCTTTTTGGATCATTGCCTCAATGCTGATGTCATGATCCCCAAGAACCTTTGTGATATCGGCCATAACACCAGGCCTATCCATTGCGCTGACTCGTAGATAATACGCAGTATCAATGTTATATATTGACTTAACGTCTGTAGAATCTAGGGTATTGATATCAAATGCCAACGCAGGCACCTTTGAGGTGGTATCAGTAACATTGATTGTTCTAGCTATATCTATAATATCAGCAACAACTGCAGAAGCAGTTGGTTCGCTTCCTGCCCCGGCTCCGTAATACATAGTTGGGCCAACGGCATCTCCTAAAGTTAATACAGCATTCATTACACCATTAACATTAGCCAACAGTTCTTTTTTGGATAACAGAGTTGGATGTACACGAAGTTCGATACCGGTTTCGGTCTTTTTTGCAATACCAAGATGCTTGATTGAATAACCAAGCTCTTCAGCATAATTAACATCGTCAATCTGCACTGTGCTGATGCCCTGGGTATATACCTTGTCAAATTGCAGTGGGATTCCAAATGCAATTGAGGCAAGAATTGTCAACTTATGTGCCGCATCAATTCCTTCTACGTCAAAGGTTGGATCCGCTTCAGCATAACCCAGCTCCTGAGCTTGTTTTAGAACATCAGCAAAATCTGAACCCTTGTCACGCATCTCAGTAAGGATAAAGTTACCGGTACCATTGATTATACCAGCTACGGAACTGATCTTATTTGCTGCAAGACCTTCACGAATAGCCTTAATTACGGGTATTCCGCCGGCAACAGATGCTTCATAGGCAACGGTTACATTTTTTTCAGCTGCGGCCGCAAAGATCTCATTACCACTAGTTGCAATCAGCGCTTTATTGGCTGTTACAACGTGCTTGCCTTTTTTGATAGCCTCTAAAACAAGTTCTTTGGCGATTGTATAACCACCAATCAATTCGACAACAATATCAATTTCAGGATCCTGAACGATCGCAAGTGCATCATCTACAACCTTAATTCCAAGTTGCGAGAATTCCTCGATCTTTGAAGGATCTTTATCTGCCGCCATCGTTACCTGAATAGTTTTACCGGTGCGGCGCGTAATATCTTCTGCATTTCTAGAAAGAACAGCAGCAGTTCCTCCACCAACTGTGCCCAAACCGAGTATTCCAATATTTACAAGATCCAAGATAAACCTCCGGTAAAGTTATTAGCCTATTTCGAAAGGGGTATATGATATAGCGTTTTGCGCATTAAATCCAAGCAATCTACAACTCTTGTAACATGCCGTCTTTAATAGTTAACACACGATCCATTTTCTTTGCTAAATGATAATCATGAGTTACTACTACAAAACTGGTTTTCAAATCGCGATTTAGATCCAGCATTATGCTGTAAACCATATCTGCGGTTTTACTATCCAGGTTACCAGTAGGTTCATCAGCAAGCACGCAAGCAGGGTTGGCAACCAAAGACCTGGCAATAGCAGCACGTTGTCGTTCACCGCCAGACATCTCTGCAGGTTTATGATTGCTGCGTTCTTTTAACCCAACCTTTTCCAATATTGACAATGCAGCTGCAGAGGCTATTGCAGGTTTATCACCCTGAATCAAAAGGGGCATTGCTACATTCTCTAAGGCTGTAAATTCAGGCAGCAGGTGATGAAACTGATAAACAAAGCCTAGAAAACGATTGCGAAGCTGCGCCCTCTTTTTATCCTGCAAGGAAAACAGATTATTCCCATCAATATATACCTGACCAGAGCTCGGATCATCTAGACCACCTATAATGTGCATAAGGGTACTTTTTCCAGAACCAGATGCACCAACAATTGCTATCTGCTCACCGACCTCGATGGTTAAGTCTATTCCTTTGAGAACTTCGACATTAAGATCTCCCTCTTCAAAAACCTTCTTTATCCCCTGTGCCTGAATTACTGGGCAAGTGCTCTTGTTATTATCATTACCGTGGTGTTGAGAAGTATTGATTTCGCTGTTTGGGTTATTCATATCATTAATCAGTAGTTGTTACTCATAACGTAAAGCCAGAGCTGGGTGGGTTCCAGATGCGCGAACTGCAGGGTAGATGGTTGCCAGCACAGATATAACAAGCGAAAACCCTGTAACCAAGGACACATCACTCCATAACATTACTGACGGAATTTCACTTACATAAAAAACTTCTGGGTTAAATACCTTTGCACCAAAAAAGTCCTCGAGACTAGCGATCCAGGACGATATATTATTCGCCACGATTATGCCTCCCAGGCAACCAATTGCAGTGCCCAATATTCCGATTATTGCACCCTGAAGAAGGAATATTTTTAAAATTTTTGATGATGAGGCACCGATGGTTTTTAAGATAGCAATATCACTTTGCTTTTCTGCAACTCCCATTGCCATAGTCGAGACAATATTGAATGCGGCAACAGTGATAATCAATAACAAAATTGCAAACATAGCAATTTTTTCTATCTTTATCGCTGTAAAAAATGAAGCATGCATATCAGCCCAATCACGCACAGTAAATTTAGGCAACAGTACCGCCAGGCTTTTTTGCACCGCAAAGGCATCATCCATATTAGGTAATAATATCCTTTCACCCCGTTCATAACCGGTGAGATGCAGGAATTTTTTGGCATGTGCAATTGATGTAATAACCATAGTACTGTCATAGCGGTGAATATTTGCACGAAAAATTGCAACTACCTTAAATGGCTCGACCCTTGGGGTTATAGCACCACTTTTTTCATTCACCAGCGGAACAATCAAAGACACGGTATCACCAACTGATAGCTCTAATTGATCGGCAAGCTCTATCCCAATCGCAACCGTTTTGTCATCAGTCAATATTTTTTTTATATCTCCAGCGGTTATGTTCTTGGTCAAGGTTGAAACCTGATCTTCCTTATCCAAATCAATACCACGCAAATTAGCCGGGGATATATTTTTTTCATATCCGATCATTACATCCGACTCAATAAAAGGAGCCATACCAGCAGGGGTTGTAACTTGATGAATTTTACTTCTTACCAAATCATAGTCAAAAACACCGTCATTTTTTGAAATGATTACATGAGAAGCCATTCCAAGCAGGCGATCTCTTAGTTCTGCCTGAAATCCATTCATAATTGATATTACGGTAATCAGGCTTAATACCCCTAAGGCAATACCAATGATAGAAAGTCCTGAGATAAAGGATAAGAAGCGATTTCTACGCCTTGCGCGAAGGTATCTTAGACCAATAAACAACTCTGTTGGATTAAACATAACAACTCCAACATTTACTGGTGCAGAAATACATTTCCAAATCTTGCATGCACCACTTATATATATTCATCTCATTCATATCTGAGCGCCTCCGCAGGAGGTGCGGACATTGCACGCATAGAAGGATATATGGTTGCCAACAAGGTTAAAATAAATGAAACCACCGCAACTGCGAAAACATCAGATGCCAGCACAGTTGACGGCAGAGTCTGAGTTATCATGTAGATATCTTTTACCATTAGCTCAATACCTAAAGTTTGCTCGATCAAGGAAGCAATTGAGCTAATATGCACACTTAGCAGAACACCGAAAATGGTTCCAAACACAATACCTACAATTCCAATCATCGCCCCCTGAATAATAAAGATTTTTAAAATGCCTTTGCGACTAAATCCAAGCGTACGCAATATGGCAATATCACCTTTTTTGTCGTTCACGGTCATGATCAGAGTAGATATGAGATTAAATGCTGCTACACCAACAACAAGCGCCAAGATTATGAACATAACTTTCTTTTGAAGTTTAATAGCACTAAAAAGATTCCTGTTTCTTCTTGACCAATCCAATGACCAAAAACCGCTTCCTAAACTTTTGCGCAATTCATAAGCAGTTATGTATGAATCATTAATATCAATCGTTTTAACTCTGATGCCCGTAACAGAGCTTTTCATGCGCATAAATCTTGATGCGTCGCTCATATGCATAATGATCATACGCAAGTCAAAGGTGTACATACCTGCATTAAAGATTCCGGCAACTGTAAAGCGCTTCATTCTAGGCAATAACCCAACCGCTGACACCTGCATATTTGGCTCAACGAGAGTAATTTTATCACCAACACCAACACCCAATTTTTCAGCTAGCGCAGTTCCTATTAGGATCTTATAAGATTTAGGTACAAGTCCATCTGCAGACCCTTCGACTAGCCGACTTAATACATCAGATACATCTGCTTCCTTTTGCGGAAGAATGCCTCTAATGGCAGCACCGGAAGATATATTCTTATGCGCAACCATCACCTCTCCACTGATATATGGTGAAGTTGAGGTAACTTTGCTATTTTGGTTTACGACGTTGTCAACCTGCTCCCAGTTATTAATCTGATTATTCAGGCTTTCAATCGTTACGTGGGAGACCACCCCAAGAATTCTGCTCTTAAGTTCTGCTTCAAAACCGTTCATAACCGATAATACGGTGATCAGGGCAATAACCCCCAAAGTTATACCAATTGTTGAAACAAGTGAAATAAACGATACTATCTGACTGCGCCTTTTGGCCTTGGTATAACGCAATCCGATAAATAATTCCAACGGCCTGAACATCAGTTTATAAAATCCATTAAAAAATTTCCTGATTATACTTGTAGAAACGGTAAATATAGCCCATTCTTATATGAGCGGGCACAATCTTGTACATAATGCCATAAATGCTATATTTAATAAAAATTGTTATATAAAAAAGGACGCCCTCAACACTAGGAGCTCAACTATGAAAAAGATTTTATTTGTATTAGCAACAGTTGTGATGACAACTGGAATTGCTCAAGCTGATACTCTTTTAATAAACTCGGCATATGAACAGCCAGAAGCAGCCCGACCTGCAAGAGGAATTACCATGAATCAGGTTAAGACTGAGTTCGGTGAGCCTGATGCTGTTACAGGGCCTGTAGGGGATCCGCCAATTACAACCTGGATATATCCTGAATTCAGCGTTTATTTCGAGTATGACAGAGTGCTTCATTCTGTAATGAAAAGAGAACAAATGGAAGAATCTACGGAATAAGGTTTATTCCAATCATTTTTTAAGAAAGCGATGTAAATGCATCGCTTTTTTTATGGGTGGCTAGTATGGATGAATATACAGCGAGCATGAGAAATAGTTATATAATTTTTTATACTGTATTATTCACAAAAATTTTACTTGGATCACAGAAATATGAGCATAAGACTACCGGCAGAATGGGAAACGCAGAGCGCAGTGCTTATAATCTGGCCCCACGAAGATACCGACTGGAGACCATATCTTGAACAAGTTACCAAAACCTATCTTGAAATAGCCAGAGCAATTCTGGCAAGGCAAAAGCTTGTGGTTTGTTTTCATAATGAATTACTAAAAAAAGCAACTCTTGAGCTATTTTCGCTGCAAAATATATCTACAACCAACTTAATCTGCTTTATTGCACCAAATAATGACACATGGGCGCGGGACAGCGGGCCAATAACTGTTTACGACAATAATGAACCTGTTCTACTGGATTTTATCTTTAACGCCTGGGGTGGAAAGTTTCAATCTGACCTAGATAATCAGATAACTACAGAATTTACAAAAGCTATACTCACTAAGCGTACAGATATATCAACAAATCAAATCAATATGATTCTTGAAGGTGGCAGCATCGAATCAGATGGCCAAGGTACATTGTTAACAACTAGCAAGTGCCTTTTAACAGATACTCGAAATACCATGATGTCAAAGAATGATATTGAAAACCAATTAATAAAGAACTTTAATCTAAAGCGTGTGTTATGGCTTAAGTATGGATATATGCTCGGTGATGATACCGATTCGCACATCGACATACTTGCTAGATTTTGCCCTAACGACGCAATAGCATATTGCGCGTGTAACGATGAAGATGATCCACATTATGATGAACTAACTAAAATGGAAACGGAGCTTAAGCAGCTACGCACAATTAAAGGTAAGCCGTACAAACTTGCCCCATTGCCACTTCCACAAGCCATATATTCTGAAAACGGTACTCGCCTACCAGCTACATACGCAAATTTTCTAATAATTAACAAAGCTATCCTGCTACCTATTTACGGTGATAACAATGCAGATAAGTTTGCAATCAAACAACTTAATTCTATATTTCCAGAAAGGGAGATCATTGCAATTAATTGCAAAAGTCTCATAAAACAGTTTGGAAGCCTGCACTGTGTAACCATGCAGTTACCACAGGGAGTAGTCAAATAGTGAGCACATTTACCGCATCTGTGTTACAGCATTTCTGTAATGCAGACATACAAGAGAACCTGGATATAATCGCACAGCTTATAAATAAGGCAGCAAAAGGTGGCAGCAAACTTATCATTTTACAAGAGCTGCATAACACCCCATACTTTTGCCAGGTCGAAGACGTTAATAACTTCGATCTTGCAGAAACTATTCCTGGTCCAAGCACTGAATATTTCAGCAGCCTAGCTCGGGAAAATAAGGTAGTACTAGTTACTTCACTTTTTGAAAAGCGAGCCCCAGGGCTTTTCCATAATACTGCTGTTGTAATTGATGCTGATGGATCAGTTGCTGGGAAATATAGAAAAATGCATATCCCCGATGACCCAGGATTCTATGAAAAATTTTACTTTACCCCTGGTGATATAGGTTTTAATCCGATACAAACTAGCATCGGCAAGATTGGAGTTCTAATCTGCTGGGATCAGTGGTACCCCGAAGCTGCACGTCTAATGGCATTAGCAGGAGCAGAAATGCTCGTATATCCAACTGCAATTGGCTGGGACCCAAATGATGATGACCATGAAAAACAAAGACAGCTTGATGCATGGATAATTGCCCAGCGCGCACATGCTGTTTCCAATGGCATACCAGTACTGGTTGCAAATAGAGTTGGATACGAACCAGATCCATCAAATTGCAGTTCAGGGATCGACTTTTGGGGGAATAGTTTTATCTGCGGGCCACAGGGAGAATATATCGCTCATGCGAACAGTCAGAATGAAACAGTTCTGACAGCAGAGATAGATTTAAAAAAATCTGAGGACGTCAGGAGAATCTGGCCATTCTTCCGTGATCGCCGTATAGATGGATTTGAAGACCTACTAAAGCGCTTTATAGATTAATTTTAAGCCTTGGATGCACTGCTTTCCAATGCTCTAAAACGCCTCAAAAGCAACTATGTGATATTGCTCACATTTTTTACATATGTAATAACATACATACAATATTAACGCACTTATGCACCAAATTAATACGTCACCACGCCAAACAGAAATATTATGATCTTATAAATTAGAGGAAAATATAGAAAAAGGTTATCCACAAAACCTGTGGATAACTATGTGGACAAATTAATAATATCTAGCCTGACCCCCCAGTTTTATTGCACTTTTATTAAATTGGTTATTTTTTAAACAGCATATGTTTACCCTTTTTTTCAATAGCTTATGACATATTAATGATAAACAAGTATAAATAATTTAGCTAACTTACCCTTTTTTTCTGTTTGATACAGATTGTCTTGAAAGCTGTTAACAAATATCAAAATAAGAAGTCAACATGCAAAATCATCTAACACACAAATAAATCCGAATCACTCTATTATTACATTTTTCTTACATCCACTAAAAGTTGATTAGAAAATGTTAAATAGCTCACACTTTTACCCTAAATAGACAACTACTTACGCATATAAGAATTTTCTTACAAGGTCATTTTATAATGATTACAAGGAATAAACCTTAATTTCTTATTTCAAATTATGTTAGCTATTCCAAATATATATACAACATTAACAACCATGTGTTAGCTAATGCTGAAAGGCCTTATAGCCTTTTTTACTTAACAAGTCCAAAACACCGTCTTTACCTGGCAAGTGCAAGGAGCCAACAACGACCATGGCGTTTTGATCAGAATTTATTAATTCTACTATTTTCGGGATCCAGTTTTTATTCCTGTTTATAAGCAATTTATTCATGAGCTCCGGATACATTTTAAAGCTTTCGATGTTGTACCCATAAAATGCTTTCGCATCACCAACTTTCCAAGCTTTGAGCATATCATTTAGCATTTTTTCGGCCTTATCCATCTCTTTTATAGTCTGCGCTAGAAATTCAACTTGCTGCTTTGAACTTAGCTCTGAAAAAAGAGCTATCTGAAACTCAGGCGTTTCAAGGCCTCTAGTCTGTTTACCCTTCATCTGCGCCCTTCTGTAGAGGAATTGATCAACCCCATATTCGGGCTTATAACCAAGCCTATTAAACTCTGACAATTGTAAATTTAATGCAGCCATCCAAGGCTTAAACCCATGCATCATCTCGATTTTTATCCCATTACGAAGCATTTTTTTAGCAGTAGTTTTATATAGATCTGGTGGTAATAAGGTCTTTAAAGTCTGTCCTTTTGGGAGCATAGATTGCTGTAACGTGAAATATTGGAATTTTGGAGAAGACAAAGCAGAAATATCGGCTTCAAATACAACTAATTCAGTTGATTCGAACGCATTAATAATGCTTTTATTCAAAGGAAAATCACTTTCCCTTAACAAATGAACAGAACCAAGTAAAAACACTGAGTTGTCTTTATCCTTTATCTCCCATAAAAAACTTTTGGAATAGCTTACGAAAGAAATTGAAAAAAGCGCTAAAGCAATAGAAAGTTTGATTAGTTTAAACATATCATCCCCATTTATTAAATTCTCGTCATTACCGCCTCCGCGGAAATGACGAGCTACTGTATACTTAAATTTTTAGTTATTTGGCCTTAATGTACAACAGATAACTAATCTCCATCAATCATATCTCCAATAGAACCAAGCAATGAGCCTTCACCTTTACGGCTTCCACCAATTGTTGGAGCGCTCTTGATAATTCTATCAGCAAGTCTGGAGAATGGAAGTGATTGAATCCATACGGTTCCAGTCCCTCTGAGAGTTGCTAAAAACAATCCCTCACCACCAAAAACCATGCTTTTGAGCCCACCAGCACGCTCAATTGAATAATCAATGCCTGGTGTAAATGCAGCAACACAGCCAGTATCAAGTTTAATAGTTTCATTATTCAGTTCTTTTTTAACCAGAGTGCCGCATACATGGATAAATGCCATTCCATCACCTTCAAGCTTTTGGAGAATAAAACCTTCTCCACCAAAAAAACCAACACCAATTTTTTTCGTAAAAGTGATCGATACCTTTGTACCCAAAGCCGCTGCCAAAAAAGCATCTTTCTGACAAATAATTTCGCCACCAAACTCCGCCATATTTAAAGCTTCAATCTTGCCAGGGTATGGTGCAGCAAAAGCAACTCTCTTTTTTCCACCTACGGCATTAGTAAAGTGGGTCATAAAAATTGATTCGCCAGTGATTGCACGCTTGCCAGCGCTCAATACTTTTCCAAAAATTCCTTCATTGGCTGTTGACCCGTCCCCCATCTTAGCTTCGAAGGTTATTCCATCTTCCATATAGTTCATAGCACCAGCTTCAGCAACAACGGTTTCACCACCATCTAGCTCAACCTCCACCAGCTGCATATCATCTCCAATTATCTCATAGTCCACTTCATGGCAACGCATGCTAAAATTCTCCTTATTTATTTTGCAGTTTTGCTTGATCAATTTGCATATAAAAATATAACAGATACTACCGCCGTATAATAACCATTAAACTTTCAAAAATGTAATTATTAAGCAGTAAATGTTCCAATAAGATAGTATTTTTCGCTAGCTCGCCCCCTCTTATTTTAAAATGTTTTTAAATAAACAGTTTTGCATAAAAACAATACGAGATAATATATATCTCTTTTTAGACACGGTTTTGGAACAAGATATGAAATGTGACACATGGAAGCCGCATGTAACAGTGGCGTCTATTGTTGAAAAGGACAACCGCTTTTTATGCGTTAAAGAGCTGATTGATGGAAAAGAAGTAATAAACCAACCTGCAGGCCACCTGGACCCGAATGAATCATTATTTGATGCTGTAATCCGCGAAACGCAGGAAGAGACCGGATATACAGTCAAACCTGAGTATCTAGTAGGAATATACCAGTGGAAACACCCGGAGAAGGATAAAACCTTTTTGAGATTTGTTTTCTCTGCAACTGTTGTCGATCACAACCCAGAACAGGAGCTGGATGACGGAATTCTCGAAGCATTATGGCCTTCTGAAGAAGAACTCAAAGCGGAAAGCATTCGTTTACGCAGCCCAATGGTTCTACAAGGCATCAGTGACTACAAGCTAGGCAAGAGATTTCCAGTAGATCTGATCAAAGACTTGATATAACACCTTCTTTATATACATGAACTCTTCTGAAGAAAATAAAAATACAAGAATCATAGTTGGAATGTCTGGAGGGGTAGACTCCTCTGTTGCTGCTTTGCTGCTTATTGAGCAGGGCTATGAAGTTCATGGTTTGTTTATGAAAAATTGGGAAGACGATGACACCGATTCCTATTGCTCAGCATCTGAAGACAGGCATGACGCAAAACTAGTGTGTCAGGAGCTGGAAATCCCACTACACAACGCAAATTTTGCCAAAGAATATAAAGAAAATGTTTTTGCGTACTTTCTACGCGAATATGAAGCGGGAAGAACACCAAACCCGGATATCCTTTGCAATAGGGAGATAAAATTCAAAAGCTTCCTAAATTACGCCGAACGCCTTGGAGCTAAGTATATTGCTACCGGGCACTATGTTCGCAGGCGTAATAACCCTGACGGCTCCTTCTCTCTTCTTAAAGGGCTTGATGATAATAAGGACCAAAGCTATTTTTTGCATGCAATTAACCAATACCAGCTTTCAAAATCGTTATTTCCTGTTGGCGAATTAGACAAGCCAGAAGTAAGACAAATCGCTGAAGATAACGGTTTTGATAATTTTGACAAAAAAGACAGCACTGGCATCTGCTTTATAGGTGAACGCGACTTTAAAGATTTTTTAAATAAATATCTTCCGACCAAACCTGGTGAAATGAAAACACCTGATGGTGAGGTAATAGGAAAGCATGACGGCCTTAGTTTTTATACTTTGGGGCAACGCAAAGGGCT
This sequence comes from Gammaproteobacteria bacterium, assembly GCA_004796365.1. GTDB lineage: Bacteria > Pseudomonadota > Gammaproteobacteria > QZLD01 > QZLD01 > QZLE01. The sequence goes on along the minus strand of QZLE01000140.1, from coordinate 71,041 downwards.
CAAAATTGGCGGACAAAAAGATGCGTTAGAAGAGCCGTGGTATGTAGTAGCTAAAGATCTGAAGACCAACACCCTTATTGTGGCACAGGGGCACGACCACCCTCTTTTGCTTTCCCCAGGCTTAGAGGCTGTTGATCTGCATTGGATATCAGGCAAGTGCCCTGGTAAAAAATTCATCTGCTGTGCAAAAACACGATACCGGCAGCCGGATCAGAAGTGCGAAGTGACTATCATGGATAGTGGTAAATACCAGGTAAGATTTGAAACGAGGCAAAGAGCAGTAACACCAGGTCAGTCAGTAGTTTTTTATGTTGAAGATGAATGCCTTGGTGGCGGCATAATAGACAGGCCATTAACAAACGTCGAATTACTTGCGTGACATGCTTTATAGAAAGGTGGAGAAACTATGGCGAATAGTATTGAAGATCAAACCATTGCACTAGCTGGCGTTGTAAAGCCGCTTCTGCTTATATCCAGGCTAGCAGAATCTGAACAGATTGATATATTAGAGCTAGAACCCTGCATCAATGCTATCTTCGCCACTAATCCGGGAAATACCATAGATGTTTATGGAACGGTTGATAATTTATATGAAGGCCTAAAATTAATTGCTGAAGACGGTCTAAAAAAATCAGATCCAGTATTTGTTCGCCATTTTTTAACTGTATTGCAGCTTGAAAGCAAGGTTTCTAAGAATAACAAACTACTTGGTATTTTAGCTACTGGAATCGAAAAGGCTAAAACACAGGCTGATTATTTTGAAATCACCCATGAGAATGTAATCGCAAATCTGGCTGACCTTTATCTTAATACTATAAGCAAACTGACCCCCAGAATTTTGATCAAGGGGGATGAGCAGACACTCAAGAATCAAAAAAATGTCGATATCATTCGCACATTACTTCTTTCTGCCATCAGATCTGCTGTTTTATGGCGCCAGAATGGTGGAAACAAACTAAAGATTGCATTTGGCAGAAAGAAATACATAGAGACTGCGAAGACATTAATTAGGATTAATTAAACCTTATACTCCTCCATCTGGCTAAAATCCAGATACTTATAAATCCGCCTTGATTTGCCATCAAGCTTTTCAGCATACTTCATGTACTCTTCAAAATCCGGAATATAACCAAGAATAGCACTAACCGCCGCTAACTCTGCAGATCCCAGGTAAACATCCGAACCGTCACCAATTCGGTTTGGAAAATTCCTAGTTGATGTCGAAATACAGGTAGAACCTGGGGCTATTCTGGCCTGATTCCCCATACAAAGAGAACATCCTGGCATTTCCATTCTGGCTCCGGTTTTGCCAAAGATGCTATACGCACCTTCCTGAATAAGCAGCGCTTCATCCATTCTGGTTGCAGGCGAAATCCAAATCCGTGTTGGCAGATTTGCAAGTCCATCAAAGATCTCTGCAGCAGCGCGATAGTGGCCAATATTAGTCATACACGAACCTATGAACACCTCATCGATCTTAGTGGTTGCAACTTCTGATAGTGCTTTTATATCATCTGGATCATTTGGGCAACAAAGCAATGGTTCATTTACTTCACTTATATCTATTTCAATAACCTCCGCATACTCTGCATCTGAGTCGGCCTCTAAAAGCTCAGGAGAATCAATCCATGACTGCATATCATCAATACGCTTTTGCAAAGTCTCAGCATGCTGATACCCCTGCGATATCATCCAATTAAGAAGTGAGATATTTGACTGTAGAAACTCAATAATGGGCTCTTTATTAAGTTTAATGGTACAACCCGCTGCAGATCTTTCAGCCGATGCGTCAGATAGTTCAAATGCCTGCTCAACCGAAAGATCCTCTAGGCCTTCAATCTCTAGAATACGACCGGAAAACACATTCTTTTTTCCTGACTTTTCAACTGTTAGCAATCCTTTTTGAATTGCTACATAAGGTATGGCGTTAACCAAATCGCGCAGAGTTATACCTGGCTGCATCTCTCCTTTAAATCTGACGAGTACACTTTCAGGCATATCAAGCGGCATCTTGCCGAATGCAGCAGCAAAAGCCACCAGGCCTGAACCAGCAGGAAAGCTGATACCCATAGGGAATCTTGTGTGTGAATCACCACCAGTGCCAACGGTATCTGGAAGGATCATTCTGTTCAGCCACGAATGAATAACACCATCACCTGGACGAAGGGCGACCCCTCCGCGAGACTGAATAAAATCAGGCATGGTTTGGTGCATTTTTACATCAACTGATTTGGGATATGCTGATGTATGACAGAATGACTGCATCACCAAATCAGAACTAAATTTGAGGCAGGCTAATTCTTTAAGCTCATCTCTTGTCATAGGGCCGGTAGTATCCTGCGAGCCAACCGTGGTCATGGTCGGTTCGCAGTAAGTGCCTGGACGTATACCTTCAACACCGCATGCCTTGCCAACCATCTTCTGCGCAAGTGTAAATCCTTTGCCAGTATCAGTCGCAACCGGAGCAGATCTGAACTCTGTTGAAGGCTCAAGGCCAAGGTATTGACGAGCGCGGTTAGTTAATGAGCGACCAACGATCAACGGTATGCGTCCACCAGCCTTAACTTCATCAAGCAATACATCGGTTTTTAGTCGAAAATCAGCAACCTGCTCCGATGTAGAGTCATTAACTATTTTCCCCTGATAAGGATAAATAGTAATAATATCTCCCATGTTTAATTGGCTTACATCGCACTCAATAGGTAATGCACCCGCATCTTCCAAGGTATTGAAGAAAATTGGAGCTATTTTGCCACCAATACAGAAGCCACCAGACTTTTTATTGGGAACAAAAGGTATATCTGTTCCTATATGCCATAAAACTGAGTTTGTGGCAGATTTTCGCGACGATCCGGTACCGACAACATCACCAACATACGTAAGCGGATGGCCTTTTTGCTTCAATTCTGCAATTTTCTCTAGAGGTGAGTCCATGCGGCTTTTCAACATTGCATTAGCATGTAAAGGGATGTCAGGACGACTCCAGGCATCGCCTGCAGGCGAAAGATCATCAGTATTGGTTTCACCATCTACTTTAAATACACATAGAGTAATCTGCTCAGGCAGGGGGTCTTTTTCGGTAAACCATTCAGCATCAGCCCAAGACTGAATAACTTGCTTAGCATGTACGTTAATATCTGCCTTAGCTGCAACTGCATCAAACGCATCAAAGATAAGGATAGTTTTTTTAAGCGCTTCAGCTGCTACTAAAGCAAGATCCAGGTCATCCAATAGATCAATGAGATAGCCAACATTATAGCCGCCAAGCATTGTACCAAGAAGCGTTACGGCTTCTTTTTTAGATATTTCAGGTGATATCTTTTTGCCAAGAGCAATATCATTCAAAAAGTCGGCTTTAACCTTAGCAGCCGCATCGACTCCCGGAGGAACTCTGTTTATCAATAGTTCTTTTGCAAGGTCACGATTTACGGCATCTGAACCGCAAAGTATCTCAATAACCCCGTCAACCTGCTCAGCATCTAGTGATTCCGGCGGGATATTTTGCGTTTCTCTTTCTAGAACGTGTTTTTGATATTGCTCAATCATTATTCTTCCTGGTTTCAAGTGCACTAATCGTCAATTTTACAAATTTAATGCGAATATTTATAGAACAAACTTATTTTTTGAAACAGGTCCTTTTTTTTTTATTTATTAGTCTATATTTAGATTAATGTTGACCTATGTGGACACAGTAAACCAACACCTAAATGGAAGGAGTTTTTTTATGAAACTTGTAAAATTTTTTGCAATCGCAATTTTTGCCTTACCAACTCTTGTAATGGCTGGACCAACTAAAGACGATGTGAAAATGCTTGTTGATAATACAATAAAATACATCGAAACAAATGGGCTGGAAAAAGCAAAAACCGAGATTAAAAATAAGGACGGACAGTTTATAAAAGGTGAACTTTATGTCTTTATCATCGATTTTGATGGAAAAATGATCTCTCATGGCGCCAAGGCATCTCTTGACGGAAAGAACTTAATCAAACTAAGAACACCGGAAGGTAAATACTTTATTCAGGAAATGATTAAAGTTAGTAAAGAAAGCGGTGAAGGCTGGGTTGAATATAAGTGGACCCACCCTCTAACAGGAAAGGTTACACCGAAGGCAAGTCTAGCCAAAAAAATTCCTGGGAAAGACATGCTTGTTGGTGCAGGACTTTATCTTCAGTAAGATACAGCCTTTTCAGACAAAAAAAGCGAGCATCAAGCTCGCTTTTTTGTTCAGAATCAATTGATAATAGCTAAAACAACTTATATTAGCAGCATGAGTTGCTGGATTACCTTCTTAACATCACCCATACCGGCACTTAGGTTGGCCTGAATATCTTCCATGGTAATTTCTCCAGCTTCTATGCCTGCAGCCCAATTCGCCATTACGGTAATTGCAGCATATGACAAACCAAGTTCACGTGCCAGTACTGCCTCAGGCATTCCGGTCATACCAACCATATCACAACCGTCTTTCTTCATGCGCTGAATTTCCGCTGCAGTTTCAAGGCGTGGCCCTTGTGTTGCACCATAAGTACCACCATCATAAAAGCTGATTTGAGAATTTTTAGCAGCTTGTACTAAAGTTGTTCTTAAATCTAAAGAATATGGATAAGTAAAATCAATATGCGTTACATGATCAAGATCTTCCTCAAAATAGGTCTGTTTTCTGCCATATGTGTAATCAATTATCTGATCAGGCAGAGCCAAAGACCCTGGGGTTAGCTCGCGGTTTATTGCACCAACCGCTGCAACGGCCAATACTTTTGTTGCCCCTACACTCTTCAGCGCCCAAAGGTTAGCTCTATAATTAACTTTGTGCGGTGGAATTGTATGTCCATATCCATGCCTTGCAATAAAGGCAACATCCTTTCCTGCAAGACGACCATGTGTAACCGGACCGGACGCCTCACCAAAAGGAGTATGCAAAACCTCCTTGCGTAGAATATCCAAGGTCTCTAAATTTGTTAAACCAGTTCCGCCAATTATTGCAATAGTAGTCATAGAAATTCCTTAACTATCAATCTTCATCTGAGAGTGCATAAATGCCGGAAAGATTACGAAGATATCCCTTATAATCCATTCCTTCACCAAATACATACCGGTCTTCAACTGTCACGCCAACAAAGTCTGCTTGCATGTCCATAAATCTTCTATCATGTTGCTTATCAACAAGAACGGCTGTCTTGACATCGGCAGCACCACAGTCTTTTTCACAATATTCTGTAATCCGCGCTAATGTATGTCCCTCATCCAGAATGTCATCAATTATCAGGACAACTCTATCTTTCAGATCGGAGGTCGGTTTGACAACCCACTCAATATCAGCACCTGTGATATTGCCTAAATATCGTGTAGCATGCACATAATCTACTGTGAATGGAAAATCCATCTTAGTCAAAAGTTTACCTGCCGGCACCATACCGCCTATCATTACACACAAAACTATTGGATCCTTATCTCCAATAACATTGGTAATTTCAACTGCCATTTTTTCAAGCGCAATCTCGATATCACCTTCTGGTACAATAAGATCGGCATTGTTTTTTACGCGTTTAATCTCTTCGATAGAAACAGCCACGATACTCTCCAATAATTCTGAAATTAAAATCTCATTAGATCTTTGAAATTAAATATCCATTCCGGGGTTACTAATTTTCCAGAACTCTTGGCATGATACCACGGCCCGTTCCAGATTTTTGGATTTCTTAGTAAGTGAACCTGCTGCGCCGGCATATAGCTTTGCGCCAACAAAAATACTCGCTCACCTTTACTGTTTTCCGCCACATCCATAACTATTACTGCATGCCCCGGGTACCCCCCTTGAATAAAGATGTCTCCAGGTAGAATTTTAGCTGGATTGGGTACAGTTTCCAGTTCCCGCGATAACGACGCTGAACCAGCATACGTAAAAACGGTTTCAAGATATTTTCGAAAATTAGCATAAGAATGGTTTTGGGCCGATTTATGCACCCAGGATACTTTATTACCTTTGATTACCGGTCTTTTTCCTGCAGCCCACTCTTCCCAGGACGCATTATCACCACTGGTAAAATTAAAGTGTATACTTTTATAATCTTTTTTAGAAAACAAAAACTCAGCGCGCAAACGGATAGCAGCATCGGCACACTGCTGTAGATCCTTATCTCCAACATCGATATCTATTATGGAATGCTGTGCTAATTGATTGAATTTTTTATCACCATTGAAGAGGTGCACAGTGTTGCTATTTTGTAGAAGAGGAAGCGCTCGCAGCCAGGTTCCAAAACTCGTATCTTCAAGTGTGATACGTGTATAACCTTCTGGCGGTTCTATAGATTGCGATATTTTGACTGCAGCATCCTCCTGCAGAGGCCAGTGATAGTATTTGGGACTGTTTACACTCGGATTCCGGTGATTATCTGCATAGGCAGATGATAATAAATAGCACGAAATAATTAAGAATACATAAATCCCTTTACACATGGCCTTCCCCCTGAGTTTATCCTTACCATGGTTGTCCATATGGAGTTTTACGCTGCTACCGATGTTATTTGAGCAGCAGCGTAAAAATGGCTATTTTTTTAGTCTTTGCAATAGTGTATCTGGTGGAAGATATCCCGGGAAGATTTTACCTTCTTCTGTAATTATTCCAGGAGTTCCTCTAATTCCAATCTCACGAGCCAGATTATATTGATCAGCAATTTTATTATCACAGCTCTTGTCTGCTACGGTTTTTCCGTTTTTCAGTTCTGTCAGCGCTTTATTTGGATCATCAGCACAAACTGCTGATACAGCTTTTCTAAAAGAGTTAGACTGAAGTCCAGCTCTAGGCATAAATAGATAACTAACCTCAATACCGTGGTTTAGATAACCGTCCATATCATTGTGAAGTTTTCTGCAATAACCACAGTCAATATCTGTAAATACAGTTACCTTATATTTTGGTTCATCTTTAGTTTTATAAGTAATGCCGCCCTTTGCCACAGCATCAGTAACCACCTTAGCACGTGCATTTTCTCTAACAGGTGCAGAAAGATCCTTGCGCTCTGTTATATCAAAAAGATCACCATCAAGCATGAACTGACCGTTTTCTGAAAAATATAACAGTCTTGCCCCAACAACAACCTCATAAACCCCGTCAACAGGAGATGGAGAAATCACATCTACTTTCTTACCAGGTAAAATAGTTGAAATTGACTTTTTGATACCGCTGTAATCGTCAGCTTTTGAAGCAATTGAAAAACCGGAAACCAGCATGGCTACTGCCATAATTAAAAAACGCGTGTATTTAAGCATAATATCTCTCTTGATCTCAGTGCATGAACTGCACGATTGTAAACTCAGTATCAACTATGACATTAAAGGGCTCTAAATGTTCAAATTGAAACTATTTAATAATTCTGGATAATACTATCATCATTTTATTTAACTACCTAGGCGCGCACTTAAATTACAATATTTTTGTAATTTTATAAGCAAAGACTATGAATAATGTCGACATCACTGAAATAGAAAAATTTAATAAAATCGCATCTGAATGGTGGGATTTAAACGGTAAATTCAAGGCCTTGCATACACTTAACCATACCCGACTTGAATTTATTAAATCTCATGCAAAGCTCAAATCAAATTCAGTAATCGACGTTGGTTGCGGCGGAGGCCTTCTTTCTGAGCTTTTAGCTAAAGAACAAGCCACTATCACTGCTATCGATATGGCAGAAGATTCGCTACAAGTAGCCAAAACACACTCGAATGAAGCTAAGCTTTCAATAAACTACACAAAGGCAACAGCGGAAGAATTCTCCTTAGACCATGAGCAATCTTTTGATATCGTAACCTGTATGGAAATGCTTGAGCATGTTCCAGAACCCGCAAGTGTCATCAAAGCGTGCGCAACAATGCTAAAACCAGGCGGATTAGCCTTTTTTTCCACCCTGAACCGCTCTATTTCATCATTTTTGGTTTCGATTGTTGGAGCTGAATATCTATTAAATCTTCTCCCCAAAGGTACGCATGACTTTAATAAATACATTAAACCTTCTGAGCTTGTTTCGTTATGCAAATCCAACAATTTAAACTTGATATCCATTAAGGGGGTTAGTTATAACCCTATCGCAAACACTTCAAGGATTGTTAATAATCTTGATGTAAACTATATCGCAGTATTTCAACACAACATTTAAAAAGTAAAAAAGGTGTGCAATTATGCCGGCTCTTAATAATATTGAATCTGTTCTTTTCGATCTTGATGGCACGTTACTTGATACCGCCCCAGATATGGTTGATGCAATCAATATTTTAAGATCTGAGCTTGGGCTGGACCCAAAGCCCTATGAGCATTTGCGTAACACGGTTTCCCATGGTGGTGCAGCGCTTATTCGCAAAGGACTGGATATACAGGATGAACATCCTGAATTTCAAAACTATCTGGATAAATTTTTAAACCTGTACCGACAAAATATTGCAAATAAAACCAACTATTTTGCAGGTATGGAACAGGTTCTTACCAAGCTTGAAGACTCAAATATTCAATGGGGGATAGTAACCAACAAACCGCACTGGTTAACCTCGGAATTGGTTGGCAAACTCAATATTTCCGAAAGAACATCATGCATCGTTTCAGGAGATACGCTAGAGCAAAGAAAACCACACCCTGCCCCTTTACTACATGCCTGTGAACTTCTTAATGTTGATCCGACAAAAACCATCTATGTTGGTGATGCACAAAGAGATATTGAAGCCGGTAATAATGCATCTATGCATACCTTTATAGCGATGTTCGGTTATATAGATGAAGAAGACCACCCTGAACAATGGAATGCCGACGGAATTATCAATTCTCCGGTAGAGATATTAGATCTGATTGATTTGGGGTAAAGCGAAGGTTATGGATGGAGAGCAAGAATCTCCAGCGCCATCACAATAGCATCTTCCCTGCCTTGCTCAGTAGGATAATACCCCTTACGAACTCCCACCTCAACAAAGCCATGCTTGTGATACAAATTTATTGCCGGAGCATTAGAGGCCCTTACTTCTAAAAAAATGGAACTATTTTTCATCTCACGGCAGCAATTTATAGCCTTGTGCATTAATTGATCAGCAAAACCATTTGATCTGAATCTACTTTCCACGCAAACATTAAGAATATTGGATTCATCAGCTGCAAAGGTTTGTACTAAATAGCCTATAATTTCACCGTCCAGAATATATACATAAGAGATGTAATTTTCTTTAAAACAATCAGACATAATCTGTTTCGACCATGGATATGGATGATTATTATTTTCAATATCCATTACCGCAGACAAATCACCAGGTGTCATTATTCTTATTTCTGGCTGCTGCATTTATTATCTTTTATCTATTCTGATTGATTTAACAGAAAGCGCACAAACTTCATATCATCCCAAGCTTTAGCCTTTTCCGCGGGTGAACGTAATAGATAAGCCGGATGGTATGTAGCTATCAGAGGGATTTTGGCTTCACCATAATCGTGCGGTTTTCCCCTTAACCTAGAAATCGGAGTTTCGGAACCAAGCAGACTTTGTGCCGAAACCCGTCCTACTGACAGGATCACTTTAGGTTGTATCAATTCAATTTGCTTATTTAGGTATCCAATACAGTTCGCAATTTCATCTTTTTGCGGATCACGGTTATTTGTTGGGCGGCATTTAAGAATATTAGCAATAAATGCCTGATCTCGGCGCAGCCCAATAGCTGCAAGCATTTTATCCAGCAGTTGCCCTGCTCTACCAACAAAAGGTTCGCCTTGTAAATCCTCGTCCTTACCAGGAGCCTCACCAACAACCATAAGATCGGCATTTGGATTACCTACACCAAATACAGTGTTGGTTCGTTCCTGAGCAATTGAACACTTCACGCAACTAGGAATATGAGCGCGAAGTTGTTCTAGACTGGTTATGGTTTGAAGGTTTTCTTCATGTTCGGACTGAGTAGCCTGAGACTGCTGTAAAGGCTCAGAAGGAGATTCAACTAGAGATGCTGGCAAAGCCTGTTGTTGATCTACTACATCTGAATTAGTAACAGAACTTATACAAGGGTTTTTCATATCAGTAACCCTGGGAACCCACAGCTGGATTCCCAAGGTTTCAAGATATTGCCGATTTAATGAGCTCTGATTCACCAAATTATACTTCGTCTGCCTGTGGATGCGTTCTATTCTTGCGCATAAACATTAAATTCAAAGCATTGATATAAGCCTTGGCTGACGCAATAACAATATCTGTGTCAGAGCCATGACCGTTAACAATACCATCCTTTTCCAAGCGCACAGTTACATCGCCCTGAGAATCAGTACCACTAGTGATATTACTTACAGAATAAAGCTTTAACTCTGATTCACTGTTAATAATCTCTTCGATAGCACGATAAACAGCATCTACTGGTCCACTACCCTCTTTTTCCGCGCTCTTTTCTTCGCCATTAACCAGCAAGGTAACTTTTGCAAAAGGTTTTTCGCCGGTTTCAGATTTAGAACACAACGAAACCAACTTCAAAATTTCATTTGTGCTTTCAACACCTGTATTGGTGACCAACGCCTGCAAGTCTTCATCAAAGATATCATGCTTTTTATCTGCCAGCTCTTTGAAACGGCCAAAAGCATCGTTTAGTTCATTCTCTGAAGAAAACTCAACTCCTAAGTCAGCTAAGCGAGCCTTAAATGCATTCCTACCCGAATGTTTGCCCAATACAAGGCTATTTTCACCCCAACCCACATCTTCAGCCCGCATAATTTCGTAAGTTTCACGATTCTTAAGCACACCATCCTGATGTATACCTGCTTCGTGAGCAAATGCATTAGCACCAACAATCGCCTTATTCGGCTGCACTGCGAATCCTGTGATACCAGAGACCAACTTTGAGCATGCGACAATCTGAGTAGTATCGATATCAGTGTCGCATGGGAATAAATCTTGTCTGGTGCGAACCGCCATAACCACCTCTTCCAATGAACAATTGCCGGCTCTTTCACCAAGACCATTAATCGTACATTCGACCTGTCTTGCACCATTCAATACTGCAGAAAGTGAATTGGCTGTTGCTAAGCCTAAGTCGTTGTGACAATGAATAGAGAAGATAGCCTTATCTGAATTTGGCACATCGGTAATAATACGTTGAATCAAGGCTCCAAATTGATCTGGTACGTTATAACCAACTGTATCAGGAATATTGATAGTCCTGGCACCAGCATCTATTACCGCCTCGATGATACGACACAAAAACGCGGGGTCAGAACGCCCAGCGTCTTCTGGGGAAAATTCAACATCATCGGTATATTTTAGTGCTCGTTTAACTGCCCATACTGCTTGTTCAACAACCTCATCAGGCTCCATCATAAGCTTTTGCTGCATATGAATAGGGGATGTTGCAATGAAGGTATGAATACGCGGAGCTACAGCTTCTTTAAGAGCAGCACCGGCTTGGTCGATATCTTCTTTGCGTGCTCGCGCAAGACCACAAACACCTGCGCTTTTAACAGCAGCTGCCACAGCCTGGACAGCTTCAAAATCACCTGGACTTGATGCAGGAAAACCAGCTTCCATTACATCCACACGAAGCTTCTCCAACATCTTTGCGATTCTGACTTTTTCATCTTTGGTCATTGATGCGCCAGGGCTTTGCTCGCCATCTCGCATCGTTGTATCGAAAATAAATAATTTATCTCTGTTACCCATGATCTATCTCCGGGGGATGCCTACAGAAAAATCCATATAGTTGCAGGCAAATAATTAATTGCGCACTTCCGTAATCGCTAAATTCAATCTGATACGCGTTCCTCGCCAGGTTATGATCTACTGCCCTAAGGCAGGAGTCTTAGAAGGAGAAGTTGGGCTGGAGCAAAAATTGACGCAAGCATATCCACTGCTGAAGAGCGGATTAAGATATTTTGCTTAGGTGCATTCTTGGTCATTTGCTGTGTTTGTTCCGAATATTTCCAACTTACTATGATAATAGCGGCTCTTTACTGCCCAGCCAAGAGGTAAAGCATAAAAATATACTTTTTTTTCAATTTTATGAATTATTGCTATATTCTATAGCAAATTACTTTTTTTCTTTTTCCGCTTCCTGTGTTTGATGCACATCAAGAACCTGAGGCTCAGGTTCTGGCTGACTTTCAATTTCATTATCTTCCTGAGCCTCAATATCAGGCTCAACCCGCACATCTTTAAACTCACCTTTTTTCTTCAGCATTCTGCGCTTTCTGATCTCCATTATTGTAAATATAGGCCCTGACAAACAGTATCCGAAAAACAAGACAAGCAGAACTATAACCGGAATCAGCCATATTCCGGCCAATACTAAAACGATAGCCACGATATTGATGAAAGAAACTTTCTTGTACTTATCTAGATCTTTAAAGCTGTAATACCGAACATTACTAACCATCAAAATTCCTACAGCAACCACCATAAACAGGCAAAACGACGAAATAATACTATGAGGTATAGTTTGCTTTAGCTGATAAACTTCGCCAGATAACACGATACTCATTATCACCGCAGCAGCAGCCGGGCTCGCGAGCCCCTGAAAATATTTTTTGTCGATAACTCCAACTTGAGTGTTAAATCGAGCAAGGCGCAAAGCGGAACAAGCTGTGTATATAAAAGCACCAAGCCAAGCCAGCTTTCCCCATACTGGGCCGTAATTAATAAATTCCTTTAATGCCCATTCATAGGCCACTAAGGATGGCGCCACACCAAAGCATAACATGTCGGAAATGCTGTCATATTCAACGCCAAAATCACTTTGCGTGTTGGTCATTCTGGCAACACGGCCGTCAAGGCCGTCAAACACCATTGCGAGGAAAATCGCAATAACTGCAGCTTTATAGTCATTATTATTTGCAGCAACAACAGCATAAAAACCGCAAAATAATGCTGCAGTTGTGATTGTATTCGGCAATAGAAAAATCCCTCTTCGCCTGTTAATTTTTGTATCTTCCATACTATTTCCGTTCTGCACTAATTAAATGCGAATTTGTTATACTAACGATTCGAAAAAACTGCGTTTTTAAGAGGCCTGTTCTTCAAGGTCAGGTCTGAATTTAAAACTATGCCCTTCATGCAAACAATATTGCAGCCACTTGTTTAAAAACTTATTCAATTCCCAACGCTTATCAAGTTCAAGGTCTGTTCTTTGTCTACATTTTAACTCAACACCAAATTTATCGATCACTTCATCAACAGATACTTCAGCCATTCTTGCATCGTGAAAAATATTAACGACCAATCCCGGATCATCATAGCTCGCATTATCACATTCAAATCTATGAGTTAAAAAAATTGTTGTGGTAAATTTATGCCTGGATAATATTTTAAGCATCAAGGGAACACTACCTTGAGCCACAGATACAAGGCCAATATCTATTGTTTCGATGTCTGGAATAAGCCTGCGTAGCTTAATATAACTATCTTCATATAGTTCCATCAAACTTGCGAAAGATCTTGGTTCAATTTCAGAAAGCGTATTATTAAAGCGATTAAATATCATCAAGAAAGATTAACAGAATTTTTAATTAATTTCCGCATCAGTGTCATTCAATTTACAGATCATGTCCCCAACATCTACACCTATTTGATCTGCAACCAATGAACATTTAGCGATCAGCATAAAGAATATCTGTTTATCTTTCTTGGAAAATAATGACTCAAAATTACCTTGCCCTTTAGATATAACAAAATCAGCCTTTGCAAATGCATCATTAAACTCATCACTGGTAAATTTAAGACAAGTACCCGGTGCATGATCACCGTTGGAGATAACATGATAGTCCCTGGTTAAGCCAACATATTCTGCATCTTCAAGAGTAACATCATTTATTATCGGCGCCCCTCTTACCGCCAAAACAACGTTACTTTTATCCAAAATACCTAGTTCAGAAATGGTATCAAGAAATAACCTATCAAAGACAATCTCCCCAGCATTGTCACAAAGGTAAATAAAATTTGAGGCATTCTTTATGGCTGTTAAAAGCCGTGCTGAATCATCCACCGCTAAATCCCGTGCGATAGCTTGAGATATAACTTGAGAATGATCCATTCCATGATTTGTACCTAGATCAATTATATTCCCAGCAATAGCCAACTTAAGTGCCGCAATCTCAGGATGTATAGCATTTTTTACAGCCTCTTTGAATTCAGGAAGCATATTCATGATTTTATTATTATCGTTAAGTTTGTCTTCAGCATAGAGATCGTTACAGTTAAGCTCCTTACGCAAATACGCATGCATATCTCGGGCAATAAATGGCGCAGGCGTAGATAAATCAATGCCTGACATATAACTGAAAAACCAACGAACAAGATCATCCTTTTTTTCTTTTGGTATATCTTGTTTTTCGACCAATCTTGTATAACCACTTAACGCGCACTCAAGGCACTTGTATTCTGTTTTCAACTAAATCACCTTTTGTATTTCGGCTATATGCCTTTTTGTTGCATCATTCATATGAATATTTGACAATGATAAACAATATTTATCATTTAACCCATAATAGTAAGGCTTTATTTTCTAATAATGACAATTAAAAAAAACAACCTTTTGCTAGGGGCTATATACCTAATTATCGCCTTCTTTCTGTTTTCCAGCATGAGTGCAATGCTAAAACTGGCTGCCAGCGAGCTAAACACACCTATGATTGTATTTTTGCGGAACTTTTTTGCGCTAATAGTTCTGCTCCCATGGTTGCTATATACAAAAAAATGCTCTCTTAAAACGGATAGATTTGGTATGCATTTAATCCGGTCTGCCACTGGAATCACTGCAATGTATTGTTTTTTTTGGACCATTGGAGAACTAATTCTTGCTGACGCAATATTGCTCAGTTATTCAGCACCGATCTTTTTGCCAGTATTTGCACTGCTATTCCTTAAGGAGAAAGTTAATTTGATTTCACTTTTTGCAGTTGGGCTTGGTTTATTCGGAATAATTATAGTTCTGGAGCCGACTAAAGGAATTTTTGACCCAAGTGCTTTAGTAGGTGTTCTCGCTGCAATATTTGCAAGCCTGGCTATGATTTCTATCCGCAAGATGTCTGATACTGAACCAGCTGAAAGAGTAGTGTTTTACTTTACATTTTTATGCACTCTAATTTCTGCAACACCTGCATTTATCTATTGGCAACCTTTAACCTTTACGAACTTATTGGCTATGATGGCTGCTGGATTTTTGGCAGCTTTTGGGCAACTATTTTTAACCAAAGGATACTCTATAGCTCCTCCGGGCGAGGTTGCCCCATTTCAATATAGTATTGTACTGTTTGGCACTGGATGGGGATGGTTGATGTGGGATGAGCATATAGATTTAACGAAAAGTTGTGGATTCTTAGTCGTTTGTTTCGCGGGGATCATTGCTAGTAAGGCAAATGCAAAAAAGAAAAGACTTAGTCAGGAAGGGGAAATCGAAGAGATTTGATGCTGATGGCATGGCGAGGGTTTTGGTGTCGTTCCCACGCTCTGCGCGGGAACTCATAAACGAATATCAAATTTTAAGCATATACTCGCGGTAATATTTCAGCTCAGCAATTGAGTCTTTAATATCATCCATTGCCAAATGGCTGGATTCTTTCGTAAAACCTTTATACACGTCTGGCGCCCAGCGCTTAGCCAACTCTTTAAGGGTACTAACATCAATATTTCTATAGTGGAAGAATTTTCCCAAGTCGGGCATGCAGCGCAATATAAAGGCTCTATCCTGACCAATGCTATTACCACACATAGGAGATATACCTGAAGGGACATATTTCTCTAAAAATTCGATTGTAGCCTTTTCGGCATCCGCCTCAGAAAAAGTGCTCTCTTTAACACGTTTAGTCAGGCCAGACTTTTTATGCTGTGCTGTGCACCACTCATCCATATTGTTCATAATTGATTCATCTTGATGAATTGCAATAGTAGGTCCTTCAATCATTTCTTTTAATTGGGGGTCTGTAACAATTGTTGCTATCTCTATAATTTTATCGTTTTCTCGATCCAATCCTGTCATCTCCAAATCGATCCAGATTAAATTATCAGCACTCTTCTCCATCAAATTTCCTTTTAACATTAGATAAAATAATTAAGCTTGGCTTTTTATAATATAAAAATTATAGCTGATTGTTACTTAGAATCATAAGCCTGCTTGAAATAGGCATCTATTTTCTTTATCGTATTGAACAACATAACTCATCAGCACCATGATTCAATGTCCAATCAAAAATCAACCAGCCCTACAACTGAACATTATAAAGGCAGAGTAATAGTAAGCCATCGTTCAGAAGCTATTGTTGAAAGTACCGATAATAATACTTTCCTTTGCAAATCTAAAAAAGGGATTGGCAGAACTATATGCGGGGATAATGTCACATTTCACCCTATAAATGAAAATGAAGGCATAATACAAAGCATCCAAGCCAGAAGCTCTACACTTACCCGCCCTGATTCACGTGGAAAGCTAAAGTCCATTGCTGCAAATATCGATCAATTGATTATCGTTAGTGCAATAGTACCCGAGATTAATTTTGAATTAATCGATCGCTATATAGTAGCCGCAAGAATGCTAAAAATATCACCAGTAATATTGCTCAATAAAATTGACTTAGTTGACGATACTGATAGCTATGATGATGAAATGGATGTTTATATCAAGCTAGGTATAAAAGTTATTTATACAAGTATCAAAGCAGAAGATGGCATGAAATCCCTGAGAAATGCGCTAAATAAAAATATCAGTATATTAGTAGGTCAATCAGGAGTTGGTAAGTCTTCCTTAATAAAACAGCTAATACCTGATTTGGATATACGTATTGGTGAAATATCAAGCTATCACCTCGAAGGAAAGCACACCACCACATCTACAAACCTCTACCACCTTGACTGTGGTGGAGACATTATTGATTCACCTGGGGTAAGAAATTTTAGACTGTGGAACCTTAGCCCGCATGAAATACAATCCGGATTCGATGAAATAGTGGAATCGAGTCATAAGTGCAAGTTTAATAATTGCCTTCATAAGAAAGAACCCGGATGTAATGTTAGGGAAGATATAAGAGGCGGTAATATTACACAAAGAAGACTCGATAGCTTCCATGCCATAATACAATCTCTAGAGCTAAAATATTAGTCTTCACACATGTGTTAGAAGGCAGCTGGCATTATTATTGGCTACATATTAGTCAACTTTATTCAAAATCTGGGAGCAAATTTGCTTTTTCTGCAGCGTTTGTCTTGTAGATTATTTAGAAAACCCACATACAAATACTTGCAGCAGATTGCACTTATTTATGCTGCAATGCAATATTTTGAATTTTTTTTCATGCCACATTAATTTTTAACAAGGTAAAAAAGCGCAATGTATAACAGTGTATTCAATTTTTAGTAGCCCCGCTAAAATGCGGCTTTGCACAATAAAGTGACTATGAACACTTGTTATATCGGCTTTATTATAGTGTTATTTCAGCTTCAGTATATAGTTAGAGTGATATATTTATCATTTTTTTATATTTGACATTATAAAAATAATTTCATAACCTTAGATCATGGAATTTTGCAATGCAGCAAGGTACGGACTATCTAGCAATTGGCAATTGCATAACTTGGTGGAGTAACATCCTTTATCCTTATGGACATTACTGGAGATTTAATTATGGATTTCAATTCAATTTTTGACAAGTTCAACATCGATTCTTTTAATCTAGACGCATTTAAACTAGAAAACTTCGATATGAACCAAATCACAAACGCTACTAAAGATGCTATCGATTCTGTTCTGAAAATCAACGAAACAGTTTCAGCACGCACAGAGCAAATTTTCCGTCTTTCTACTGACATCGCTAACGACACACTAGAAAGCAGCCTAAATCAACTTAAAGCTCTTACAGACGTTAAGAAGCCAGAACAATTCATCGAGAGCCAAATGAACTTCGCTTCTGACTCTAGCAAAAAAGCAGTAGAGAACAGCCAAAAAGTTTATGACCTTCTAGTAGAAGCTCAAACTGAAATCGGCACTCTAGTACAAGACTCTATTTCTAAGAAGTAATTTTACCTCTTATCAGTCTTGAAAAGCCCCTCAAAGGGGCTTTTTTTATGCCCGATAACACCTACCACTACACCTAACCACGAGGATGGTGTTCAGAAAAGATCTGTTTTAATCGTGCCTGAGCTATATGAGTATAAATCTGGGTGGTAGAAAGTTCGCTATGACCTAATAGCATCTGCACCACACGGAGATCAGCCCCATGGTTCAGCAGGTGGGTTGCAAATGAATGTCTTAGAGTATGAGGCGACAAATGTTTTTTTATACCCTGAGCTTTGGCATTACGCTTTAGAATATACCAAAAAGCCTGACGAGTCATACCTTCACCTCTTTTCGACAGATACACAACTTCAGAAGCAACTTTCTTTGCCAATAAGGGGCGAGTTTTATGAAGATATTTTTTCAGCCAAAAAATAGCTTCATCACCTGCAGGCACAAGCCTTTCTTTGTTACCCTTACCAATAATCTTTAAAAAACCTTGGTTGAGATTAACCTGCGACATCCGCAGTTCAACTAACTCAGTAACACGAAGCCCAGTAGCGTAGAGCAATTCAATCATGCTTTTATCACGAAGGCCAAGTAGCTCTTCAACATCTGGCGCCTTTAATAGTAAGTCGATATCATTTTCGGTCAGTGATTCTGGAAGTGGACGCCCAATTTTCGGAGCCTGAATAAGATGTGTAGGATCAATAGATATGGTATTTTGCAGTTTAAGATACTTATAAAACCGTCGCAAGGTTGATAGGCTGCGAGCTATTGATCTGCTACTAATTCCCTGGGCAGCTTTATAACCAAGAAAGCGAAGAATCTCGCCGTTATCAGCACCAGATATTTGCCCACGTGTTTTAAAGTTTTTTTGATGCCAAATGGCAAAGGATTTCAAGTCGCGCCTGTATGATTCACAGGTGTTTTTACTTAGCCCTGATTCTATGAAAATGACGTTAATAAACGCCTCAATCTGCTGGTAGTTTTCTTTGTTTAGCAAGCCTTCCATGACTTATTACAGCTTATATTTGTTAACAGGCATATTACGCGGGAAACGCGCCAATCATAAAATAAACTCATGACTGCTGGATCCCGGACCAAGTCCGGGGCAGCGTTGTTTGCTTATTCATATCATACCGGCGGAGACCGGTATCCAGTTTGTAATAAAATTATGCATCCAATGAATTAATAATATTTTGAGTAATCTCGCTCAGTTCTCCGGTTCCATCTACCGCTACATATTTCACTTCACCAGTTTTCGCTTTGTTGCTATAAAAATCTACAAGGGGTTTAGTTTGGTCATGATAAACGCCCAACCTGTTTCTTACGGTTTCCTCTTTATCATCGTCGCGCTGAACAAGTGGTTCACCTGTTACATCGTCAACTCCTTCAACTTTAGGTGGGTTATGCTTAACGTGATAGGTTCTACCGGAAGGCAAGTGGGAACGACGACCAGCCATACGCTCAACAATTACTTCGTCGTCAACTTTTAGTTCAACTACAGATTCAATTTCAATATTGTCAGCAATCATAGCTTCAGCCTGACCAATTGTTCGTGGAAAACCATCAAAAAGATAACCGCCTTTGCAATCATCCTGAGCCAATCTTTCTTTGATGATACCCATGATAATTTCGTCAGAAACAAGTCCGCCCTGATCCATAATTTTTTTGGCTTCAATTCCTAGAGGAGTACCTTCTTTAACAGCTGCTCGCAACATATCACCTGTTGAAATTTGTGGTATTAAATATTTATCGCAGATAAATTGTGCCTGTGTTCCCTTACCTGCTCCAGGAGGGCCTAAAAAAATTAACTTCATTACATATTCTCCAATCGTTTTGGAATCTTAAAGGTTCTTTGAATCGTAAAATCCAGCCGCAGACTATCATCTGCAGAGGAAATTCGCAATAAAATAGAGTTACATAAGTTATAGGCAACTAACATAAAAAATGAATGTGGCTATGCTATGCGGCTAACTGGCTAGCAAGAGTATCGAGACTATCGCTTCCACTCATTACTTTTTCAAAAACTTCCAACACCTGCTCTTGTGTAATGCCTAGGCGTTCTAATACATTTTCAGGAATTTCATCGCTTTCACCATCGCCAAATTCTTTCGATTTAACCAGCCTGTCTGCAACCAAAACCAAAGCCGGAAAGACAGCATGAGGACCATCATAATCAGCATTATGATGCTCTCCTATAGTGATAACTACCTCTTCGGGTAAATTCCAGGTATGCATAAGCCATGCACCAAGCTTTGCGTGTCCAAGGCTAATTACGTGTTGTGCATCCCCCATGCCTAAAACTTGCTTTTCCAGTTCAGTAACTGCCACTTCAGGATTTGCACTAACTAGTTTATTTAACAAGAAGAATTCTGGTTTAAACAGATGCCCCAACAAAAGATAACCAAAGTTGTGCAACAAAGCAGCAAGGTATGTAAGACCTAGATTAGGCCTCCTATCTTTTGGCATTATTTTAGCTAATTCCTGAACGATAGCCGAAGTATAGGTCGCCTGACGCCAAAATTCGTTAAGGCCTAAAGGACCGTCTACCGGGTTCTTAAAACCTTTACCGGATGCCAATCCAATAGATATATTGGTAACCATATTAAAGCCAAGTACTTTATGTATGGCATCCCGAATGGTGTTTATATCACCTTTGTATCCGAAAAATGGGGAGCGTGCATATCTTACAACCTGCGCAGCTAAGCTAGGATCAAGCTCAACGCATGCAGCTAAATCTTCAACTGAAGCATCAGGATCATCCTTAATCTGCAAGATTCTCAATGCAACCTGAGGCATTGGGGGTAGTGAATATAGCTGTTCTAGACGTTTTCTGACGTCTTCTGACGGCATATATTTTTCAAACATATCACCTTCCTGGTCTATGCAACTTATTTAGCGGTTAGTGCACTTGAGTTATATTTATAAAAAATAACAAGCACTATAAGTTTATAACACTAACTTTAGCGGATTATTCGTTAAATTTCGATGTTTTTAGACCTAATTTAAATATTTTTTGCAGAATGCATTAGCAAAATCTGATAATAAAATGATTTTAGCTGGTATATGGTTAGTTTAAACCAGTTTCAAATGAGAATAATTTGCTAGAAAAACAACTTGAGAGTTGTTGGCTGCCATCAAGATGATTATATTCAATTAGTTTAACTGAATGTTTTGACAGGTAGATAAGGGTTGTTAACACAGTGCCATAGCTATCTATATCTACAAAAATAGGAGAAAGCGCATGCTCTAGCTCTGGATCAATGCCAGTATCTGGCAACTTTGACTGCGGATATCTTTCTTTATTTAACATGATTGGTAATAACTGTTCAGGGTTACCAACTCCTTGATCAAGCAGATTATTTAGCTTTGACTTTGCCTCTTCCAGTTTTGGCCATGAAACATCAAGCAAATTATTACTTAGGCCATATATTCCGGGTGTCAAAACTTGATACGAATCTTCAACATTGCTGTACCAGATAAGATCTTTGCTATCACCAAAAAGTAGGTTGAAGCCGTTATAATCACCCTTGCTTTTTCTAACTTCTGCCAAGTAATCAAGTGCTGAAACTTCGGAATCTAAAAAGTTTGACGCAAGCTTTCCCCTACTCTTACGCTCCAGATCTATTTTCAAACCTCTTCGAAAATTAGTGATTACAGCCATCCTTCCTGAATCGGTAATTCCGGTCCACGTACCATTTGCAGTCAAATCAATTCCAGAAATGACGCGCTGTTTTTTGCCCCAAACGTGAGCTAATTTAAAATTTCTACTGCAAAATTCATCCCTGTTTGCTAAGAGAATGAGATCATTATCCGGATAGACTTTATAAGCAAAAACTATTAGACACATGTATACCACCCTAAGCTAATAAGAGCCAAATCATACAGCATTTTACTGGGAAACAGTAACAACTGCGGCCTGCCCTTCTTCGTTCTGTACCAATATGTAGTTTTTATAAATAACAGCCTGTTGGCGTATGGCAGAATCGAACACTTCTAATCTTGCAATTATTTCACCGGTATTCTTATTTAGAAAATGAAGATATCCTTCGAAATCAGATACAACTATATAATTACCAAAAACAGCTGGTTTAGTAATTTTGCGCGCCTGAAGACTCTCCTGCTTCCAAAGTGACGCCCCGGAATCTGCTGAAATGCCCCAGATATGACTTCTATCATCAGTTAAATACAGAAATTTACCGTCTTCGATAGTGTCAACTACAGGACCACTATAGCTTGACAAATCTCTAGACCAAAACTCACGTCCGTCCCGCACTGAGTAAGCCCCCAGCTTTGCTCTGTAACTGGCAAGATAGATTTTACCACCATGCAGTTCGGGCGTGCCATCAATGTCTATTATTCTCTCAACCTCCGATCTGCCACGTCCAATTGCAACCTGCTGCTCCCATACGGCTGACCCGCTTATCAAATCGATAGCTACAAGCTTACCATTATCAAGGCCAGCATAGACAATGCCGTTGGCAACGACCGGATCCCCTGTTCCACGCAGGGTTAAAACAGGCAATGATTTATCAAATACCCATTTTTGCTCTCCCGTTTCTGAATTGAGGGCAAAAATACTCCCATCTGCAGTCCTTGCGATGAGAAAACCATCCGATTCAACTGTTCTTGACAATATTTCTGAACTTACAGTTGCTTTCCACAACTGCTTTCCACTAACCCTAGCAAGAGCTGTTATTTCTCCATCACTATCACATACATAAACCTTATCTTCGGTTGCGTACGGGCCGGCTGAAAAAGATGATTCAAGAGAAACTTGCCATATCTGATTGCCGGAATTAAGATCATAGGCAATGACATTACCATCACGTGACGCAACGAATACATGATCATTTAAAACAAAGGGAGCAAGTTTTACATAGTCATATGCAGAACCACCTCCAACAGAGACCTTCTTTACAACTTCTGCATTGATTTTGTTCTCCAGCGGCAATAATTTAGCTGGTTGTTCAGCTGACTGTGGCTTCGAGTCAAACCAACTGCATCCACTTAAAACAACAATTATATACAAGGAAAAGAAAAACTTAAGGTATCTATTCATAACTATCTCTTTGAAAATAAACTTTACATCAATTTTGTCAGCGTTTAATACGGATAATTCAAAAAAAGCACCTGCTATTAAATATTTTAATGGCAGGTGCTAATCTTAAATCTGATGCGGAATTAGAAATCTAGGATTCTTTTCCGCCAACATTTTTGTATTTCAGCTGCAGGGTCTTGCTTTTATTTGCATCCTCACCAAGAACACCCATAGCCTGCTTGTATAATGAAAGCGCCTTTTCAGCGTCACCCTTTGCACTATAAATATCTGCCTGCAACTCTAAAACAAGAGCTTCATGCCCTTTGTCTTTAATTGCAGTAAGTGTAGTAATCGCTTTATCATGCTCACCTTTAGCAAATTGCACCTGAGCTATTCTATAGTTAATAATTGGCTTTAGTTGCTTGCTTTGAGCGGCAGCCAAGGCATTATTCAATTGAACTAGCGCTGCATCATAATCACCTTTCTCAACAGATACTTTTGCAAGTTGCAGAGCAGTAAAATCGGCATATACAGTGCCTTCATGATCTTTTAATAATGCTTCTGCACGCTTTATATCACCTTCTTCAAGCTCTGTCTTTTGCAGTTGATCTGAAACATGCATATATTCATTTGAAGCTTTCCAGGCTCTTTGCATTTTTTGGCCTTGCCAGTATTTGTAACCGGCTACTGATGAAAGCGCAACTGCTATAGCAACAATTACAGATGTACCATTTTCTTTCCACCATTTCTTTAAAGCTTCGACCTGTTCGTCTTCTGTGTGAATTTCGTTCACTACTGACTCCTTAAATATTACTAATTTCCTGATTTAACTATTTTTCATCTAATGCTTCAACAATTTGCTGTTTAAACAACGTGCTGCATCTTTTCAAGCAACTGTTCAAGCGTACATTCGACTTGTTCGGAGTCATCCAGCAATGGTTTGACCCCATATATTCCATGCTCAAGTTCGTTATCACCGATGATTATAGCGAACTTTGCACCAATTTTATTGGCTTTTTTAAACTGTGATTTAAAACTTCCGCCACCGGCATTGGTTACCACCTTTATGTCATGAACTTCTTCACGTAATTTCTCCGCAAGATAGATGGCATGTGGTTGCGCTTTCTCTCCAGCTGCAATGACATAAACATCTGGAACAGGGGCGGGTACTGATATCTGAAGTTCTTCTAACATTGCAATTATGCGCTCAACCCCCAAAGCAAATCCAACAGCTGGAGTTGCCTTACCGCCTATTTGTTCAACAAGGCCATCATAACGCCCTCCGGCACAAACTGTTCCTTGAGCTCCAAGCTTAGTAGTTACCCACTCAAAGACGGTTCGGTTGTAATAGTCCAGGCCGCGCACCAAACGGGGGTTCAAAACGTATTTAATACAATTTTCATCAAGTATGCTAAGCAGCTGTTCAAAATGATCTTTTGACTCCTGATCCAGGTGATCAGTAAGTACGGGCGCATTAGCTACCAGATCCTTCATTTCTGGATTTTTGGTATCGAGTATGCGTAAGGGGTTTGTATCCAGACGCCTTAAACTGTCTTCATCAAGCTTGTCTTTACTTTCAGAGAAATATTCTACAAGGACATTACGGTAATTCGTGCGGGCCTCATTAGTTCCCAAAGAATTTAGTTGCAGCTCTAGACCTTCTATTCCAAGCGCCTTCCAAAACCTTGCTGAGAGCAGTATAACTTCGGCATCAATATCAGGACCACTTATTCCAAATGCTTCTACACCAATTTGATTAAACTGGCGATATCTACCCTTTTGCGGTCGTTCATGACGAAACATTTGCCCCGCATACCATAATCTTTGTTGCTGATTATGAAGCAAACCGTGTTCTATGCAGGCACGAACACAACCTGCTGTACCCTCTGGTCTCAATGTAAGGCTATCACCATTTCTATCGTCAAAGGTGTACATTTCTTTTTCAACAATATCGGTTACTTCACCAATAGACCTACAGAATAACTCTGTCTTTTCAACAATTGGCATACGAATCTCATTGTATCCGTAACTGTTTAATACAGATTTAAATTTATCTTCCAAAAAGTGCCAAATATGAGTTACGTCAGGAAGAGTATCGTTCATCCCGCGTATTGCTTGAATTTTCTTACTCAAGAGAACCTCAAAACTGTGTAATTAATCGCATAATCTAAACTAGTAAGATTTACATTCACCCTAGAATATAAAGATTGGCTATTGTAACGAAAATCTGGCCACTTTCCCAAGGCTATAATCACCAAAATCATAAGGTTCACCATTATATTCCAGTTTGACTGCACCAGCATTACCAAGAACGACTTTAAATGGTCTTTTTCCACTAATCTCTTTTATGGTTCCACCTGGCAAGACCCTGAATAAGAATCTTTTACCAGTTGCGTCTGTAATTTCAATATAACTGTCATGAGCCACAAACAGTTTTAGATCACTAATATCAGTTGTGCGCTGTTCGGAAACAGCACTTTCAACTTGTGACTCTTGCTCAATAACTACTTCCTGTTCTGCTGAACTTTCGTCAAACTGAACCGGTGTGATTGCTTCTATTTGCACTTGCTGCTGATTTTGTTCTTGATCTATCAAACTTGAATCGATTTGCCTCTCAACCTCTTCTGACAATTGATCTGGCAGAGCTAAGGACAGTGTTTGTGGTTTTTGAAGCTGCTCTTGCTCTGCATCAGAATCTGCATTATCTTCGATTGGTATGGATAGCTCCTGCGCACCTGTCCCTTGAGGAATGGAGATCGCGTCCTTTACATCTGGGCCGGAAGTATCAATAGCTTCGTTTTGATCACTATTCTGGCCCGAGGCAGAACTTGAAGGATAGCTAGGGTCTTTAGTCATAAAGGTAAAAATTCCATATCCAATCCCAACAATCATTATCAGCAGCAGAATAATAAATAGATTTATCGAGCGATCTTTCTTTCTTCTAAATTGGCTTTTATCTATCATTCGACCACTAGTTTCAGCATGTATTGCTGCGGGTCTGGTAACAGCTTCATCCTCATCACCTATTGAAGTTAACTGTTTTTGCCTTTCAAGGAGTGGCTCTGGATCAATATCCAAAAGGTTTGCATAGTTACGCAGATATCCTCTTGTATAGATAGCTGGAGGTAGATTGTTATAATCATCCCTTTCCAGTCCATTAACAATATTTTCAGTAACATTCAGGTGAGAAGCAACATCTGCAATTGTCATCCCTCTTGCTTCACGACCGTCAGCTAATGTCTGTCCGGGACCATACTCAAGAGAAACCGAAACATATTGTTCGTTATTATTCTGTTCCTGATTATTCATTTTTCTTATTATCTGCCGTTTTATCTTTTTTACTAAACTCAACCATGTATGCTTCATGTGTTTGTTTAGCATCGGGGTAATTAATTTTTAATACATTAAATAGTGTAGTAGCTTCAGCTGTATTGCCCAGTCCTTTTTCAATTTTATAAGCAATAAGTATAGAATCAGGAGTTTTTGCACCGACTATCTTATACCTGTCCATGTAGGCTTTAGCTAATGGCATCTGATCTTTAGCTATAAAAAGTTTTGCCATATTTAACAATGCTGGCGCATAAATCTTATTATTGCTTAGTGCTTGTCTGTAATATTCAACAGCCTTATCATATTCTTTGGCTAAAAAGGCACAATACCCGGCATTGGTATAGGATATCTCACGCTGTTGATATAGTTTATTTGCAAATGCTATCTTAAAGAACTGTTCAGACTGTTTGTAGCGCCCCTGAGTACAAAGAAACCTTGCATAGTTATTATGAGCTGAGGCTGCTCTCTCCCTACCTTCTAGTCTAACTGCCTCTAAAAAGTACTTTTCAGCCTTATCGTTATACTGCAGCTTCTCATTTAAAAGGGCAAGCCCAAGATTAACTGCAACTGACTCATTGTTTTGCCTGTATGCTTTAGCTAGTTTTAGATCAGCTTTTTCAATATCACCCCGTTGCAGATAGGCTATACCAAGTTCTGCATTTATTTCTGCAGCCCTTTGCAAACGCTCCGTTTCTGAAATACCCTGCTCTTTTGAGCCTTGATTATCATTTAGTACCGCCTGATTTTGCTCATTGTTATTTTTGTATTCTAGCTTAATTGGCTTTGTGTCGGTTGTATCAGGCTTAACTTCATCTGAACCACAAGAAATTAATGTCAAAAATAAAAACGCCAACGATATATGCCTTAATATGCTCATATTAACCCTGCTATATGTTTTCCTTGTCTGATTTTCCTGCAAGCTGTCCACATGCGGCATCAATATCATCACCGCGTGATTTTCTCATTGTAACAGTAATTCCCGCTTCAAGAATTATGTTTGCAAACCTTTCAATCCTTGAATCACTTGAGCACTTATAATCGCACCCTATGAAGGTATTAAACGGTATCAGATTTATTTTAGATGGTACATATTTTATTAATGATACCAGCTGTTTTGCATCTTCATCCGAATCATTAATCCCATTGAGCATCACATACTCCCAGGTTATTGTTCGATGAGTACTTCCTTTTATATAGTCTTTACAAGCCGGGATTAGTTGCTCAAGCGGATATTTCTTATTTATCGGCAATATCTTATCGCGAGTTCTATTATTGGCAGCGTGCAATGAAACTGCCAAACTGACATCTGTTAGCGGTTTCATCTTGTTTATCGCCGGTACTATACCTGCAGTGCTTATAGTTACTCTGCGTTTAGAGATATTAAAACCTAAATCATCCATCATTATATTTGTAGCGGCAATGGAATTATTAAAGTTGAGCAATGGCTCTCCCATACCCATCAATACAATATTGGTAATAGGATTCTCGCGCTCTAGCACCTTTATGGTTTCCTGCCTTGCCAGAAACACCTGCCCAACAATTTCAGCTGCAGTTAAGTTTCTAGTAAGCCCCAGGGTTGCTGTTGCGCAGAATTTACAACCTAAAGAGCAACCCACTTGAGTAGAAACGCATAAAGTTCCGCGATCCTCTGTTGGGATATATACCATCTCTATAGTTTGATGGTCATGAAATTCAAGCAGCCATTTTATTGTGCCGTCACTTGATATCTGAGTAGCTTTAATTACAGGTAGTTCTATAAAAGAAATCTTCGCCAGTAGTTCGCGTGACTTTTTGCTGATATCAGTCATTTGATCAAAACTAAGAACTGAGCGGTGGTATATCCATTTCATCAGTTGAACAGTTCGAAATGGTTTTTCACCTAACTCCCCCAATAAGTCATCAATTTGTTGCTTATCTAATCCTAAAAGGTTGAGCTTTGGTGTGTCAGAATTGATATCAATATTCATTATTTAAGTGTTACTTAATCTTATCTTCAATTTCTGGCATACAATCTTTTATCCACTGCATTGCTTCATTAGGATAGATAATTGGCGGCTCACCACCTTCAAGAAAAAGGCCATCAGTTAATTCAGCCATAGCTGCCGACGCAATTAAAGAACATTTGTATTCACGATAATCAGTGTAGGTAACAAATACAGCTGCTTGGGTTCGCTCACCAACGTATTTTTGATCTTCAGGCTCGAAGAATTCATCATCCAGCTCACCAATATAAAGCTCGAAGCCGGTTTCTACACCATCTAGTTTAAATGCTGCATAACCTTCAAAATCATCAAAATCAAACTCACCATTGAGCTCTACATCAAATCCCGCCCCTTGCATTTTTTCTACAAGAAGCTGCGGTGACAGTTTGCAGCTTTTATTAAAAACAACGATATTTTCTACAGACATTGCACAGCCTTATCAAGTAAATATAGTCTAGGTAAAGACTTTCCAAGTAACGGTAAGCGAATTTTATATAATTGGCGCTAGTGATGCTAGAGAATTTTTACGCATCAAAAATGCTCTTCCTTAGCCTTATTCCATAAATCATCCATCTCTTTCAGATCTGTCTGAGCAAAATCTTTGTTCAATCTATTCAGCTCCTGCTCTATCACTCTGAATCTTTTTTCAAACTTGGCATTGGTACTAGTAACAGCAGATTCAGGGTCAACATTAAATCGCCGCGCAAGATTGGCTATTACAAAAAGCAGATCACCAATTTCGCGATTTAGATTTTCAAAATGATTATTTTCAATTTCCTGGATTACTTCATCCAATTCTTCTTTGACCTTTTCAATAACACCAACATGATCTGGCCAATCAAACCCAACATTTGCAGCTCGTTTTTGCAGTTTTACCGCGCGTGTCAGAGCCGGCATGCGCATGGATATACCGTCAAGTATACTCTCGGTTTGGTGAGAACCCTTATTTTTTAGCTCATCTTTTCCTTTTTGCTTACGCTCTTGGGCCTTTATCTCTTCCCAAGCCTTGGTTTGAGCTTCGGCTGATTCAACCTTGGCATCGGAAAAAACATGTGGATGCCTACGCTCCATCTTCTCGCAAACTGCGGCTACAACGTCATTAAAAGTAAAATGATCCAGCTCACTCGCCATTTGTGAGTGAAACACAACCTGAAACAATAAATCACCTAATTCATATTTTAGCTCTTGAATATCATTACGGTGTATAGCATCGGCAACCTCGTAAGACTCCTCGATGGTATAAGGTGCAATCGTTGTAAAGGTCTGTTCCCGATCCCATGGACAACCATCTTCAGGATGGCGTAATTTTTCCATAATTTGCAATAACTTATTTATATCACCCATTTTTACATCACCATTAATACAGACTAATTTAACGAGGCGGAATTTCGATGGTAATCAGAGCACCACCTTGTCTTCCATTGTCGATATCTAGCGTTCCTAGATAAGAATCAATCAGATCCTTGACAACAGCAAGACCGATTCCATGACCGGGAGTAGTAGTATCTTCTCTTCCCCCGCGTATAAGTACACGATCAATTGCTGCAGGATCTATCCCAGGGCCATCATCTTCAACGACTATTTTGGCCCCTTTGACACGACACTCATCATGAATAAGTTGCTCAATATTAAGCCACACTGAAGATTCGGCCCATTTATAGGCATTATCGAGCAGGTTACCAAGAATCTCCATAACATCGCCTTCAACGGCATTGATTTCGACATCTGCGGAACAGGTCAACTTGCCACGAATCCCTTTTTCAACAAATACTTTGTCCAGCGCGGAAATAAGTTTAATTGCTATTGGTAACACTTTTATGGCTGTTGTATAGGTAATACGCCCCGAAAGGGCCGCACGGGATAGTTGGTACTCCACCATTGAGTCTATTCTATCAACTTGTTCCAGCATCGAATGATTCAAACCAGACTGCTCAACCTCGCTTCTTAATACTGCTAAAGGTGTCTTAAGGCTGTGCGCCAGATTAGCTAGTGTATCTCGGTATTGTGCTAGGCGTTTACGTTCGTTCTCAACTAGAATATTGAGATTGGTAGTGATACCAGATATTTCTTTAGGATATTTTCCTGAAAGCCTTTCTGTTTTTCCAGCTTCAATATTTCGAATGTCAACCTCTACTCTGGACAGCGGATGCAGCCCCCAACGCAATATAAAAATCTGCACCAACACCAGCGCAATCCCCAAGGCAGCTAACCAGCCATAAAGATTTTCTCGATAGGAGGCTATCTGCTCATTGAATCCAATACTATCTTCAACAACAGTGATAGTGAATTTATATTCTTTTTGATCATAGGACTGCCAGGCAACACCAAACTGAAGCATCTTCATTTGCAACGGAGTGGAGATTTCAGAGTAAGATTCCTGACCAGGGTGCATAAATATAATTTCAGGCGTTTCACTCCCTAGTGATGACTGAGAGCTCCAAACCAATTTGTTGTGTTCATCAATCACATAGGCAAATAGCCCAGAATCAGGCAACATCAGTTTTTGCTCTGGTAAAATCTCCGGAATCTGTAATTTGCCTTCTTCCAGCTCAGCTGCTGCAAGAATTGTAAACACATTAGCATGCAGGCGTTCGTTGCGTGCCTGCTCGGCGACAGAACGAAAAGCCTTTTCCAGTGTAAAAGCAGTTATCAATAAGAAAATAACAATAATAAAAGAACCAAGAGATAAAAGACGCCTTTTGATTGAATACATCTAAGCCGATTCTCCGCTGCTTGCCATAGCCTCGAGGGCTGTAGTATTTAAACGGTACCCTCTCCCTCTAAGCGTTTCTATTGGCTTTATGGTGTTTTTCGGATCAATTTTTTTGCGCAAACGACCGATAAATACCTCAATCACATTGGAATCTCGGTCATAATCCTGCTCATAAATATGATCTGTTAGCACGGTTTTTGAAACCACCTCGCTCGGATGTAGCATTAGGTATTCCATAACCTTGTATTCATAGGCGGTGATATCCAGCGCCACTCCATTGACATTTACCGTCTGTGCCTTAGTGTCTAGTGACAACGGGCCAAAGTCGACAGTAGAGGTCGCAAAGCCTTTGGACCTTCTCAATAAAGCATTGAGGCGAGCCATTAGTTCCTCAACCGCAAATGGTTTTACCAGATAATCATCTGCGCCAGCATCCAGCCCTTCAACCTTGTCCTGCCATTTTCCTCTGGCTGTTAGAATCAAAACCGGAAAACTCTTTCCTTCTGCCCTAACCTTTTTAATTATCTCAATACCCGTCATTTTAGGCAGACCAATGTCAATAACCGCAATATCAATTGGGTATTCAGATGCTAAGTAATAACCTTCTTCACCATCCTGGGCGCAATCAACCGCATAACCTTCGCCCCTAAGTTTTTCAGCAAGCATATTCAGGATATGCTGTTCATCCTCTACAATCAGTACTCGCATCTAGTTTTATCCATTATCCTTTCTAATACTGCTCACCTGTTTTAGGATCAATCCTCAGCAAACGCACTCGGCCGTTATCTATTGTCTTTATCAAATAATACTGTTTGCCTTCCTTGCTGACTTCTTTAGCGGAAAGAACCTTGGCACCAGTTTCCTTTTTGACCAGAACTACGGCCTGATCAAGAGAAACCGGTTTACCACTTTTTGCAGCATAAACGGGCATGGCGATGCATGATATAAAAAAAGTAAAAGTTAAAATTCGGGCGAACTGGTTCATCTTTCTATTCCTGTTTATCCTGCAAGCAATGAAAGGAGGATATCTGCTAAGACATCCTCCGGCTTTCACTTTCAAGTATATATTAAAAAGCTGGTGTTACAGTAACCTTCACTCTTAATCTTTTTCCAGGATGAGAATCGGTAACAGTGTGATAAATCTGTCCCTTATACATATATTTCACCTTATAACCATCAATTCTCTCTTCCTCGTGATAATGATTAACAGTTCGGCAACGTTGTTCTGTGGTTGTGTATGTTGGCATTCTAGGGTTATTGCGACTCATATTCTGACCAATGCCAGCACCAAGCAATGTTCCCGCTGCAATTGCAGCCTTATTACCATTGCCTTTTCCAAAACGATTACCTATTGCACCACCAATAATCCCACCTAGGATCATACCACCAACATTGTCATTAGAAGCTTGATGATGAGTAACTTGCTCATCCCAGCACTCTTGTTGTGGCGCGGATACTCTAATAGTTTTATATATTGGTTTTGCCCTTAATACCTTTGCATAATCATAATGCCCGGCATATGCAGCCATTGAAAATACCATTGAAGCTGCGCAAATAACTGTACCAATAATTTGTGTTAACCTTTTCATTTTCGATTCCTCCCAGTTAAGTTCCAGTAAAAGAGTAGTTTGTTAAACGTTTGAGGCTTTTCCCTCATTTCTTAACTCTTATATTACTCCTGTGTAGCTGAACGCTACCTGAACAAAAATGAAAAAGTTAGACAATTTATAGAGTTTAACTAGTAAGACCCAAGCATCTTAATAAACTGAACGAATTTATCCTTCTCATAGAACCCCCCCATCTCTTCTTTCATCATCAATACTGCATTAAATGGATTTTGGGCAGCTGAATATGAACGTTTTGTTGTTAATGCGTCATAGATATCAGCAATGAGCGCGATTTTGGCATTATCTGAGATCATTTTACCTGAAAGGCCATCCGGGTAACCTGAACCATCTATTCTTTCATGATGATGCAAGATTACATCCAGAGAATCACGAGACAGATAATCCTTCATCAAAAAATACCCATAACGAGGATGATTTTTTATCTCGTCAAACTCTTCTTCAGTAAGCTTTCCTGGTTTATTCAAAATATCGTTGCTTATTTTAGTTTTACCTATATCGTGAAACATGCACCCCATTGCAAATTCGATAAGGTCCTCAAGAGGACCATCAACTATAAGGCTCCAAAGCCCAATACCAAATACAGTAACATTGATACAGTGAGTAAAAGTGTAATAATCATGAGAACCAAGAGCCAATAAAGAAGGAATTGATGCATCGCTCTGCAGAGCAAAATCAATGATATTACAGCTGATTTTCCTTGTCCGGTTTATGTTTTCGCCACTTCTTGGATCTGCAAAAACATCCTCCATTACATTTGCAGCACATCCATATATTAACTTTGACTTTGCTTCAACAGGAGTCTCTTCAGACTTTATAACCTGGGTAACAGATGACTCCAATACCTTTTGAAGCTGCTTATAGCAATGATCTTTGATTAAGACGTCCCGGCCCTGATACTCGTGCAACTGTTCGATCAGGTTACTGAAAGCAGTATTTGGTTCTGCTATTTGATCTTCCTTAACAAAATTCCCAGTTTCATCAACTCTTGAAGAAAAAACATCAATACCTACAGCACCACCATCATCACCCAAATGAAGGAAAAGTTCTTTTGGTACCCGCCTTAATTTTTCTTCAAGATCACTCATAAATTTATAATTATGATTTATAACATTTACATTATGTAGGATAAAAACAAGTTTAACAGTGTATCGCTCACGCAAATTTTGAGAGCTTCCTCAAAATTTTGGCAGTTGCTCCCCAGATATAGTGAGAATCATGCTTTATTTCAATAAATCTATGATTTCTTCCTTGGTAATGAATCTTCCTGGCAATGTAATTTTCAATTTCAAGAAAGTGGGTAAAAGGCACTTCAAAAGCAAGCTCAACCTCATCATAGTGGAGATTTAACTGATAATCTGGCTCAACTTCACCAATAACTGGCAAAATAATATACCCAGTGGGAACCTTAATCGGCTGCATCATCCCATGCACTGAGATCTTATCAGCTCCAAATCCAAGCTCCTCAAAGCACTCCCTTACAGCTGTCGCTGCTGGTGAAGCATCAGTGCCATCGACTTTTCCACCGGGAAAACAAACCTGGCCCGGATGATTCTTCAAGTTTTCGTTTCTTTTTGTAAGTAAAATGGTCAAGCCATCCTTGCGCCGGACAAGCGGAATAAGTACTGCTGCAAGTTTGTAAGTTGTTTGAGGAAATGCAGGGAAGGTGTCGGCAGAAACTATTCTCGGTTCCAAACTAGTTAAAAGCCGCTGAATATCCATAAAGCACCACTTCAGTAATTTAAAGGCACAAACCATGTGCACATAAAACAATATCTCAATCTCTTAAAATAAAGTGTAGACTATGAACATGACAAAAATAGTTCTATTTAACAAGCCGTTCAATATTCTTTGCCAATTTACTGATAATGAAGGCCGCGAAACGCTCGCAGACTTTATTACTATACCGGAAGTATATGCAGCAGGCAGGCTGGATAAAGATAGCGAGGGACTGCTAATTTTGACTAACAACGGGGAATTACAGCATAAAATATCACATCCCAAACACAAACAATGGAAAACTTACTGGGCTCAACTTGATGGGCAAATCAATCAAGATGCTGTCAATATATTAAAGCGCGGCGTTATGCTCAAGGACGGAAAGACTAAACCGTCAAAATGCCGGATTATTGATGAACCACCACAACTATGGCCTCGAAACCCACCAGTTAGATATAGGGCCAATATTCCCACCAGCTGGATCGAACTATCTATTCATGAAGGTAAAAACAGACAAGTGCGACGCATGACTGCTGCGGTTGGTTTCCCAACACTACGTCTAATTCGTTATTCTATTGGTGATTGGTGTTTGGATGGCTTATTGCCTGGAGATTCCAAGGTCATTGAAATCGAATAATCCCAACTAGTCATCTCCAAGTCGACTTGTTTCAATTGCAAGTTAAAACTATCCGCTATTGCTGAAAGGAATAACAGTCTTCATCATTATTACAATTTAATTTTTGAAACATATTCGACTAATGCCCTGCATTGGTATAAATTTAAAGCATCGGATTTTGGGGATCATAAGGAGAATACTATGTCTGGTTTTGGAATATTTGTAATCGTTGTAGCCGTTCTGGCTATCGTTCTAGTAGTAATGAGTATCAGAACAGTTCCGCAGGGAAATGAGTTTACCGTTGAAAGATGGGGTAGATATATCAAAACACTCGCTCCAGGAATGCATTTTATTATTCCAGTTATGGATAGAATTGGTGCGAAAATGAATATGATGGAACAGGTTCTTGATATTCCATCACAAGAAGTCATCAGTAAAGATAACGCCATGGTTCAGGTTGATGGAGTCGCCTTTTTCCAGGTTGTTGATGCGCCGCGTGCAGCCTATGAAGTACGAAACCTTGTACATGCTATTCGTAATTTGACAATGACCAATCTTAGAACAGTCCTGGGTTCACTTGACCTGGACGAAATGCTTTCACAGCGTGATCAGATCAACAGCAAACTGCTTCAAGTTGTTGATGATGCGACCAACCCTTGGGGGGTAAAGGTAACCAGGATCGAGATAAAAGATATCACACCACCTGTTGATCTTGTTGATGCCATGGCCAGACAGATGAAGGCTGAACGTGAAAAGCGTGCACAAATTCTTGATGCAGAAGGTACCAGACAGGCGGCAATTCTTGAGGCTGAAGGCGAAAAACAGTCAGCGATTCTAAATGCGGAAGGTGAAAAAGAAGCCGCTTTTCGTGAAGCAGAAGCTAGAGAGAGAATTGCAGAGGCTGAAGCCAAGGCAACAGCAGTAGTTTCAAAAGCTATTGCCGAAGGTAATGTGAATGCCATTAACTACTTTGTTGCACAAAAATATATAGATGCACTTGGCCAAGTAGCTTCATCTGAGAACCAGAAACTTATTATGATGCCTCTGGATGCAGCGGCACCTATTGGCTCTATCGCCGGCATTTCAGAAATCATAAAAGATACATTCGCAAAGCAGTAGTCGATTTAAGGAAAAAATAATGGGTGATTTTTTTACAACTATTAACCACTGGCACTGGCTTATACTTGCTGTGACACTAGTAATATTGGAAATTTTTGTTTCTGGTTTCGTTCTTTTCTGGCTTGGTATAGCTGCTGCTATTGTTGGCGTATGCTTAGCAATCTATCCAGGAATGGACTGGGAAACTCAGGTCATTATATTTTCAATATTTTCTGTTGTCAGTATCGTTCTTTGGTTCAAGTATGGTAAAAAACAAGGGGCGGAAGAATCAGACCGCCCCACTTTGAATAAACGCGGTGAGCAATATATTGGCAGGATTTTCACTCTGAACGAACCAATAGTCGATGGTGTTGGCAAGATTCGTGTCGATGACTCAAACTGGCGCATAGCTGGTCAAGATACAGAAACCGGAGGCAAGGTTCGTGTCGTTAGTGTTGAGTCGACAACGCTTAACGTTGAAAGAGCTGAATAACTTCCTAACTTATTTTAACTCACGATTATTTATCGCTGTTTTATTATATTGTGATCAGAATCGCAGATAGCAACCAAAAGGTATGTAAATATATATATAGCTTTGATGTTAAATATATTTCGATGATCTTATAAATTTTTATTTATATCGTAATCTTTGCTTCAAAGTCGATTGCTGACACTTTTTATTGCATTTTTGATATTGCCAGGAGCTACACACCACACCACACACTGCAATATTGAACTAAGCAGCTTGTATCGGAAGTGTTATTTCAGCAATGTGACTCGTTATACGAGTGAAGGGCAGCATATTATGCTGCCCTTTTTATTAGTATTAAGTTATTTTATTTAAATATATTGAGATTAAGCTCTAACCACTGCAAAGCAATTATGGTCATTGCGGTTTGAATTTCCCCAGATTTAATCATACCCAGCGCTTTTTCACGCTTGATCACATGAACCTTTATATCCTCGGATTCTTCATCCAGCCCATAGACTCCACCTATATCGGTTGCGTCAACTTCTGCTGCAAATAAAGAAATTTTTTCTGTTGCTCCGCCAGGACTGCAATAATATTCCATAATCGGAATAACCTCATCAAGGTAACAATTAGCCTCTTCTATTGCCTCCCTTTTTACAAGCTCTTCAATGGACTCATTATCCTTATCAATTACACCTGCAATAGTTTCCAATTGCCAGGGTCCTACATCTGAATTTAGCGCGCCAATCCTAAATTGTTCCACCAAAACAACAGAATCAGATTTAGAATCATAGGGCAGCACCGCTGCTGCATTTCCACGCTCGAACACTTCACGGACAACTTCAGCACTATTTCCACCTTCAAACTTCTCATGCTCGAAAGTATATCTATCTATTGCAAAATACCCTTGAAACAGGCGCTCTTTATTGATTATTCTGTATTTCATGGTGGTTTTCTAATCCTATTTTTCCTTATCAAAGACAGCAATGGACTCAACATGTGCAGTATGCGGAAACATATCCATAACTCCAGCCTTTTTCATCTTATAGCCGTAATCATTCACCAGAACCCCAGCATCACGTGCAAGTGTAGCTGGATGGCATGAAACATAAACTATACGCTTTGGAGCAAACTTCATTATTTGCGGAATAACATCAATAGCACCTGACCTAGGGGGATCAATCAAAACCTTATCTGGGACAACCTCCATCCAAGGCATATGAGTTACATCCTGAGTAAGATCTGCAGTATAAAACTGCGCATTGGTTATATCATTACGTTCGGCATTTTGCTTAGCTCTTTCGACTAGCTCCTGATCACCTTCTACCCCGATAATCTCATTAACTTTGCGCGAAATCGGCAGGGTAAAGTTTCCAAGACCGCAGAAAAGATCTAAGATCTTCTCACTACCATCAAGCTCCAAAAACTCAATTGCACGATTGATCATCTTTTTATTTATCTCGACATTTATCTGCGTAAAGTCATTCGGCCTAAAATAAAAATCAACATTATGGTCTTCTAGTCTGTAACTCAATTCAGCATGATCAGGATAAAGTAAAGTAACTGTATCAGGACCTTTAGGCTGAATATATATCTGAAAATCCTTTTCTTTACCAAATTCAATCAACTTATTGATGTCATCATCGGTAGGTGTTTCCAGCACCCTAAAGATTAATGCCGTTGCATCATCACCCACAGCAACTTCAATCTGCGGGACCTTATCAATAATAGAAAGGCCTGCTATAAGATCACTGAAATTCATCAATGATTCCCCAACCTTTTCCTGTAGGATTACACAGCTTTCCATTGGTGCTATAAAACTACTGAATTTTTCACGAAACCCAACCAACACTCGTCCTTTTTTTGGAACATTTTTTACGCCAAGACGTGCCTTGTGTCTATACCCCCAGACTGGCCCAGTAAGTGGTTCAAGAATCTCTTCAGCCTGAACATTCCCTATATGCTCAAGATTTTCCAATAATACGCTTTGCTTAAATTTAATTTGCTCTGCAGGCTCCATATGCTGCAAATTGCAGCCGCCACATACGTTAAAATGGGGACATTTAGGTTCAACACGGCTATCCGATACCCTCAAAACCTCCTCAACTATACCTTCATCGTAACGTCTATGGGTGCGAGTGAATTTAAACATAACATCTTCGCCAGGAAGTGCACCATGAACAAAGGTAGTCTTACCTTCAACTCTGGCAATTCCGCGCCCTTCGTGACTAAGTGATTCAATTTCTGTCTGTAGAGGTGGAAGCGATAATTTTTTTTGACGTCTTTTGCGTGCTTTTCCCATTTCAATACCGTTTATAAGCCATATGGATAAATATTGGCCGCGTATTATCCTAGATAAAACCTATTTAAGCTAGCTATTAAATCTAAGATTACGCCAGCCGCTTTTGTTAAAAAATCAATTTAAGCTCAAGTTTTGTCAACTATTAGTTGACATATTTTCGCAAATAATTATTATATTTATCAATACTAGTGTTATACATGTGAATTTACTGCTATGTCGTCTCTTCAAGAACGATTAAAAAACTTGCGGGTTACAAGTGATATTTCGGTACAGACCGTGGCCGACTGCTGTGACGTTAGTCGTCAGGCAGTTTATAAGTGGGAAAATGGGCAAAGCACCCCAGATATCAATCACCTGATAAAACTGGTTCAACTATACAAAGTATCAACTGAGTACATCGTACTTGGAGTTAAAGAAGTTGATAAATCAAATGCCGATGCTCTACTTAACGATGTACTGACAAAATTAAGCAGAGCAAAAGAATATTCAGAATTGGTCAGTACAATATCTGAGTATTTAAATGACTGCGGTTTAGATAAATTCTTTTATATGCAAAAATTCCGTGGAGACATAAGTAAAGAACCTTATGTATTTGCATTAAGCGATCTTCCCGCAGAGTGGCGTATGGAATACCGTGATAACAAATACGCGACTGTTGATCCTGCCTGGGAATACTGCTTTAGCGATGTAGCACCAATTCCTGGAGACCAACTATTCGCGCCATTGGAAATTTCAGCGCAAAAAGGCTGCAAGATTTGCGAAGGTTTTGTAAATGGTATGAAAAAATACGTGCCGTATTGCGTTTTGATACCAGTACATGGAGGTTGCTGCCTCAGTGCTTTTGTAGTTTCGACAAAAACCGACAAAATTGAAGATAAGCAACTTTTAGAAAAATACACAGATGCAATAACATTGATAGGTCACCACTTGTATTCAGAAGTTCACCGCCTACAGGAACTGGAAAATACTCATCCTAATTCAGAACTTTCAGATAAAGAAATTGCAGCTATTGCCCATCTTGCAGCTGGAAATAATGTAGAAAAAATAGCGGACTTACTGTGCATAACTAAGGCTGCGGTGAATGCCAGAATTGACAGAGCCAAGCTAAAGCTTGGTGCAAAAAACCGCGAACAACTAGTTTTGTATGCGGCATCTAGAAATATTTTACCCCACAACCTAAGCGGTATACAGACAGAAAATCCCAATCGCTATCAATACCGCCAATACGAGCGTATAGCCTAATGATAAATTTAATTCCTATTATTCCTCTGTGTTAACAAAAGTTGACACAATTCACAGAATATTTATTAAAACATCTATAGAGATTTTTTTTTGATTATTAGAAAATATATATCATGTTGAAGATAAACATTTAGCTGCGTGCTTTTGAATTATCTTTACAGTAATAGTTATTAAGTGGCTTGTTAATTTATAGCTAAATGATAAGCTGTGTTAAATATCTACACTTACTAGCACATTGATTTCAAAGCATTTATTTTCGATCAATGATTAGACTAGTTTTTAGTGGTGATGTTTAATAGAATTAAAACGCCTAAATGGACATACCAATACAACTGTTAGTTTAATTCTAACGAAGAACAACCGGAACAAGTTTCATATATATAAATCGGTTGCTGATATAACAGATTGTTATAAAGGTTTCAGACGCAAGTCTGGATAGCGGGGGAACCAATGGGGTTTGAATTTTTGAGTAATCACAAATTCAGCCTCATTGGTTCATTATTAAATTTCCATAAGATCGGATTTACTTCTGTTTCCAAGATCCTGAGCGGTCCTGGTACCACCACCCCTTTTTGGCTTGCTTTATCCATGTTGCAGCAT
This sequence comes from Gammaproteobacteria bacterium, assembly GCA_004796365.1. Taxonomy (GTDB): domain Bacteria; phylum Pseudomonadota; class Gammaproteobacteria; order QZLD01; family QZLD01; genus QZLE01. The sequence goes on along the minus strand of QZLE01000140.1, from coordinate 30,307 downwards.
ATGTCATTTGCTGCTTCTTTTCCCACTGAGGATTACCCAAAGCACGTGCAGATTCTTTATATAGAGCCTTTCTTTCTTTATTTATTGAGGTAACCAGCTTATTAACTTTGCCACGCTCTTTCGGAGAAACGGCCTTGGCATTCTTTACTGTTAAAAAACCATCACTTGTGAGACCTACTGCACCTTTATTAAGATACGGAGCGACTTGCCCCATTTTAGATTTGAGTGAATTTTCAAGTTTGGTAACTGCCGGACTAATACCTTTGGCATGAGCAGATGGAATTACAAAATCAACAACCGCACTTGACGCCAGATATGCGTAATGTTGAAGCTGATCAAGGGAACTCTGCTTATCATTCTCCTTCTTTTCATCAAGACCCATTATTCGCTTAACGGAATCTTCGGCCACCTCCCTTGCCTTGGCTTCCGGAAAATACACATTTATAGTAACGCACGCAGTAATAAAAACCGCAACTGCTAAGACTAATAGTTTTTTCATAAATAACCCCTTTAAGTTTAGATTGATGTTATACTTATTCAGTTGTTGGCGCGCCTCTCTGCATAGCCTGCTTAACCTGGTCAACAAGATCTAACCAACTAACCTGTGATTCGTAACCCACTATATCGATTCTGGGAATAAAGCTTCCTTTTACAATATAGTATCCATTTGCTGCCGGCTCAATGCCGGTGATATTACACACGCCATCTTCCAGCTTTAGATTTATCCCAATTTTATCGTAGGAAAATTCATCAAAGAAACGAAGATATGTTCTCGATAATGAACCTCCTACACCACCAATATCTGATATAAAATCAACTGCCTTTTGACTTATACGTCTTTTAGTATCATCGTCTTCATGTGTGTACAAACTCATATCCATTTTAACCGGAAACCACTGCTCCAGTGATATATCATGCGCATGGCCATTTAACTTTCCGGTTATACGTCCAAACTGCAATGTTGATGACAACTGTTCCAGATCTAGCTCTTTAATACCAAGATCTCCGCTCATACGCGGAACAACCCCAAGAGGGTCTTCAATCTGCATGTTTTGCAGTGTCATTGAGCCATCAAACAGATCAATTGTTGCGCTACCTCCAAACTCTATTAAGTTATCTCCAAAGGTTATCATTGGAAAACCTGCATTAATCGTCCCTTCCATTAATGGCCATTGTAAAGCCGTTGTTAACTGAGCTAGTTCTATGTCTGCCACTTGTACACCTAGTTTGTATTTGTATTCTTCAACTTTAGCACCAAGTTCCTGAACAGAAACTGAATCGACTACAATATCACCACCAAGCACAGGAAGTTTGAATTTGTCAATGAATAATGAATCAACACCAAGTTTAAAGTTAAGTACTGATCCATCAAATGGAATCAATTGAAAATTTCCACTATCCCACCTGATAGTTGAGGAATTAGCTGAATTACTGCTATTCCAGCTTATTATTCCACTAACATCATTTACACCAAGCGACTGTTCATCATAGCTATAATTAAGTGATTTAAGTTCGACATTTGTAGTAACAATTGGTTTATTAGTTAAAATATTGTTGCCGGATAATGCTGCACTAACATTGCCGGTAAGCTCAAGATTGTCCTTTGCCAGAAACGGAAAAGCCGGATAGTCCAATTGCGCTAGTATTGGCTCTATATCCAAATTTGTAAGGTTGAGAATGACATTACTTATCTTTAGTTCTTGTGCAAATTCAAGAAAAACCGAAGCATCAAGATTTAATACACCTTCCTGCTGTATCAAAATTGAATCAACCGCTAACGCCTGTTTGCTGAAGTGATAATTACCCAGACTATCAAATGACATTGAGCGCGAAGGTTCAAAGCTATAAAACTGCTGGGTATTTTCATCTATATCGCGAGTTAAATAAAAAAAACCCTGGTTAATATCTGTGTGAATATCGTAACCGACCTTTTCTTTATCTATCTGCAGGTTAAAAATTGACCGTGAGTTTAGCTGATAGATACCAGAGCTGTTATTGCCCTCAACTGATAACTCCTTTATATCAACTGTGGCATCAAGCAAGACTGGACTCTGCGCATTCTTTTGCACTCGGGCTTTAAAATCAACCAGGCCTTCCAAAGTTTGCAACTCATGCTCTGAACTTAAATCCGCTAAAAACTGTTTAAGTTTCTGAACTTTAATGTCTCCTATGATATCGGCAATCAGATTACCGTTATCAATTCTTATTTTAAGTTCTTGCTTGCCCCCAAAAAAAGTGGCTCCAGAAATTACAACCCTCGACTCGCCGGCAACCAAGTTATGTTTTATAGACACCGAAAGTTTCTGTTTCTGCAAATATTCATTTTGAACCAGTAAAACCCCATCCTTACAGGAGAAGATCTCACCATCGAACCTAGCTTTCTTGCAACTAAAATCGACACCTTCCAGAGTTTGTTGTAAATCAGTCAGATTTATATTTTGTACTTTTGCTTTTAACTCAACATCCTGAGATATCAACCAGTCTGCGTTAAAGGAAACCCCAATAATTTGAATATGAGAAGAAGAAATCTTTGGAATCTGAATGCTAATTCCGGTGATTGCATACGCCTTTTCTGAAGGGAACAAAACACCAATGCCAAAAACCGCTATCAACCAAATAGCGCTTTTTAAGATGGTTTGCTTAAATTTGTATGAAATATCCATACGATAATTCTAGACGTATCTCATGCTATCTGAATATAAATTTTGGATATAATAAAAAAAGGGCCCCGAAGGGCCCTTTTTTAAATAAGCAGGTTTTATTCAATTACAATTTGAACTTCACCTTCAATAACTGCCGGAGCATCTGTCACCACCGGCTTATTAGCATACGACACCATATCATTGGTAATACCATCAACATCATTAGCAGTTGGCAATACCAAATTTTCATCAACAGTGAGGCTATCAGTACAAGTGGCTGCATCACCCTCTTCCACCATAGTTTGTTCTCTTTCGATTCCTTTAACCACATAGTTAGTAGCACCGTCTGAAAGAGTTGTGCCATCTTTAAGGGTGATTGGGTTGCTCCAGCGACCTGTATTTTGGTCTTCTTCCCATGGTAAGCCCCAAAGTTCACCTTTACCGCCATACTCAAGCTTGTATGTAACGTTATGATAATCGGTTTGAGCATCACCAGTTTCCCAGTTCATATCATTAGAATCCAAATGTTTGTATAGCATCTGTATCGGAGCATCAAACTCAACATAGTCACCATTAGCATCTTTAACAGCAGAATATATATTCCAGCTGTTTGGACCTGTCTCCCATCTGTATGAAACTTCAGAGTTCCAGGTATCCCAAACTGATGCCAAACCGTCAATTGAAGTAAGCATTGCCTGAGATTGAATACCCCACTGGTAATTACTGCTATTGCCTGGGGTAACGCCAGTAGCAAGTTTTACAACTTTACCAACATCTGCGTGCTGATCATCACCTGCAACACTAGCTACAGTCAAAGACAAGGTTGCCTTATCAAATGTATAAGTCGCAGCAGCATCTGTTGGAGCAATAGGTGCACCATTTTGATCCCACTGTTGTTCGACTGAGGCGTAAAATGGAGTTTCATTGTTAGTCATGTCTATCTGATTTTGCGTTATCCCACCTCTTAAGCACTCCTGGAAGCAGTGCAAGGTAATAGAATCAGCCTGGTCAAACGCTGAATCAGCACCATTTACAAATGTTTCAACAAAGATGGTCGCTTTAGTTGTAACCTCGTTTCCATTATCATCAACAAATGGATAACTTACAGATCCGCCAAGCTGATTCGAGAAAAAGTTAAACCATGGAATGCTAACTTTAATAGGTGCCGGAAGGTAATTAAGGTTCTCCCCCTGATCGTCCCAGGTTCTGGTGGCGATTGCATAAAACCCAGCTTCAGCAACATTGGTATTTCCTTGTTCAGCTAGTGAAAGTGTAGTATCAGAGGTATATTCAACTATATAATCATTACCTTCCTGAATCTGATCTACCCCTTCGCAAGTGATATCACCATTTTGATCATTACACTCAGGTGGAATCCATGGCCACCAGCCAAGCGCCAAACCTTCAATATCAGTCATCAAAACTTCAGTTTTTGTGCTCTTGATCATTTTGCCCGGAGCCTGTACTAATGTGTACTCTTGTGGGTCCTGATTTTGCTGACCACCAAAGTTTTCCCTTACCAGTGTGCTAATCGACGTAATATCGGTTCCATAAGGAACCCAAATACCCCAATAGCCGATATGACCAAATACAGTGTCATCTCCAGCCTCTGCCTTAAATGGGAAGCCAGAATCAATGGCAACGCGTGATCCTGCGTTATCTCCATCTTTATAATAAAGATTGTAGCGCCATACCTGAGTATCAAATTCGTTTCTATCCATGCATGATTCTTCAAGAGGGTTAGAACCGCGAACAGTTGTATAGAAATGAGTACCATTGAACGCTACGTCATAAGTTGCATTCATACCGGAAACAAAACCATGAGCAGTAGCAACCTGTCCAGCATCAAGGGCAGGGTTATCACCTTGCGTTACTTCGTTTTCACGTTTTATCACGGCGATTCCAGAGTTACCATCTGCATCGTCAAATACAACCATAATCTGTGTTGTATGTTGCAAGGTTACATCTACTGGGCCTCCAAGATTAAATTCCTCGGTTTCGGCACCATTTTCATAGAACATAAAAGCCACGGCACCATCTGGAGAGCCAGCTGGAGGTGTTGTTGTCTTAAGCACACCACCACCGGTTTGATTATCATTATCATCATAGAATTCGAAATTCAGAGTGAAAGAACCAAAAGGCATGTCATCACTGACACCTTCTGAAACAATTGTCTGGACTCGCATATAGCCGTCAGGCTGCCCTGTTCGTTCATCAACTTCTGGGAACCAGATATTTACAATCTGAGGATCGGTATTACTTGCTCTTGTTGAGCTGATTGTCCAGGTTTCATATGAAGTAGCATTGGAACCACTGGACTGATCATTCTGACTTGAGCTGCTACCGCTCTTGCGACACTCTGCCCCATTAATCAGGGCCTGGTATGGATCCTGATTAACCATCTCTTTATAGCCAGTCTGGTCGATATAACACATAATCTCATTGATGATATCCAGTGACTCCATGGACTCATCCCAAACAAATGTATTTACTTCATCTGTAGTGTAGTCAGTCCCAGCACCATCATACGCCATCGCTCTCACTTGCTGAGGAAACATCTTTAATATTCTTTTCATTGCCGACATACGCATACCAGCAACTTCGGTTGAGGAAGAAACAACGCTCATGCTCTGGGGCATTGAAAGGCCTTCTACTGTCTGAGGTGTTTGATTACCTCCGCCAGAACCTGATCCAGTTCCAGAACCTCCGCCACATGCACCCACCAATACTGACACAACAGCAACACCAAAAAATTTTGAAATCTTCATAAATGATTCTCCAAAGTCCATCTAATGCACAACAAGGCATAATCCATAACTAATCCATTAGATTAGCCTTGCTACCTGCAAAGAAGTTAAGCACATTCAAAATCGGAGTTTTATGATCTAATTCAGGTTATTATTACTTTTTTATCTTTTTGCCAACCTAGTCACAAGAGATGTGTGATACATAACCTATTGAACAGTAGTCATTTTTAAAAACATTACAAAATAGTCATAGTGACAAGCTTTATGTAACAAAATCCCTTCTATAATAGATATATTAAAGTGATTTCGAGATTATGATTTTTTGTATCTGGCAAAATGAAGCTTAGGGATATAATATGCGATGGAAAATTCAGTAATAGAAAGTTCAGTGATAGAAAATACAACTACAGATCAAAACAAAGTTATGCAAGAAGAAAGCTTAGAACAAAACATATATATTAACCGTGAACTCAGCTTATTAAGCTTCCAGTATCGTGTACTAGAGCTCGCGAAAGACGTAACAATACCACTTCTAAACCGCCTAAGATTTCTTTGTATATCTAGTTCAAATCTTGATGAATTTTTTGAAGTACGTGTTTCTGGCCTGAAAAGGCATGAGCTTATGGGAATGCCCATTCAGGGGCCAGACTACCCTGACCAGACACCTGTGTCTGAACAGCTTAAACAGATCAGGGAAATTGCTCACATGCTCGTAGATGATCAATATCGAGTGCTTAATGAAACACTGATTCCAGCCATGGAAGAAGAAGGCATATATATCACCCGCCGTACCAAATGGAATAAAAAACAGTCGGACTGGGTTAAAGAGTATTTTGAAGACCAACTGTTTCCAATTCTAACGCCTATAGCACTTGACCCTGCCCACCCTTTTCCACGCGTGCTCAATAAAAGTTTAAATTTTATTGTTTCACTAAAGGGCAAGGATGCGTTCGGCCGATCAAGCGAACTTGCTGTTGTGCAGGCCCCAAGAGCACTTCCTAGGATTATCCCTTTGCCGGAAGGTATTGCGAATCACCCTCATGATTTCATCTTTCTTTCATCAGTTATTCATGCCCACATCGATTCAATATTCCCAGGCATGGAAGTTACCGGCTGTTACCAGTTCAGAGTAACTAGAAACAGTGATTTGTTTTTGGATCATACCAAAATGGACGATTTGCTTCACGCAGTCGAAGGCGAGTTGTTTTCAAGAAGATATGGCGATAGTGTTCGCTTAGAAATTGTAAACAGTTGTCCGGAAAAGTTGTGTAACTTTCTTCTTAAGGAATTCAAGCTTGGCGAGGATGATCTATACCTTGTAAACGGCCCTGTAAACCTTAACCGTATGGAAAATATCATTGATCTCGTTGACTTACCCCACCTTGAGTATCCAAAACACAATCAAGTGATACCGGTAAATCTCAAACGCAATACCAATGTTTTCGAAGCATTGGCCAAAAAAGACGCACTTATACACCTTCCTTTTGAGTCGTTCTCACCGATAATTGACATGTTACAACAGGCGTCTGTTGATCCGAATGTAGTTGCTATCAAGCAAACATTATATCGTACAGGCTCTGACTCGATGCTAGTTGATATTTTAGTCAATGCGGCACGCGCTGGGAAAGAGGTGACAGTGATTATCGAACTTCGTGCCCGCTTCGATGAAGCCGCGAATATCCACCTGGCAACTTATCTTCAAGAAGCTGGCGCCCACGTTGTATACGGTGTTGTCGGCTTCAAGACTCACGCTAAAATGATGCTGATTACCAGAAGGGAAAAAGGAAAAATAAAAAACTATGCGCATTTGAGCACCGGCAACTACCATGCTACTACTGCAAGGCATTACACAGATATTGGCTTGCTAACCTCAGATAAAAAGATTACCCAGGATGTACACAAACTCTTCCTGCAGATGACCGGTATGAGTAAGAAAAGTGATTTAAGTACGATCATTCAATCGCCTTTCAACCTTCATCAATCAATCCTTGATTTTATCGAAGTTGAAATCAAAAATGCCCTAGAAGGTAAGAGTGCCAGAATAATACTCAAGACCAATGCATTAACCCACAAGGACATTGTTGATGCCCTTTACAGAGCGTCTCAGGCGGGAGTGCAAATTTACCTGATTATCCGCAGTATCTGCACATTGCGCCCTGGTATTACCGGCCTTTCGGAAAACATAAAAGTGCGCTCAGTACTTGGAAGATTCTTGGAACATACAAGAATCTACTTTTTTGAAAACGATGGTGACCAAAGGGTATGGCTGAGTAGTGCTGATCTAATGGTAAGAAATCTTTTCCACCGCATAGAGGCCAGCTTTCCTATTAATGACCCTACCCTGAAACGTCGAGTAATTGAAGAAGGATTGGAACCATATATAAGTTGCGAGCGCGACGCCTGGGACCTCCAGCAAGATAGCAGTTTTGCTCGTAGCGTCGAAGCAGGTGATTTTACCTATCAATCAGCACAGCAGTTTTTGATGGAATTACACCAGCCGTAACTGAGGGGAAATTAGCACACCATTCCTGCAAGTGCAGAATGGTGCATATGCATTACTTAGTAACCAGCTTCAATTTCCAATCCGAGCACTTAATAGCCTGCTGCTCCATTAACAAGTCGGCCTCTGTTAATGGGTTCTGCTCCAACCATCCAGTTGGAAAAATCAAATCCAATCGGCCTTTATCAGACTTAAAATCTAAATCTTTTAATGGAACATCATTGCGTGATCTGCAGAACAGTACCGCGAGCCTAAAAATTACGCACAAAGCAGTTACCAAATACCTTTCAGATTGTGGGAGAATTTCTATTTCTTTGATTGGAAAAGACTTTCTATGCCCTTCAACAATTATTCTTAGATTCTGCTGTTCTTCACGAGTAAAACCTGGCAAATCGGTGTGCTTTACCAAGTAGGCACTGTGTTTGTGGTGTTTGGAGTGGGAAATTGCTAAACCAATCTCGAACACAGATGAAGCCCAGCGCAAATAACCCTCGGAGCTACCCTTTTTTAACCCCAGACCTTTATAAGCCATTTTAAAAATATATGCTGCGGCATTGAATACTCTTTCGCTTTGCTGCTCATCATATTTATAGTCTCTTGCAAACTGCAAAATAGCTGTATCTCTAATGTCCTCATGCTCAATCTTACCGGAGAGATCCAATAGCATCCCTTCACGCAATCCGCCGTCACAGGGGATAATTGTGTCTATGTCGAGGTTTTTCATTAAACCATAAAGAACCGCTGCACCACCGGCAAAGGCATTTGCGCGATCCTGGCTAATATCTGGATAATCTTCGCCTTTAAAACGACCTTCACGTACAAGCTCTTTACGCAATTTATCCAGAGCAGTAAAGGAAATTTCACCTGAAGCCCAGCCTTTGCGCTCAAGTACACTAGCAATAGCTATGATGGTGCCTGCAGATCCTATAGCATGATCCCAGCCAATCTTTTTCATCGCCTTTACGAATGGCTGAATCTTAAGGCCAGTAGCAATTACAGCCTTATGCATTGACTCTTTGGTAATTTCACCTTTGGGGAAAAAATCTACGGTTGTTGATAGACAGCCAACATCAAGACTTTCCATATCTACTGGATCAAAATCTTTACCTATTACAAGTTCAGAGCTACCACCACCAATATCAATTAACAGGCGGTTTTTCCCATCTGACTCAATACTACGTGCAACACCAAGATAAATTAGGCGCGCCTCTTCATAACCGGAAATTACTTCAACCGGGTAACCAACGATATCAGTAGCTTTACTAACAAAATCCTGGCTGTTTTTTGCACGCCTGAGAGCGTTTGTTCCAACAATCTTTACAAAACTGGGATGAAAATCCTGAAGACGTTGACCATACATCTCCAAAATGTCAAATCCGCGCTGCATAGCTTCACTAGTTAATTTTTTTTGATTATCGAAGCCTTCAGCTAGTTTTACGGGGTATCTAATCTTATCGATGACAGTAAATTTGGTCCCTTCAACCTCAGCAATCATCAAGTGAAATGTGTTCGATCCTAAATCAGCGACAGCACATGTAACAGGTGTATTACTCACAAATTTTCCTTTTTATTCAAATCAATACAAAAGAGACCTTGATAATTATTTTAGCATTTATTCCTTTCAAGCTAATCAGCTGAATAAGGAAAAACTCATAGATTCTTTTATATATCCAATAAGCACGTTACTATAACAGATATCATGGAATGAAAAAGGAATTTTATTTGATGGAAAGCCCTGATAACGGCCTGGCTACTTCCGATGTCGCACTTCCGCCTTTACTACTAATAGATGACGATCCCCTGCTTGTAGAAACCAGCACTTTTTTGCTTCAGGATTCTTTTCATGTGTACTCTGCAAAAACTCGAACACAGGCACACACCCTACTTCAATCGATTAGTGAAACCCCGGTAGTCGCACTTGTAGATCTTGGACTTCCACCTACTCCACATACACCGCAAGAGGGATTCGCTCTTATCGCTGATTTACTCGCATTCAATTCTATGATGCGTATTATTGTTCTGTCTGGTCAAAGCAAGGACTCTAATGTACAACACGCCATGACCCTTGGTGCTGCAGACTTCATTGCTAAGCCGTGTGCTCCAGACGATTTAAAGAAAAAACTCCTACAACAAACAGAACTTTATTATTCTGAGAACAGTCATAAAAACAAGCATGAAAAAACGTTGATAACCGGCAAATGCCCAGAAATAATCAACTTAAATACCCAAATCAAGGTATATGCAAAAACTCCTTTTCCCGTGCTTATAACCGGAGAATCAGGCTCTGGAAAAGAGCTGATTGCTAATGAATTACACAACCACTCCAACAACAGCAAAGAGCCATTTCTGGTAATTAACTGTGCAGCATTTTCTGCTGAACTTTTAGATTCCCAATTATTTGGTCACACTAAAGGCTCCTTTACCGGGGCAGATAAAGATAAGACCGGATTTTTTACAGATGCCGGGAAAGGTACGCTATTCTTAGATGAAATAGGTGAAATGCCGCTTGATCTGCAATCCAAACTACTTAGGGTTCTAGAAAATGGAGAGTTCTACCCTATTGGTAAAACAGCGCCACATAAAACAGAAGCAAGAATTATTGCTGCTACAAATCGTGATTTACTCCACATGGTTGAAAAAGGGCTATTCAGGCATGACCTTTATCATCGCCTAAGTGTTTTAACCTTGAATTCAATTGCAGTATGCAACAGAGGTAATGATAAATTGTTGCTTTTAGAGCACTTTCAAGAAACCCTCGCAGAAACCGTACCGCCATTTACCCTTTCCAACGAAGCTGAGAAAACCTGGCTGAATTACACCTTTCCGGGTAACGTGCGCGAATTAAAGAACATTGTCATACGAATTGGCACCAAACATCCTGGCCAAATAGTTGATGTTGACACCCTTTTGTCTGAATTAGAGCAGGATCAAGCTATATGCCAGACAAACAATATTGGCAAGGCCACAAACCAAGCTAGCGATAGTGTAGAAATTATACCTGTAGATGATGAAATCATAGCAAAATTACGCTCAGGACAAACATTAGACGATGCTCTGCATTCATTGGAATCAGCATATATCCAGGCAGCCTTAAAAGATTGCGATGGAAACTTGAGTAAAGCTGCAAAACTTTTGCAAACCAACCGTACAACGCTGTATGGAAAGATGCAAAGACTTGGGTTAATGCATGATTAGAATAACTTTTCTATAAGCGTGTCATTACCGCGAAAAAAGGATTTTAATGTACTTAGATTATTTTGGCTTAAAACGCCCACCATTCAAAATCACTCCAGATGCCAGCATGTTTTACGACGGTGGTGCCCGCGGCAATGCTCTTGATGCACTAATCTATGCGATCTTAAATGGCGAAGGAATTGTAAAGGTGGTTGGTGAAGTTGGCAGCGGCAAAACCATGCTGTGTCGTATGCTCGAACTTAAACTACCTTCTGAAGTGGAAATCGTTTATATAGCCAATCCGAATATCTCTGCAGAGCATATATTGCACACTATTGCCATTGAGCTAGATATCAATATTGAAGAAACATCAAGCCGTCTTGAAGTGATGCAAAAACTACAAAACTTTTTATTGGAACGTCATAATAACGGTTATCAAATCGTTGTTTTTGTGGAAGAAGCTCAAGGAATGCCAATCGAAACTTTGGAAGAGATTCGGCTGATGAGCAATTTAGAAACCGATCAGGACAAGCTTTTGCAAATAGTTTTATTTGGTCAGCCGGAATTGGATGAAAATCTGCAACAACAAAATATCCGTCAGCTAAAAGAGCGTATAACCCATAGCTTCTTTTTAAGTCCATTTACACCTGAAGAAGTACATAAATACCTTAACTTCCGCATGACTGTTGCAGGATATCATGGCCCTGACATCTTCTCTCCGAAAATTGCAAAACTTATAGCCAAGCACACAGGTGGATTATTGCGCAGAATTAATATTGTTTCCGATAAAGTACTACTGTCAGCGTTTGCCCAGCAGACTCATAACATTAATAAGAAGCATGTTATTGCAGCTGTTAATGACAGCGAGTTCAGCACTATAGAAGACTCAAACGATCACTTCAAATTAATTTCTACTGCACTTGCGGCTTCATTAGCTGCAATCATTATATTAATTAGTTATAAACTTATCGATATAAATAACATGCAAGATAGCCATGTATTGAAAAGTCCTTCTCGGCAGTCAGTTATACAAAACAATATATATACTAATGCTGAAACTACAAAGACCAATACTCAATATATTTCTGATCATAAAACTAAAAGGGATAGCAATTTTGCTACAACCAGCACAAACGATAAAACCAATCCAGACAATATCTTAGCTGGTTATATTCCTGAAGATACCTTTACCAACAACCACAAGCCCGCTGACAACAGAAAAAATGACACTAATGTCCAACCAGAATCAATTTCCGGACTAACTAAAAAGCCAAATAATTCACAAAATTACAAATTGCTGAGTAATCTTCAAAAAAGGCTAAAGGCAACAGATAACTGGCTAACCAATAACAGTCCCGACATCTACACCATACAACTTATGTCTGTAAAAGAACAGCATATCAATCACTTACATAAATACCTTAGCAATTTATCTGAAACTATTCTCTTTAAAGATATTTATATTTATCAAACTGACAGAAAAGACGGAATACTATTCGGTGTTCTATACCAAAATTTCTCCTCAAAACGTGATGCCTATGCTGCATTAAACGCATTACCAACTATACTTAATGCTAATAGCCCTGTGCTCAGAACCATCCGCGGGATCAATGGAGAAATTTCCAAAAGCTATGGAAAAAGCAATTTGTAAAAACGCGATCGGAATCGCGCCCCTGAAATCACAAATGAGAAAATCATTATCTATGAACAATAGTACCTATAAAAGACCTGAAAACAGGTCTTTTCTTAAGTCCGTGTGCGTTAAATTTATCTGTATTGCAACAGCGCCGTTATTTATTCTTTCTTGCGAACAATACACCAAAAATCAAATTGACTATTCAGATGGACATATAAACTCAACCCACACAATTCAAGAGCAAAAGTTAAGGCAGCGCCAGATACCAAAGCCAGTAAAGACAACCCCGTTTATTCCAGCACCAGAAACACAACCTCTAGAGCGCTATTCTGTAAATGTACAGGATGTTCCAATCAGAGAATTACTTTTCGCAATCTCGCGTGATGCAAAAATTGATCTTGATATAAAAAATAATATTGATGGCAATGTAACTCTTAATGCTAACAATCAAACTCTGCCACAGATTCTAGATAGAATCTCCAATCAAACTGATATCAGATACAATCTCAAAGGAAATTTGCTTTTGATTGAATCTGATAAACCATACCTTAAACACTACACCATTGACTACCTAAATGTTAGCCGTGAAAGCGAGAGCATAATTTCTACATCCACCGGAATAAACAATGGGGTAACCGAAGAAACCGAGTCCCAGGAAGGAAATACTTCAACGACATCTGTAACTAACCGCAATGAAAACAGATTCTGGGATACTTTAAGCGAAAATATTACATATATACTCGATGAGGCACCAGAACCGACATCATCCGGTTCAACTGGAGAAGGCACCGAAGCGTCAGAAACAACCCAATCGTCAAATACATCCACAACAACTTCATCCTCAGTTATAATTAATCGTGAATCAGGTGTTATCTATGTGCGCGCCACCTCTAAACAGCATGCCGATATTCAAAGATTTCTGGATAAGGTACTTGCAAGCGCCAGACGCCAAGTGCTTATTGAAGCAACAGTTGCAGAAGTTACTTTAAACGACCAACACCAACTTGGCGTAGACTGGGCTTCATTAGCTGACAACCTGGGTGGGTTCTCATTTTCATCTGCTTTTACAGGAGATAACTTTGCAGCAGCTGCAAGCACGGTATTTCCTTCTGATTTTTCAGGAGCACCAGCCTTTAATGCTGGCTACAGACGGGAAAAAAACGGCAGAACAAGTGCAATTCTATTAAAAATGCTCGACCAGTACGGTGACGTTAAAGTGCTATCCAGTCCAAAAATCATGGCGCTTAATAATCAAACCTCTTTACTAAAAGTTGTCGATAACAAGGTTTATTTTTCCATCGATGTTGAGGTTGATACCGACTCAGATACTGCTACAACTACCACTACATATGACACCACAGCCCACTCTGTTCCAGTTGGATTTATTATGAATGTAACACCATTTATAACCGAGGCTGAAGAGATTATTTTAAATATTCGCCCAACCTTAACCAGAATCGTCGGATATATGAATGATCCAAATCCTGCGTTAGCCCAGGCCGGTGTTACCAATCCTGTTCCAGAAGTGCAAATACGCGAGATGGAGTCGGTATTACGGGTTAACAGCGGCAATACTGCGGTAATCGGTGGACTTATGCAAGACAGCGTAACCAAGGATGACCAAGGACTACCATGGATTTCGAAAGTACCAATCCTCGGAAATGCGTTCACATACAAAAACAATGATCGCAGCAAAACTGAACTGGTAATCTTCCTCAAACCTACCTTAATCAAAAATGCTAGCATTGAGCGCGACCTTATGAATTTTAGACGCTATTTACCTAATACAACAAGGCTTCCCAATACAAGCAGATCAGTTCCAAACCAAAGTGAGCATATTTCCAGCCATAGAGAAGGTAGTGCTAAATGAGTTTACTTCTTGATGCGTTAAAACAGGCTGCAGAAAAAAAACAGCCTACCAAAAAAACAACCGGAAAGAAACCCACTGCCGTACCTAATCAAGGGCAAGATGCTGATCAAAGCACAATGTCTAAAGAAAACCTAACACTTGAGTTGGAAGAAATTCAGGAAGATCTTGAGCACAAAACTGAAGATACCAAACAAGAGTCTGAAGAAACAAGCCAAGAATCTAAGCTGGATACAGATCTAAGCAATAAAGATGAAATTACTGAAGAAACTACCACTCCAACTTCAAAGCAAGCCCCTCTAGATGCAACTGTAGAGATGGATCATTTTGATCCAGACGAGATGACATTAACAGCACCGGAAGCGAATGAAGATAGACCGCAAACTATTAGTTCAGATGCTGCAGGAACGCCAAAAACTGAAGTTCCTCAGGAGCCTGAAAAGCACCTAGATCCTGAACCAGAAAAGAACGATCAAATAACTAACGCTGCGCAACCAACTGAGGCTGAAGTCACGGAGATCGCAGAGAATGAAAAGCCTGCAACTTCTTCTGAATCCTCAGCCCCTAGCTCTAAACCAGAAGAGAAACCTGAACCATCAACAAACAAACAGACCAATAAAACAAGAACCATGGCGCCTGAGAATGCCAAAATCATTACCGGGCAGGAAAAGAAAAAAAGTGCTAGCTCAAAATACTTAATAGCCAGTTTTCTGTTTATTGGTGTATTGGTCGCGGGCGGATTTCTTGGCTATCTGCACTACATTGATCAAGACAGCCAGATTAGCACTAACATAGCCACGTTGAGCCGCGCTCCTACCACTGCAATAAAGCCTATTGACGACCTAAGTGATGCATCAAGCCAAATGGCTACAGAAATGCAAAGTGGTACTGAAGATATACCTAACCAACCTGTAAGTGGTACGATTGCCGACATTGAATCAGAATCCGTTACAGAAACGCAGTTCGACACAGCCACTGAGAAACAAGAAGAAATCACCCCAAATTGGTCTTCTACTCGACCTGTAATTGGGTCTGGAGCAAACAATGAAGAACAAACTAAGCAGCAACCTGGAAGGCCGCAAACCCAAACTGCCTCAACAACAGGGAAGAATGAAGATACTGGAATTGCCGCTGAAGAGCTTCCACCAACACTAAGTTCTGTAATCAATTCTCATCCATTTATTGAAACAAAACCTCTAGAAAAAGGGCCGGTTAATATCGAACCTGCAATAAAAATAAAGAAAAATTATAAAGACTCTATTGCCGCCCAACATATCGTTACTGGCTATAATTTTTTCAACAACGGCAATTATCAGCTATCAAAACAACAATATATGAAAGCAATCTCAATATCGCCTGACTCGGTTGATGCCCTACTTGGATTGGGAGCTATTGCAATAATTGAAGAAGATAAACAAAAGGCCAGAGACTATTACACAAAAGCGCTTGAATTAAACCCGCAAAACACCACCGCAATTAGTGCGATAAGCGCAATCGATGACACATATCAAAACAGTGAATCTACATTCAAACAAAGCATTGCTAATGCTCCTAGTAATCCAACTGCATATTTTAATCTCGGAAACTATTATTTGGAGCAACAAAACTGGAGCAAAGCCCTGCAGGCATTCAAACAAGCAAATGCGTTATCTCCTGATACTCCAGATATTATTTTTAACATAGCTATATCGCTGGATAACCTAGACAAAGTTGGACCTGCGATTAATTCATATAAATATGCTTTAGAAACATCCAAAAACAAGGCAGCAAACTTTGACCTTAACAAGGTTAAAAACTACATAAAACAGCTTGAACTTCAACAACAAAATGGTGGGCAGAATACAAACCAGGGAAATCTTTATGGCCGATAATAAACCTGTAAGGCTAGGAGATCTTCTTGTAGAGACCGGGATTATCACCCAAGATCAGCTGGTAATTGCCCTAAAAGAACAAAAAAACTCCGACCTCCCCCTTGGAAAACTTATAGTAAAACTAGGCTTTGCAACCGACAAAGTTATTAATGATGCGATTAGTAAATCTACTGGCCAAGAGACAATCGATCTATCCAAAATTGTTCCCGATGATGAGGTACAACAGTTAATACCTAAAGATCTTGCACGAAGATATAAAATTCTTCCACTGAGTATTGATGAGGCAAATGCTTCACTTACTATTGCCATGTCGGACACCTACAATGTTCAAGCACTAGACCGAATTAAGATTTACCTAAAAGGCAAATATGACCTTAACGTTCTTCTTGCTGGCGAATCAGAAATTGAAGATGCCATTGATCACTTTTATGGTTATACCCTATCGGTTGATGCAATTGTTCAAGAAATCGAAACCGGTAAAGCAGATCTGAATACCGACATTGGCGAAGCTACAGAATATAGCCACCCACTGGTAAGACTGGTTGATGCACTTTTGGCAGATGCAGTAAAGCGTGGCGCCTCAGACATTCACTTTGAGCCTGAAGAAGGTTTTTATCGCATTCGTTACCGTATCGATGGAGTATTAAGACAAATTCGAGCGCTACATAGCAATTATTCTGCTGGTATAACTGTACGCCTTAAAGTGTTGTCTGGAATGAATATTGCCGAGAATCGAGCCCCGCAGGATGGCCGCATATCACTTACCTATTCCGGGCGACAGATTGATTTCAGGGTTGCCTCCCAGCCTACCATGCATGGCGAAGATATCGTTCTACGTGTACTAGACAGAAAGAAAGGTATCGTCCCACTAGAAAAACTCGGCTTACATCATGATGCACTATCAGAACTGAAACTGATGATGAGTCGTCCAGAAGGGATTATTCTGGTAACCGGCCCTACCGGAAGTGGTAAAACCACTACGTTGTACTCAATCATTAACTATCTGGCATCTGAGAGCGTAAATATTATGACCCTTGAAGATCCAGTTGAATATCCACTGGCAATGATCAGGCAATCATCGGTAAACGAAGCAGTAAAGCTGGATTTTGCCAGTGGTATCCGCTCCATGATGCGGCAGGATCCAGATATTATCCTTGTTGGTGAGGTTCGTGATGCAGATACTGCTGAAATGGCATTAAGGGCAGCAATGACAGGGCATCAGGTTTACTCCACTTTACACACCAATTCTGCTGTTGGCGCCATTCCTCGTCTTATTGATCTTGAAGTACCGCCTTCCATTATGGTCGGCAACATTATTGGTATTGTTGCGCAACGCCTGGTTCGCCTGCTTTGTCCACACTGTAAGGAAGAATATGAACCAAGCGAAATCGAGATGATCTTATTAAGTATAGATGAAGACGCTGAAGATATTCCTAATATTTATCGAGCAACAGGATGTGAAAAATGTGAATACATTGGTTACAAAGGCAGAATATCGCTTCTGGAAATCTTAAGGGTAGACGAAGATATCGACGAGCTTATAGTTAAACGTGCATCAAACCGGGAAATAACCAATATGGCTCTAGAAAAAGGGTTTATTCCAATTGCTGATGACGGCATTCGCAGAATCATAGAAGGGGTTACCTCACTTGATGAAGTATCCCGCGTTATCGATCTTACATCTAGATTGAAATAAAGGTCATATAAATAGGGCTCATAGAGAATAAATGGCAACATATCTTTACAAAGCAATTGACGCAAACGGCAAGAGGATTAAAGGTCAACTTGAGGCCAACAATCCTCAGGATGTAGAGCTGCGTCTGCAAAAGATGGATCTTGAACCAATTGTATACAAGCCAGTTAATACTGCCAAAATCTCATTTATAAAATCGCGCGTGACTCGCAAGGACCTAATTGCATTCACATTCCATATGGAACAATTAATAAAAGCTGGGGTACCTATTCTGGAAACCCTTACTGACCTGCGCGATAGCCTTCCACAAAATAGTGGTCTCAAACCTGTAGCAACAGGGCTTATAGAAGAAATTGAAGGTGGGAAAAACTTCTCCGGTGCTTTAGAAAATTTTCCAAAAATTTTTAATAAGATCTATATCTCAACTGTAAAGGTAGGTGAGGAAAGCGGTAACCTGCACCACGTTCTTTTTGAGCTTGCAGAAATGTTAAAATGGCAGGAAAAGATAGCCGCACAAGCAAAAAAGATGATGATGTACCCGATCATTGCCGGCACTGTAATTTCTGGCGTGGTTCTTTTTTTGATGATATATCTGGTTCCACAGCTGGTGACCTTCCTAAAAAGCACCGGGAACGAAATCCCACCTGCTACTCAGGCGTTAATAGCAACTTCTGACTTTATATCAACCTACTGGTACATAATCATACCAACCCCAATAGTTTTAGCTATCGCACTTAAAATTTCTCATTCCCGTAGTGAATATATGCGCTATGTCATTGACGACGCCATATTACACCTCCCGTTATTTGGCAGTCTGACTCACAAGTTAAAGATCGCTCGTTTTACTAAATATTTCGCATTGATGTATGAATCCGGCATTACCGTATTAGACACACTAAACATGAGCAAATCAGTGGTTAACAACGTCGTTATTGAGCAATCGATTGAGCGCGCAAGAAACCAGATATCACAAGGTGAAACCATTAGTAACAGTTTTAAAAATGTTGGCATGTTTCCGCCATTTGTTACCCGAATGATGGGTATAGGTGAAACCGGTGGCAGCCTTGATACTGCACTCAATAACGTATGTGAGTTTTATACCCGAGAAGCAAACGACACAATTGATAAGATTGAGCCTATGATTGTTCCGATATTAACAGTCGTTCTGGCATCGATTCTCGGGTGGATCATGTATGCGGTTATCGGACCGATATACGACGTAATATCTAAATTAAGCTAGACAAAAAATTAGGTTAAGTAAGGAATAATGAAGCAACTTTTCTATTTTTACGGATACAGACTCAAAGTGCTAAGGTGGCAAAAAGGAGCCGTGATTGCCGCCAATGTCTTCGAACCTAATGCAGAAGGGTTTGCCAGCTTTCGTGAATTCGTAAAAGATTACAAAAACATCAAAACTATGATGTTGGTTGACATTATTGAAGAAGACTTCCACACCGACCTGATTCCAAAGGTAAGCGGAAGAGATCGTGAAGCACTTATTGAAAGGTCATTAAATAATAGTTTTCATGATGTAACCTATCGCTGTGCGCTATCACATGGAAAATCGCAAATCGAACGAGGAAAAGAAGAAATTCTTCTTGGGGCTCTTACAAATACCGAGCTGTTATCACCATGGCTTTCCGAAATTCGCAGACAAAGTATCCGGCTTGTTGGGATCCAGTCAGTTTCAACTGTTGGTGAATCACTACTACCAAAAATCGGGCTCGAAGATAAACCTAGCCTGCTAATAACCCAGCAGCTTCCATGGACCATTAGATTTTCTTTTTATAAACATAATAAACTATATTTCAGTCGCTTAATTCCAACCAGACTAAATGATATCTCAGAATTTCCAGGTGTTGTATTAAGTGAAATTGATTCAACCATACGCTATCTGCAATATAAGCGGCTCACAAATGAGTCTGAACGCATTAATACAACTTTGATTCTCGCAGAGGAATATGCTGAGCAAATTAACCAGGCATTACAAAGCAATCAAGGTTTTGATCTTGATGTTATTACTGTCCCAGAAGTGGCAGATATGCTTGGCATCAAACAACCGCTTGAATCCACAACTGCAGATATTCTTTTCGCTCACATTTCCGGATTGAAGGCAAAAAACCATTACGGCAGAAATGATGACCTTCTTTGTCATAATAGCCATAGCCTTAAAAACTTTTTATATGGTCTCAGTACTGCTATAGCGATTGGGGGATTGGGACTTTCTGCATATCTTGGTATAAACAGCGTTATATTTGATAAAAATGCAGAATCTGCGAAACAAAGTGCGCAAATATTTCAGCAAAAATATGAACAGCAATCTTTGCAACTAGATGAACTTTTGGATAATGCTGAAATAATGAAACAATCCGTTGATGCAGTTGGTAAGCTAACGCGTGACAGAACCTACCCTCCAGCAACATTACTAAGTACATTTAGCGAAGTCTTAACCAAATACCCGCAGATAAAACTAGACAGGGTAAATATCAGTTACGATAGCGGGATGATAATTCCTGACCCATCAAATCCCGCCAGCATGAAACCTAACCCTGAGCCGCCTAACCCTACATATCCAAAACCGATTTTGCAGATTGATGCAAGTCTAATTGGTATGGAAAAAGACTACCGTGAATCACTGAAACTTGTTGCCAAATTTAAAAATGAACTCGATGGGTTACAACAAACAACTAAGGTAGAAGTAACTAAACAACCAGTGGAAATTACGCCGCAAACACAATTTAGTGGTAGTACCGGATTCTCACCAGCTAGCTCCGATAAAACGCAAAATCAAAATAGCTTTTCTATAAAAATAACGTTTGATCAAAACATGCCCAAAGAGATAACCAATGACCCCAGCCTTAATGCAAACGTGCAACTCAATAAGAATGGGACAGAATCATGAGCCGATTTGACTGTAGTATAATTAAACGCAGCATCAACATCTTAATTGTTGTTTTAGCTGTTGCCTGCCTGATTACAGGAGTAAGCTATTACATCAATGAGGAATCCTCCCTCAAATTCAGGAATGAAAAAAACAATCTCGACTCCATAAAGTCTAACTATGAAGACCTTATAAATCGAAACAATATATTTGTTGAATATGCAAAAAAATATCAGCTACTAAAGATCAAAGGAGTGATTGGACAAGAAAATAGACTTACCTGGATCGAGGCACTGCAGGAGACAAATAAAACTCTGAAATTACCCTCACTGCAATACACAATCTCTCCGCAACAAGATTATCCTCTTGAGCTTATTGGCAACGACTTTTTCGATGTTCAAGTTAAGAAAACAGCAATGAGTATCAATATGGGCCTATTACACGAAAAAGACATGATAAATATTCTAGCCAGTTTGCAAAACAAGGCTCGAGGACATTACTTAATAGATGAATGCTCAATCACCCCGAGTCAAATTCCAAAAACAATCGATGACATTGAAATAACCAAACCAATACTCACTGCTGACTGTGATATTCACTGGCTACAAGTCACACTGTTAACACCAGATAACATAGTTATGGAGCAATAAAGTGAAAAATATAAATATATTGCTTGCAAACCTAGTTCTTACTTTGACCTTTTCTGCATCTGTCTTTGCTGAAAATGAAGCTAATCAACACTTCAAACGACTGTTCTTACCTCCTGAGTTCAGAACAAAAATCGATCTTTACCGTAACAACCCTGATCTGTATAAACCTAAGGAAGTGATTGTTAGTGACAAGGGAGAAGAACCTGCAACTGAAATACCGGCCAAGTCAACAATTATCGTCAAAGGAATCATCACCAAGCCGGATGGATCTAAAGTCGCATGGATTGATAATAAGCCTAGTGCGCAAGAAGTTTCCGAGCAAGAAGGTACTAGCCAAAATGTCGTCCTTGTTAAGCTGGACAGCCAAACATCAGTGCAGCTAAAAGCTGGGCAGATATACAATGCAAAGGACAACTCCGTAAAAGAAATATTTAACTATATAGAAGAAGTATCTGAGGGTAATAATTCTGAAGAGCCCTATAATTCTACTGACAAAATGTTTGAAAACGGCGATCAATCGGTAGAAGAACCTAATGAAATAACTAAAACTTTAATAGATATTGTCAATTCAAAAAAGGCGGCTAAGCAGATGATAGATCAGGGCATTGAACCCTAAATTTTAACTGGCACAAATAAAACTATCAGGCCGAAGAAAAGCTATGAATTATCACCGCATATCAAATCCTAAAAAGCAAAATGGCGCGGTGCTGCTATTACTAATGTTTGCAGTGATCATTGGCTTTGCATCACTTTTTATAGCTGCATATAACAATAATAACCTTAATATCGAAAAAGATAAGAAAACTACCGAGCAACTTGGCATTGCAAAGCAGGCAATTCTTGATTATGTAACAGCAAATTATCACCTATACCAAATCGGTGACTACGGATTTCTCCCCTGCCCGGACACTGCTGCAGGTGCTGGGCTTGATGATGGCGAGCAACATTCCGGCTGCCTTAGCTCGCATAGAAACAGCATCGGTCACCTTCCATGGCGCACTCTTGGTCTGCCACCATTATTAGACTCCAGCGGAGAATGCCTGTGGTATGTCGCTACAGGCCTGGAAAAGCAAATAGAACCAGCGAACACCGCAAGCGGATTAATTCGGCTCTTCAGTGGCGATAGATTTACCGAAATATCTGACCCAGCAGATCCATTTGTTGCCGCAATAATTGCTCCCCAAAAGCCTCTGGAATACCAAAACCGGGCTGGAAATAGTCAAAATATGATTTGCGAACAAAGTTTCGCTGCTGCAGAATTTCTCGACAGAACACAGCTATCAGATTCCAGCCAGGTCAACAATGCGGCACTCAGTGGATCTATCGATACAGCTGATATCTTTATCAGCGCAGAAAAAAGGTCTACCGCAACCTTACCACCCTACTCTGCACAAAATCCACAACCATTTAATGACCAGATAATCTATATAACAAGAGATGAGCTTTTAGCAGCTATCAACAAAGCTGGAGTGGTAACAATACCCCAACCACCACCAGAAGAAGCCACACTCGACGAATCTACTGCTCAGATCACATTTACCAACGACTTGGAAAATTTTGACCAGAAATCTGGCAATGGGACCTACACCGCAACCCCAAATGGCAGTGACAGCGAATTGCAGCTGCATAAAACTGGTGGTTTTTTTCCAATATTCCAAGCAACCTGTCTGTGGTATAACGAGCCATTTGAGCTTGAAGACAAAACCCTGCGCACTTTTTATAAATTTAAATTGCAGCATGATATAAGTGCCAACAGCCTGAATAGGTGCTCGGGCTTTACGTTTGCGATTACACCTGGGCCATCCACAAGCTGCGGTGACAGAGGTGGCAGCCTTGGCTTTGCAGGTATGTCTGGCAATCCTGAAAACAGAACTTTTGCTGTTGAATACGACATCGCCTCATCTTTCGGTCGCGGCGATCCTAGCGGCAATCATATCGCAGTAGTTACCAGATCAAATAACAATCATAATTCTTCTTTAGCCGCGACATGTCCTGGCGCTGGCTGCTATTACCTTGGCAATGCAACTCAAGAGGAAGTCACCTGGCTTGAAGACCAAGAAGAGCACAGCACAAGGATTGAGATTCACACCGGATACACCGATAGTGATTGTTCATCTGGGGGCCCAGGAAGCGGTGGTAGTTTCGCCAAGGTCATGGCATGGATGGATTGCGAAGGGTATGACTGTACAGACTTCGGAAAGCTTGATAGTGATTATAACGAGGCTACAAATGCAGCTCTTATAACACATTGCATTGATTTCCCAAGCCAAATGGAGGGCGATCCCGATAACGGAGGCAACGGTATCCGCTTTGGCTTTACTGCAGCATTCGGAGGGTGCAATTTCTCACCGACACAAACAGATGTAACATTATCAGAATTTGGACTAACAATTGAATAATTGGAAACAAAGATGAAGATCAAAAAAGATATATTTACAAAAAACACAGAGTACGGATTTTCATTAGTAGAGATGGCCATTGTACTGGTAATTATCGGGCTACTAGCTGGCGGGATATTGATTCCGATAAGCGAACAATTGCAAAGCACCAGACTCATTGATAATAAAAATCAGATGGAAACCATCAAGGAGGCAATATTAGGTTTTGCCATCGCTAATGGGCGCCTTCCCTGCCCTGCTACAGTTAACTCCAATGGAATGGAAGCTCCGCAAGGTGGTGGCACCTGCACTACAGCTCATGGGTTTGTGCCACACCAGTCCCTTGGTTTGAGCGGCCAACTGAATGAAGATATTATTTTCTCCGACCCATGGAATAACCCATATGGTTACAGCGTTACAGTCAGGGATATAAACCAAAATGGTCAACCTGATTTTACAACAACCGGTGAACTCAAAAACGTCATCACAGACCCTGCACTCGTCGATGAAACAAATGAACACTTGGGATTAAGGGCGTTATCTCTAACTTACGCCGAATCAGCTTCTTGGTTTCCAAGCCCTTGCAGCGGTTCTGGAAACACCAACTGCAATGACCTTGAAGTATATAATGATACAGGTGCAGGTAGAGCTACTTTAACCTTCAATGCCCCAGTTGTTATCTACTCATTGGGTAAGAACTGGGCCGAATATAATGTTGGTGGCACAGGAGTTCCATCTACCTATGAAGCAGAAAACGTCGGTGCAACCATAACCGGAAGCAGAAACTATAACGTCGCCGGAAACACCGAGTTTATCAGCCGAGAAAAAAGCGAACAGCAAGGCAGAACCTTTGATGATGAGGTGATCTGGATATCAAAACCAATTCTTATTGGGAAGCTTCTTTCAGCCGGGCAGATTTCAGCACCTTAAAATAGAAAAGCCGCTCAAATAATGAGCGGCTTTTTGGAATATGGCGTCCCCTAGGGGGTTCGAACCCCTGTTACCGCCGTGAAAGGGCGGTGTCCTAGGCCTCTAGACGAAGGGGACGCAGGACTTAGCTGGGCTTAATTGGTTAGCAGCCTCAAGCTGTGGGCGTATAATACGGTCGAGATCGTTATGTGTCAACAAAATTACAAAAAAAATGTGAACCTTTTATTAAAAAATCAGCATCAGTCTCTACAACATATTGTTTGGCCAAAAAAAGCAATACTCATACTATTAGGCACAAGATATAATGTTTACGACAATTTTGAATATTAATGGTGAGTATTGAAGCCAAGTTAATGTTTTATCCGTTAAATATTCACAAATTTTAGTATGCGAAAAACCGTTCTACGGTTATACTTTAGGTGCAGAAGCTAAAGTAGTATCTTGGAAAGATACTGGTTTTGCCAAACTATTCCAGCTGTATCAATCAATATGCAGCCATAGTTTAAATTGGAACATTAAAGAGTTATGGATCACTAGATATGGACTCAAAAGACGCAACAAATCTTCTAAGCACAAAAACCCTTGTTAAATTTGGCTTGAATCGCCAGCCATTTATGGATAAAGGGAGTCACCGCTACGCCTTTGAAGACTCTGCAATATCAACACAGCTAAACGTCCTTATCAATATCATCCATGGCAGCGATAAAATTGTAATGATCAAGGGCGAAAATGGAATTGGCAAATCATCCCTGCTCTATAAGCTCGCAAAAACCAGACACAAAGGTCTAACTTTCTGCCCTATCAAGGCAACTGATAAAATCACCATTGAAGGCATATGTAAACTTGCGCTTAAACAGTTAGAGATTCAAGCTCCTAGCTCAAATGCCAGCATTCCAGAATTTTTTGCTAAACGAGTCGCTTTTCGCCGCAGAACTGAAGGCAAAACTGTTCTACTAATTGACGATGCCGACCAACTCGATAGCTACACGATTGACCAACTGTTGTTACTTAGAAAATTAGTTGCTGAAGATGGCGTACCAGCAATTTCTATTGTATTTGCTGGGCATCCGCAGCTTGAACAGATACTAACAGCTTTACCAAGAATAAATAACCACCTATCTATTCTACATACAATTTACCTTTATCCTTTTTCAGAAAAACAGACTACGGACTATATCAATCAACGCCTTCAATTTGCCAGCAACGATGAGAATATTGAACTTCTAACCCCGGCACAAATTCAATCAATCCATAACAAAGCCAAGGGTATACCATCATTAATCAACTATGAAACCTGCAGAGTTTTAGAAACACTAGCCGGAAATAAATCTACGTCAGACATTCAAAATTTTGAACAAAATGAAAGCTCAGCCTCAAATAAATTTGTCCCAGCTGCCTTAATTACTGTTGGATTACTGTCTTTAGCCTTTATCGGTTATCTGTTCTATGGGCACACACAATTTGCATCCACAGAAGACGAAAACATCTCTACTATTGCTAACACTACTCTACCAACTAAGAAAGTTACTCCATATGATTCGCAGCAACCTCCTGTGGCAGTCGAAGCTACTGACACAGCAACTACTAAAAAGACACAAACGAAAACTGAACTTCAAGAGCCAGCCATTGTAGCCGTTGAACCTATAGCGGAACCTGTAGTGCCGCTGGAACAGGCAGTAGACAGCATGGCTAAAAAAGCGACAGATCAGCCCGTATCAGAACAAAAAGTGGCACAAGCAACTCCCACACCTCGGGTAACTGAACCGAAGGAACCAAAACCTACTGATAAAGAAACAGCTGATAAAATCGAAAAACCTATACCAGTAATACCAGTAATAACCGCAACCAAAGTTGATACGACATCAGATCAGCAGAAAGCGCCCCCCAAAAAACCTGAACAGGTTACCATTAAAACAGATACAATTAAGCCAGAAGTAGCAACTGTAGCTGCCAAGCCAGCAGAAACAGGGAAGCCAGTTGAACAAAAGCTGGCAGAAAAAACTATCGTAGAACCCCCTAAAAAGGTTTTAACTGAAACAAATGCTAAGACAAAACCTGAAGCAGAACCAGTAACACCCGAAGCTAACCCGTCTGTAAAAGCAAAAACACAAGTAGCCAAAACCAAACCAGCTACAGCAATACCGCAAACCCAAATTAAACCGCGCCCAAAAGCAGCCCCAACAGCTAAAAAAGCTACCGAAAACACTGTAAATGTTTGGATTAAAGCTCAACCACCGCTAAATTACACCATGCAGCTATTGGCTGCCAAAGATCCATCATCTCTTAATAAATATAAGGATAAATATCCATCACTAAAAGATGCCAAAATTGCCTTGACGTTAAGAAAAGGTAAAGAATGGTACGTATTGATTATTGGATCTTTCAAAACAACCAAAGACGCCAATGCATTCCTGAAAAATCAGCCAAAACCAATCAGCAACTCAAAGCCTTGGATCCGCAGATTTAAACCGCTACAGAATACACTGAAATAATATTCAAGCCTGTCGATACCTGGCCCGTTTTTTAAAAGAGTGTGAAGGGGTAATGCAGATAACTATATTATCTTAGCCCCCAAGGCACCCTCGATCTGATCCTTGGTTGCCCTGCCAATCTTAATAAGGGTTTGCCCCATTTCGTTCATTCTAAACCGTTTCTGGCGATTAAACTCATGCACCAGTTGCTGCAAAAACTCAGGGCCACGCTTAATACACGATTTTACTTGTTCGTCCTGTACCAGTGTTTCATATAACAGTACTGGCCTGCCGTCAGATGACTTATCGGTCCATATAAGATTCTGCGCAACATAGCCCTGCACAGCCTCATAAAACATGCCGGAATGATCTTCACCAAGAAGAATAAGCATACGACTAATCCCCTCGCGAATATCTTTTGCATGAATTGATGCAAAAACACGGTGCCCTGAAAGACCTGCCAGAATCGCAGCATACGCTGTCTCTGGATCACGTATCTCGCCAATTACAATGGTTCTCGGACGTTCGCGCACAGCCTCACGTACTCCATCCGCCATAGAGTTTGTATGTGTACCAACCTCACGCTGAAAAACAAGTTTGTCTGTATATACATACTCGATGGGATCTTCAATGGTAATGGTCAGGCCACGCTTATTTTGTTTAGCCAGCTCTTCTGAAGCCGCCACCATCGTCGTAGACTTACCCGAACCGGTAGCACCAATAAACAGAGTAAGGCCAACACCGCTAGAAACAGAAACAACGTGTTCAGGGTTAAAGCCTAGGGCGGTAAGATCGTCACTGCCTTCAGTCAGGCGGCGACCGTTCAGCACCCAACCATCAAGGGAAAAAAAAAGATGCCCCCTCCAACGTGAACCATCCCAGTTAAAAGAGAAATCTACAGTTTGTTTAGTGTCATCCTGCTGATAGCGCTTAAGTACCTCGCTACGCAATACAGAATAGCGCTCGCTCATCTCAACAGCACGAGGAACACCATCACTACCGTTTTCTAATACGTAGTCCTTGGCAACATAAATATCGAATACAAGCATACAATTCCGTTTTTTAATGTAGTCAACCAATTATAGAACAAATCTATCCTGTAAGGCCTAAATTTATAAGCCTATGGTTTAGTTTTATTCCAGATAAGGTAAATAATGAGTAAAGCACGAGAGCGAGTTCTTTTTTGGGTTTATCAGGCGGAGCTTGATTTATGCATTCCAAGGCGGAGTCTGGGAACGAAATGTGTCCACGGTTATTCTGATGAACTCACCCTATTTATTATTGCCTGGACTTTATCCATGCATCGATAAATGGCTGCGGATCTTTGTTCCACGCCTCTATATCTTCAGGTACTGGCGGTAAATCCCACTTATAGATAACATCATTGGTAGCCAATACCACCCCAACCGGATCATGAGTGAATGCCATGCGCATATCATCAACTTCTGGATTATCGCCTAAAAGAATTGGTCTACCAAGGTAATGTGGAAGTTTTTCGCTAATGGGAATTGCTATCATTCTGGACTGACGTTTGATCATACCTGAACATACCAACCATTTTCCATCTGGGCTAAAAAACAATCGTGACGAAGGCATACCAGATAAAAACATATCAAATCCTGAGTTTTCACCCCAATATGCTACCCAGTTAGATATGTAAACTCTTTTTTCTTTATCAGACTCCCCAACCCAAGCTATTGGATAATCTGTATGTACAGCCAATACTGCCGTTGAGTGGTAACCAAGTTGCTCTTTATGCTTATAAAGTTGCTCAGCAACCGGATGCTGCTTTTCTTTAAATTCCAAGTCATATACACGCATATTGTCTCTACGGTAAGCAAAAATACTGCTCCCAAACAGTTCGACAAAGTCGATATAACCTTCTTTGTCTTCCGCAGGAAGCACCATTTGACGCAATACCTTTTTTTCTTCTCCGCTAAAATCAATCAGGCGCAGGATATCACGCCCTACCAGACCCTTATCCAGCGCATAGCCACCAACCTCTTTTGACTGAACTAATAGGTGGCGCTTTTTATCGTCAGCGATCCAAATCTTTTTTATATATTCACTAATTGAATCAGTACCAGAGAACTCTTTTATTTCTCCAGTTTTAAAATCTAGTAAATTAATACCGCGAGTTTGGGCAAAAGCTGTAAAGTCTGAGCCGGAATTTCTTAGGTATGCAAACTCCCCCCCATATTCAAGTGAACCGAACTTATCAAAATCTACAGAGTTACCACTAAACTTAATTAATCGCACCGAATCATCTGGAGCAAAAGTAGCTACAGCATTTGCCTGTGGCACTGCAAAAATACCTTTCAGAAGCTTTTGCTGAGTGTTATCAAGCCTATATTCCTTTGGCGGAAA
Source organism: Gammaproteobacteria bacterium (assembly GCA_004796365.1). Taxonomy (GTDB): domain Bacteria; phylum Pseudomonadota; class Gammaproteobacteria; order QZLD01; family QZLD01; genus QZLE01. Next base: position 500 of record QZLE01000140.1, on the reverse strand, counting down.
ATATGCTGCTGCATTATTCTTAACCTCATTTTTAAAGTCACTTAACGGTGTAAATTCATGACCTTTACGAATCACTGTTTTCATTTTTTTTACATTTCCTAAATCTTTCGCTAAAGAATTGTGCAGCTGAAAGCAGCACAGAAATACGATTAAAATTATCCTCAACAAACCTACATTTCCCATATCGGCAACCTAGTATTTTTCAGAAGTTTTTTCCGCTTCTCTGCCAGAACTTCTAAAACGCTCTGATTATTTGAAACCATATTTAACTCTTCACTAGAAAGCCCTTCTTTATTCACTTGTTCCGTTATTTCATCATCAAGATCGGCATCACCAGACTGATCACCACTATCGCTCTTTTTTCCCAATCCATCAGTCTCACTCTTAAGTGCCGCATGAAAATCATCAGCGATCTTATCAAGACTATAAAACCTAAGTGGATTATGACAGGTAAATCTTTCCCATAGCCCTTCACCAAAGGAATCCAGTACTTCCCTATT
>QZLE01000155.1 GCA_004796365.1 Gammaproteobacteria bacterium | reverse complement strand
CTTGACTCCTGCTGCTGTAGTAAGAGTTTGAGTCCATCGCGAAAAATATGGTGGTCATCTATGAGTAATATGTCCAACCAATAGCCCCTTAAGAAATCTAGGTTAAAAAGATAATTCCATTTAAACCAGATTATAGTGGTTTCAATTAAGGTTAACTATGAATAAACCTTATTCATTGCTTGTAAGTAGTTAATGGTGCTTTGTCTCCATATTACATATGCAGTATTCCAGTAAGCCATCCAAAAAATCATAATTTATTACTCCAAATATTTTCTTATTAAAAATATAGAGTATTTGTTGGGCCGGTTTAGTGGTTAAAAAGACAAAACTAACTATTTGTTGCGCGCAACTTGTGATATTCATCACAAAAATAATAATTCTCTAAAATTCTGCCAAAAAACCATTTTTTGAAGGCAAAAACCCCTATGACCCCATATTTGCTGGGGTATTTCAATTGTTTATACACAGCAAAAACCATTTTTTTACAAACACTATATATAGTATTTTGCAAAAAAGTTACAAGAAAAAATATATTCAATAAAATTAGCAGTTTATGGTTAATTCTTGTTCAAGGTTAAATTAGTACTATATTGATTTAACAGGTTTTTTTATATGGGAATGTCAATATAAGAAGACTTGAATTTTTCATATAAAAGTTCATACTTAGCGCAAATGAAACACAATATATAGTGTTTAGTTGTTAATAAAACGTTGATAACAAGTTAACAAGCTGTGGATAACTTGCGGCGGAATAAGAGAACTAAGGGAATAGCAATGAGTGCACAATTAAAACCAGTCCAAGTGGAGGTCCGTGAGATTGAGCTGCAGGAGCCATCTCTGGATATTTGGGATAAAAAATACCGTTTGAAAGCTAAAGATGGAAAGAATGTTGATAAGGATCTGCAGGATACCTATAGACGTGTTGCTCAGGCCTTGGCTGAAGTAGAAACCACTAAGGCTAAGAAGAAAGAGTGGTTTGAAAAATTTGAGTGGGCATTATTGCATGGTGCTGTTCCTGCCGGGCGCATTATCTCTAATGCTGGCGCCAGCGCATACAAGCCTGCAACATCCACCATTAACTGCACTGTTTCTGGAATAATTCAGGATTCAATGGATGACATCCTGGGCAAGACCCATGAAGCTGGTCTTACGTTAAAGGCTGGTTGTGGTATTGGTTATGAGTTTTCTACTTTAAGACCAAAAGGCGGTTATGTTTCTGGTGCTGGTGCGTACACATCCGGTCCGCTTTCATTCATGGATATCTATGACAAAATGTGCTTCACCGTTTCTTCTGCCGGTGGGCGTCGCGGTGCGCAGATGGCAACCTTCGATGTTAGTCATCCTGATGTCATGGAGTTTATCCGCGCCAAGCGTGAAGATGGCAGACTGCGCCAGTTCAATCTTTCACTGCTTATTACTGAAGAGTTTATCCATGCAGTTAGAAATGATTCTCAATGGCACCTAACCTTCCCTATTGCCGAAAAAGGAATAGACGAAGAGGGGCAGATTGACCTTAATGATTCATCTAAGGTTGTTTGGAAAGATGTTCCAAACCCTGAAGGGTACATTGCTAATGAAGAGGGCAAGGTCGCCTGCAAGATATACAAGACCATTCAGGCACGTAGGCTTTGGGATATGATCATGACCTCAACCTATGACTTTGCTGAGCCAGGATTTATCCTTATCGACAAAGTAAATGAGATGAACAACAACTGGTTCTGCGAGCAGATTCGCGCAACCAACCCTTGTGGTGAACAGCCCCTTCCTCCTTATGGTAGTTGCCTGTTAGGCTCTATTAACCTGACTAAGTTTGTACTTGATCCGTTCACCAGCTACGCACGTTTTGACTGGGAAAATTTTGATAAAACAGTTTCTATCTTTACACGTATGTTAGATAACGTTGTAGAGATCAATGGTCTGCCTTTGCCGCAGCAACAGGACGAGATCAACAACAAAAGAAGACATGGAATGGGTTATCTTGGCCTTGGTTCTACTCTAACTATGATGTGCATGAAGTATGGTTCCAAAGATTCGGTAGAATTTACCGAAGAGCTTACCAAGCGCATGGCCATGGTTGGTTGGGAAACTTCCCTAGATCTTGCGAAGGAGAAAGGCCCTGCTCCGATTATGGAGAAGGAGTTTGAAATTACAGCCAAGATGTTGCGCCAGCGCCCTGAGATGGCAACAGACGGTATTAAGGAAGGCGATAAAGTAGCAGGTAAGGTTCTTTGGGGTAAATACAGTCGCTATATGCAAAAGGTTGCAGCTGAAAACCCAGAGCTGGTTAATGAGCTAATAGAAGTTGGAAGCCGCTTTACTCACCACTCTTCGATTGCACCAACTGGTACCATTTCGTTATCGCTTTCAAACAATGCCAGTAACGGTATCGAGCCAAGCTTTGCGCACAAGTATTCACGTAATATTATCCGTGAAGGCAAGAAGACCAAAGAGAAGGTAGATGTTCTTTCATTTGAGCTGCTGGCATACAGAACATTTATTAATGAAAATGCAGATCCGTATACGCAAAATGATGCGGACAGACTGCCGGACTACTTCATTTCTGCAGATGATATTACGCCGAAGGCGCATGTTGATATTCAGTCTGCGGCGCAAAAGTGGATCGATTCTTCAATCTCAAAGACAGCAAATGTACCTACGGACTTTGACTTTAATGAGTTTAAAGATATCTATATGTACGCGTACGAGCAGGGTCTTAAAGGCTGTACCACATTCAGATTTAATCCGGAGGCATTTCAGGGAGTGTTGGTTAAGGAGACCGATCTGGAAAATACCGAATATGAGTTTAAGTTGGAAGATGGTACCTCAGTGATGCTAAAAGGTAACGAAGAAGTGGAATATGATGGCGAAGTACACACTGCAGCCAATCTGTTCGATGCCTTGAAAGAAGGTTACTACGGAAAGTTTTAATCTCGGGGGCAATCGCCTCCAAGATATGCGGAGAAAGAAAATGGCACTTAAAATTGAAAAGAAGATTGTTGGTTATCAGGTTGCTTCTGAAGAGGAGCAACAACAGGTGGACGTTGCTCCAGTAGAAGAGAAAAGTAATGTAATTCATATGCACGAGAGTGTGGAACGCCCGGAATTTTTGATGGGTTCAACCTATAAGGTTAAAACACCGCTGTCTGAGCATTCGCTGTATATCACTATCAACGACATGATTCTTAATGAAGGAACTGAGCACGAGATGCGTCGTCCGTTCGAAGTATTTATTAACTCGAAAAACATGGATCAATTCCAGTGGATCGTTGCGCTGACTCGAGTTATCTCTGCTGTATTCCGTAAGGGTGGTGACGTGACGTTTCTTGTTGAAGAGCTAAAGGCGGTATTTGACCCTAAGGGCGGATATTTCAAAAAAGGTGGTAAGTTTATGCCTTCTTTGGTTGCTGAAATTGGCGAAGCAATCGAAACCCACATGAAGATGATTGGAATGCTGGCCAGTGATGAACTGGATGAGCGCCAGAAACAACTAATTGCAGAAAAGAGAGCAGAATATGAAGCGAAGAATAATCAAACGACATCAGAGGCGAAGAGTGATTTTCCAGAAGGCTCTCAACTCTGTTCGAAGTGCAACACCGTCGCAGTAATTATGATGGATGGTTGCATGACATGCTTGAACTGCAGCGATTCAAAATGTGGATAACGTCTTTTAAAGTCAATGTTTTTAAAAACAGCGAATAAAAGTTATTTACGTTAAGGATAACAATAACTATAAAACCACCACCAAGTACAAGGCCTCGGAATTCGTTCCGGGGCCTTGTTTT
>QZLE01000040.1 GCA_004796365.1 Gammaproteobacteria bacterium | reverse complement strand
TGAGTCCCCTGCTCTAACCAACTGAGCTACAGGCCCCTTTAGAGGATGGATGATTATACATAGATTATATGGGTTCGAGAACCCCTTATTTAATATTTATGCAATAAAAAAAGACGGCTTATTTAGCCGTCTTTTTTGCGTGTTCTAAATAAAGCGCTACTGGCGATTTATCTCTTCATCAAGGAAGCTACGCAGTAGATCAGATCTAGTAGGGTGACGCAGTTTGCGCAGAGCCTTGGCTTCGATCTGACGAATACGCTCACGGGTTACGTCAAACTGTTTACCCACTTCTTCCAGAGTATGATCGGTGTTCATGTCTATGCCGAAGCGCATACGCAGCACTTTGGCTTCACGTGGTGTTAGGCCGGAAAGTACGTTTCTGGTTGCTTCGCGTAGCCCTTCTGCGGTCGCCGATTCTGATGGAGATAATACGTTGGTGTCTTCAATGAAGTCGCCTAGGTGTGAATCTTCATCGTCGCCAATCGGTGTTTCCATGGAGATTGGCTCTTTAGCAATCTTTAGAACCTTGCGGATTTTGTCCTCAGGCATATCCATCTTTTCAGCCAGCTCTTCCGGAGTTGCTTCGCGTCCCATCTCTTGAAGCATTTGGCGCGAGATGCGATTTAGCTTGTTGATGGTTTCGATCATATGAACCGGAATACGAATGGTGCGAGCCTGGTCTGCAATAGATCGGGTAATTGCTTGCCTAATCCACCATGTTGCGTAGGTAGAAAACTTATAACCTCGACGATATTCAAATTTGTCTACCGCCTTCATCAAGCCGATATTGCCTTCCTGGATAAGGTCTAGGAATTGTAGGCCGCGGTTGGTGTATTTTTTCGCAATTGAGATTACCAGTCTCAGATTGGCTTCAACCATCTCTTTCTTGGCGCGGCGTGCCTTTGCTTCACCGATAGACATCATGCGGTTGATGCTTTTAATTTCGGAGATGTGCATGCCGCTTTCTTTTTCAATAATACCCATTCGGGCCTGAGCTTTGGCTATCTCGTTTTTATTGGTGTTGATTCTCTCGGCATAATCACGATCTGAATTAATCAGTTCTTTTAGCCAGTTCTGGTCGGTTTCATTACCTGGGAAGCTGTTGATGAAATTTTTGCGCGGCATTCCGCTTTTATCAACGCATGCTTTTAGAACAACTCTTTCCTGTTGTCTGATGCGAGAGATATATCCGCGCAGATTTCTAACTGCTCTGTGTATGGCTTTCGGTGCAAGTTTTAGCTCAAGGAATACGGCTGATAGTGCTTCAGCTGCTTCTTTGCTCTTTTTGTGATCGCTACCGTGCTTGTTGATCAGAGTATTTACTTCTGCATAGCTGTCACGCAGGCGTTGGAATACCTCTGCAGCTTTTTCAGGGTCCGGGCCGCTTTCATCGTCATCGTCCAGATCGGCGGAATCATCTGACTCGTCAATCCCTTCTTCGTCTGCCGCTGTAAGCTCTTCCTCTTCCTCAATCTCTTCTTCATTTGGATCGCGAAAGCCGACAATTAGGTCATTCAGGCGTAGCTCTTTTTCAATAATATTGTCATATATATTCAGTAGAATTCGCGAAGAGTCTGGGAATTTTGCAAGAGTATTTAATACGGTGCGGATACCCTCTTCGATTCTTTTGGCAAGAACGATTTCGCCTTCGCGGGTCAAAAGTTCCACGGTGCCCATTTCGCGCATATACATACGAACAGGGTCTGTGGTTCTGCCAAGCTCACTTTCAACTGATGCAAGAGCTGCAGCTGCAGCTTCCTGAACCTCTTCATCAGTGACGGTGGTGTCATCGAGAATAAGGGTGTCAGCGTCAGGGGCAACCTCGTATACGGTTATGCCCATGTCGTTTATCATGCTAATGATATCTTCTATCTGATCCGGATCGATGATATCGTTTGGAAGGTGGTCGTTAACTTCAGAATAGGTTAGAAATCCTTGCTCTTTACCTTTGGCGATAAGCGCTTTTAAGCGCGACTGCTGTTGCTCTTGTAGCTTATTTAGCTGACTCATTTACTGTATTTACCTATATCTGTATGTGCGGGCGATGCCGGTAAAAGATGTTATGCCTAGCTTTGAGTGCTCTAAAACCTCATACTTATTAACTAAATAATAGGTTAGGTTTCTCGTTATTTCCCAAGTTTCCTGTTATTTATTATAACGACGAGAGAATTTTTAAGGACCCGATATTATATGGACCATTTTGCAATAGAGCAAGAACTTTCTCGTTATTATGTAATAGATCTTTTGCGTAACTAGTGATGTAAAGCGCCTGAACAAAAGATAACCATACAATATTAGATTTTAGTCAATAACTTTAATAATGCGACATAAGTTGAATGTAAATTTATTCTGTATGACTATAATTTAGGTAATAAGTTCGCTAGGAAATTATTGTTAAGGAGTAAAAAGAGGTGGAAGTGAAGCAATCATCTGCAAAAATGATTACGGCTCTGCAGGCGGTCGAGAAAATAAAAGATAATGACACCATTATTACTGGCGGTTTTGTTGGTACTGGAGTTGCTGAAGAGTTGATGATTGCATTGGAGAAACGCTTTTTGGAGCAAAATCAGCCCAGAGATTTAACCCTGGTATATGCTGCAGGCCAAGGGGATTCGAAGGATAGAGGTGGAAACCACTTAGCGCATGAAGGCCTGATAAAACGTGTGATCGGCGGACATTGGGGGTTGGTTCCCAAGTTACAAAAACTTGCCTTTGAAGAAAAACTTGAGGCCTATAATCTGCCTCAAGGCGTTATCGCTCATATGTTGCGGGATATTGCGGGTAAAAAACCGGCAACTCTGTCGACAGTTGGTTTGGATACCTTTGTTGATCCCAGAGTTGAGGGGGGCAAGGTAAACAAAAAAGCCAAAGAGGATATCGTTGAGCTTTTTGAAATAGATGGAAAAGAGTGCCTCCGCTTTAAACAATTTAAGCCATCGGTCGCGCTTATTCGCGGAACAACAGCAGATACCCGCGGTAATATTACTTTCGAGAAAGAGGCGTTGAAGATTGAGGCCATGGCAATAGCTGCAGCCACAACCAATAGTGGGGGTGTTGTGATTGCCCAGGTGGAAAATGTTGTCGATGCCGGTGAATTAAGACCGCATAGCGTTGTTGTGCCTGGTGTGATGGTAGACTATATCGTTAAGGCTTCTGTAGAAAATCACCAGCAGACATTTGGTAGTGAGTTTGACCCGGCGTTTGTGGGTGAGGTGGCTTGCGAACACCATGATCTAGATCCTTTGCCAATGAGTGTTAAAAAGATCATGGGGCGCCGTGCCTGCTTTGAACTTCAAAATGGTGATATCGTGAATCTGGGTATTGGCGCGCCTGAGGCAGTTGCTATGGTAGCGGCAGAGGAAGGTGTAATTGATAATTTCACCCTGACTGCAGAACCTGGTGTGATAGGCGGTGTGCCGGCAGGTGGTCTTGATTTTGGTGCATCCTATAATCCTGAAGCGATTATTGATCAGCCCTATCAGTTCGATTTTTATGATGGTGGCGGACTTTGTATTGCATATCTTGGTATGGCGCAGCTAGATATGGAAGGTAATGTAAACGTAAGTAAGTTTTCCGGCAGGGTCGCTGGTGCTGGTGGCTTTATTAATATCAGTCAGAATACCCATAAGGTTGTGTTTATGGGGGCAATGCTTTCTGGAAAGATAGAATTTACATCTTGCTATGGTGAAATGAAGCTGGAGAAAAATTCCGGTGGTAGAAAGTTTGTTGATAAGGTTGAGCAGATAACATTTAGTGGTAAACGTGCAATTGAAAACGGGCAGGATATACTTTATGTAACTGAACGTTGTGTTTTCCGCCTGGTAAAAGAGGGTGTTGAGCTGATCGAGATAGCCCCCGGTGTCGATCTGCACCAAGATATCCTTGAGCAAATGGATTTTAAGCCGCTTATTTCCCCAGATCTTAAGCTGATGGATCCAAGGATATTTGCTGAAGAAAAGATGGGAATTAAAAACTGATACACAACCGCTAAGGTTGTGCCATAAAAAGGAACTAAAATGTCACTAAGATATGCAATACTTGTTGATCTTTGCCGAGGTGAAGGAACCGGTTACGAAATTGCCAAGCGATTTCAGGAGGGGGTAGGTTTTAGCTGGAAGGCATCCCATCCGCAAATTTATTCAGAGCTGAAAAAGATGGCTGATATGGGTTGGGTAGAATTTGAAAAAATTGAGCAGGAGAGCAAGCCTGCAAAGAAAATTTATAGATTAACAGACGATGGCCTTAATTCACTAAAGTTGTGGATGGACACCCCGGCGGAGATTCCACCGGTACGTGATATGTTTATTATTAAGATGACGGTTGGTGATTTGGCTACTCCGTCGAAGCTACTACGGGAAGTGCTTGAAAGAAAGAAGTTCACTATGGAGAAGATGGCGATCTTCCAGCAGATTGAAGAAACTCACTACAAGAATGATAACCAGGATCCTAAATATAAGTTTCCGCAGCTGTCATTGCGGGCGGCAATTATCACCTTTGAGGCGCATCTTAAGTGGTTTGATGAATTGATTGAATATTTGGAAACTCTTGTAAAGAGTGAGAGTTAGGTTGAAAAAATGACAGAAACACTAAAAGGCATATCTGCGCAACAGCAGCAAGAAATTTGTGACCACATGCGTTCAGCGCAGCGCATACTGTTCATTACTGGCGCAGGAATGTCTGCAGATTCCGGTCTGCCAACCTATCGTGGTATTGGCGGGTTGTATAATAATGAACATACAGACGATGAGATGCCGATTGAGGTGGCTATTTCTGGTGACATGTTGCGCCGTCGTCCGGAGATTACTTGGAAATATTTGCTGCAGATTGCTCACTCCTGCCATGATGCCAGTCACAATGACGGGCATAAGGTGATAGCCGAAATAGAGCAAGCCAAAAAAGATACCTGGGTATTAACGCAGAATATTGACGGTTTTCATAGCGAGGCGGGAACCGCTAACCTGATCGAGATCCACGGGACTTTGGATAAGGTGCATTGTATGTCTTGTGATTTCGAAGGGATGGCAAAGGATATAAGTGTAGATATGGATAATTTGCCACCGCGTTGTCCAAAGTGCGGAGAGGTATTGCGTCATGAAGTGGTTTTGTTTGGCGAGCAATTACCTGAGCGGGAGATTAATAAGTTATATCATGTGCTAGAGACTGGATACGATATGGTTTTCACTATTGGTACCACCAGTGTGTTTCCGTATATAGCTCAGCCGGTGATGTTGGCTCGCCAGAAAGGGATCCCGACGGTGGAAATCAACCCCGGGCGCACCGAGGTTTCGCACGTTGTGGATTATAAGATTGAGGATGGGGCAGCTAAAGTTCTTAGGGCACTTTGGGAAACGGTAAAACAATAAACAAGTGGCCCATTGTAATAATCAATTTGCTCTTTACCTGGTTGCGGACTACATTTTTATATAGGATCCTATTTTTCTATTTCGCCCCTGAAATGCTAAGACAAGCACAGGACGGACGGGTGAAATAGTCTCATTTCACGGGGGATTAACCATGAACAAAAAACTCAAGCTCATATTATTGATTGCGGTAATAGCAGTTGTTTCCTTCGTTGGCCTTTTGGTCGTTGGTTACATGATGCTTGATCCAAACGATTTTAAACAAGAGATTAGCGATATCGTTAAGAAAAAGACCGGGCAGGAGCTGGTGATTTCTGGTGATATCGAAAAGTCGATTTACCCGAATCTTGGGGTGAATATCGGCGCAGTCGCACTAAAAAATCCACAGGGGTATGAGGCGGAAGACTTTGCAAAATTAGACAAGATGTCGGTTAGTATCAGTCTTATGCCGTTATTTAGCGGCAAGATCGTGGCAGATACGGTTTTGTTGCATGGGGCGATGATTAATCTGGAAAAGGATGTTAAGGGCAAGGCTAACTGGGAGGTTTTTGCAGGGGCCGCAGCAAAAGATAAGCCAGATGAGCAAGAGAAAAAACCAGCCAAGGAACTGGATGCTGAGAAGTTTCAGTTTGAAGGGGTGGAGATCATAGATGCCAGCCTGACCTTTGCCGATAAACAGTCAGGCCAGAAGGTGGTGCTGGAGAAAGTAAATCTGATCACTGAGATTGAAGAGTTAACGGAGCCATTCTTGGTGAAGTTTTCTGCACAAATGGCCAATGAAAAACCAAAGGCAACGGCCGATTTTGATCTGAAGGCCTTGGTAACTCTGAGTCCAGATCTTAAACAGGTGAAACTTGAGGATCTGGTGGCAAAGCTTAATGCCGATGCGCCGGAGGTATTGCCAACTAGAATTCAGGCGCAGCTGGATACAGAGATTGATTTGAACCTTGATCAAATGGCTGTTGCAGTTAAGAACTTGCAGTTAAAGTTACTTGACCTGCTGTTAAAGGCAGATATAAATGCGGAAAATATAGCTGCTAATCCTGCGTTTGATGCCAACGTGGAATTAGTAAGGTTTAATCCGCGCGATCTGACCCAAAAACTGAACATAGAACTACCAAAGATGCAGGGTAAAGATTCTTTGACCGCGTTTGAGTTAAAGGCCGCAATTGTTGGGACCATGAAAAAGCTGGAACTAAAACAGCTAAATGTGGTTCTTGATCAAACTAAAATCGATGGTAATGCAGCAGTTAACAATCTTATGAATCCTGCAACCAGCTTTGCAATAAATGTGGATAAGATAAATGTAGATAACTATTTGCCGCCAAAATCAGATAAGCCGCAGCAGCAACAGCAGGCGCAGACTTCTGCTAAACAAGAAAAGATGGATTTGGAACCACTGCGCAAGCTGAATCTAAATGGCGTTATCAAGGTTGGCGAGGTGGTTGTAAACAACCTTAAGGCGGAGAATATTGAAGTTGTTGTAAAGGCTAAAGATGGGATTATTCAAGCCAATCCAGTAAATGCAGATCTCTATCAGGGTAAATTTGATGCAAATGTGAAGCTGGATGCCAGAACTGATACCCCTAAGATTGCACTTAAGAAAAATCTGGTCAATTTTCAGGCAGGACCATTTACCAAAGATCTTATGGAGAAGGAGCGTATAACCGGAAATGCCAATGTTAACATCGATATAACTGCAAAAGGGATAGATCCGGAGCACGCCAAAAAGACTCTAAATGGTAAGGTGTCATTTAAGTTTCTGGATGGTGCAGTAAAAGGGATCAATGTTGGCAAGATGATCCGTGAAGGGCAGGCGATGTTTAAAGGCGGTGAGGCCAGTGAGCAGGAGCAGACCGATTTTGCTGAGATATCCGGTAGCGCTGAAATCACAAATGGCATAGTACAGAATAATGATCTAAAGGCGCAATCTCCATTGCTGCGTGTAACCGGGAAAGGCAAGGTTGATCTTCCGAAAAACCAGGTTGATTACGTTGCTGTTGTCGCCCTCGTTGCCACCTCCAAGGGGCAAGGTGGAAAAGGTTTTTCTGATCTGAACAAGGCGCCTATCCCACTTAAGATCAAAGGTGATCTGGCTTCTCCTGAGATCGGCCTTGATTTTGATGAGGCGATGAAATTGGTTGGCGAGAAAAAGAAAGAAGAAGTTAAAGAAAAAGCTAAGAAGAAGATTGAAGAAAAGATAGGGAATAAGTTGGGTGGCAAACTCAAAGGGTTATTTGGGAGATAGCGCTATAGTATAACCCCTCCCGACCTACCCTTTTCGAAGGGAGGGCTAGGGTGGGCCTACCCAACAAAATAAACATCAAACCTTGTTGATTTGCCATCAAAACTCATCGATGGCTTCTTGTCTGCCAGATATTCCGCACCTTTTGGACGTTTAACTACTACCCTTTTGCTTGCCTTTTGCAGCGCCGCGGTTAACAAATCGTCAGAATCAAAATCATCTCCAACCACATCGCGTAGCGCACGCATCTCTTTTTTTACCAAAGATGATTTAGTGCGATGTGGATACATTGGGTCAAGGTAGATAACTTCTGGCATGTCCATACTAATAATTGCGTTAATAAATTTGACAGAATTACAGTTGTGGAAAGTGATATTTGCAGCAATATCTGCAGTTTGCGTGACCTCGCTTGCACGCTTTATTCCGTCTTCAAGTAGCAAAGCAATTATCGGATTGCGCTCGACCAGGGTAACCTTGCAGCCAGTGCTTGCAAGTATAAAACCATCGCGACCCAGGCCAGCTGTGGCATCCAAAATCGTTGGGCGCATTCCCTTTTTAATACCGCATGCCTTGATGATATCTTGATCCTTAAAACCGGAATTTTTACTGCGATATCCCATCTTGCCACCGACAAAATCTACTAAGGTTGCCCCGGGAGACTTTGGTGCGGTATAAACCAGAGAGACATGAGTGTTGCTCACCTCCAGAATCAAAGGCTTAGCGTCACGTACGTTGATAACGGGCAAAGACAGCCTGCTGCCTATCCCTTCAGCCTTGGCTATGGAATTTGGGTCGGCAGCAAAAATGCCAATATGTTCTGCAGAAATTATTTCTCTCACTTTTAGACTTTTTTCACATAATCGTAGGATTGCGACATTAGAATTTAAAAATACCACTATACTTAGCAATGTTAAATCGCTTAGATATATTAAGCATTTATTTAAGATGAAATATGCTATATCAATTTTGTTATAAGCTGCTTTGGACTGGTGGTTTAGTACAGTTTTTGATCAACCGAAAACATAAGCAATAATTGAGTCACATTTTTCTCAATTGGTTTCTTGTATTGCTATGTTGCTTTGCAGTAGTATAAGGTTGTATTTCATCTATTTGATTTATTGTGTGGATTGCCTAAATGGCAAAGAATTACCGAGGGTGGTATTTATGACTTCAAAGAATGCTGATGCAGATGATAAGAAAACATTTGATCCTGCTGAGTTAGCGAAGACAGTTTCGGGCATTGCTGATTCCAGTATGCAGTTGTTAAAAGGCTTTTTAAGTCGTGAGCAGGCAGCTCATCATGTCTCTATGGGAGAAGCGCTGCACTTTACAAGAATGTTTCAGGCGTTTGTTACTAGAAGCATGATGGATCCAACTAAAATAGTTGGTGCGCAAATGGCGTTTTGGAATAACTATACATCTCTTATGAGAAATCTAACTTACAGATTTTTCGGACAGTCTGCTCCAGCAATTGCAGAGCCGGCAAAATCTGATAGAAGATTTAAGTCGCAGGCGTGGGAACAAAATCCATTGTTTGATTATATCAAACAAACCTATCTGATCTCTGCCGATTATATGCGTGCCTTGGTTAAGGATACGGAAGGGCTGGATGAGCAGATGGCAAAGAAGCTTGAGTTTTATACCGAGCAATTTGTTGATGCAATGTCGCCGACCAATTTTCTTGCAACCAACCCTGACGTAGTTCGTGAGACTATTGAAACCAAAGGTCAGAACCTTCTAAAAGGCTTTAAGAACATTCTAGAAGATCTGGAAAATGGTGAAGGTCAGCTAAAGATCAAGATGACAGATACCTCAGCGTTTGAGGTTGGGAAGAATATCGCAGTAACTCCTGGCAAAGTGATCTATCAAAACGACATGATGCAACTTATCCAGTACACGCCTACTACAAAAGATGTAAACAAGGTGCCGGTGCTGGTTATTCCACCATGGATCAACCGTTATTACATCCTGGATCTAAATCAAAAGAAATCATATGTGAAGTGGATGGTTGATCAGGGTCATACTGTATTTCTTATCTCCTGGGTTAATCCGGATGAAAGACATCAGGACAAGGGTTTTGATGCCTATATGAAGGAAGGCCCCATTCAGGCGATGGATATCATTGAAGAGATAACTGGTGAGAAGCAGGTACACACCATTGGCTACTGTCTTGGCGGAACCTTACAGGCAACTACTCTTGCCTATCTTGCAGCTAAAAAAGATGACAGAATCAAGTCTTCAACCTTCTTTACCTCTTTAATTAATTTCGAGTTCCCTGGCGAACTTGAGGTATTTATTGATGAAGAGCAGATCCAGAATCTGGAAAAGAAAATGAGCCATAAAGGTTTCCTTGAAGGTAAGACCATGGCGACAACCTTCAATATGTTGCGTGCAAATGATCTTATCTGGTCATACTTTGTGAACAACTATCTGCTGGGTCGTGAGCCGTTACCATTCGATATTCTATACTGGAACAGTGACTCGACTAATCTGCCTGCGCGTATGCACAGTTTCTATCTGCGTAATATGTATCAGCGTAACCTACTGAAAGACCCTGGTGGAATCACTGTCGATGGTGTTGATATTGATGTGTCTAAGATCAAGGTTCCAAGTTATTTTGTTTCAACTGTGGAAGATCACATTGCACCTTGGAAATCTACCTATCAGGGGGCTACCCTGTTCTCTGGTCCGGTTAAGTTTGTTCTTGGTGGGTCAGGTCATATCGCGGGTATTGTTAACCCTGTGGTTCCAGGCAAATACAACCACTGGACCAATACCAAGCTTCCGGCTACGTCTGACGAGTGGCTGAAAAGTGCGAAAGAGCAGCAGGGCTCATGGTGGACTGACTGGGATAAGTGGGTAACCAGTCATGATGGCGAGAAGGTTCCGGCGCGTAAACCTGGTAGCACCAAATACAAGGCTATCGAAGATGCTCCGGGGGCATACGTAAAGGCCAAGTAATAACTTGCTTAATGTTTGGAAAGGATGCCGGCCAGTGTGCCGGCATTTTTCATCAAATCTAGGGAAAATATGACCCCAGCAAAACAAAGTCTGATCCAGATTAATATTGCAGTAATCCTTTTCGGTGGCACTACGCTGTTTTCGAAGCTGATTTCACTGCCGGCGAGTAATATCACCTGTTTTCGCGCGGCTATTGGCTGTGTTGCGCTTGCTCTTTTTGTCTTACTGCGCCGGGAGAGCTTTCGCTTGCAAAACCGACAGGAATATTTCTGGATGATCGTTATCGGATTGGTTATGGGAATGCACTGGGTGTCATTTTTTCACTCTATGCAGATTTCGACGGTAGCGATCGGCATTGTTTCGATGTTCACCTTTCCGGTAATGACAGCATTAATCGAACCACTGGTAGATAAAGTTAGATACAGGCTTTCAGATTTTATCTGCGCCTTTGCGGTTTTGGGCGGTATTATTTTGATCGTGCCGGAATTTTCTGTTGAGAATGATGTTGCCATGGGTTTGGTATGGGGTTGTCTGGCAGCAGCAGGGCTGACGGCGCGCAATATTATTGTGCGTAAAAAACTTAAGCATGTTTCCAGCATCGTATGTATGTGGTACCAGTTAGTAGTTACCTTTTTGATGTTATCGCCTTTTATCTCGTATGAATATGATCTGCTTGAGGATAATCGCTTGCTGTATTTGGCATTGCTAGGGGTTTTCTTCACTGCAATTCCTCATTCGCTAATTGTCGCTAGCCTAAAAAATCTGCGAGCGACAACTGTAAGTTTGATTTCTTGCACGCAGCCGTTTTACAGCATTGTGATAGCGGCAATAGCTATTGGTGAAATTCCGGAGGTAAAGGTTATAATTGGTGGAGTTATTATTATTGCTTCGGCGCTTTATGAGTCGGTAAAGGCAACTAAGGAGCCTGATCAACTGCAAGAGGTATAATGGATTGTAAGAAACGATGTCGGATATCCTTTTTTCATTGAATCTAACAGCAGATGAATATCTACCTTACTATCAAGGGGTGGTGAAAAACATACAGGTGATTAGCCATGATGGCAGAACCTTGCGCTTCCCGGCCAATGTTCTGCGCCCGTTTGTAACTCATGGAGGGGTTCAGGGTACCTTCGTGCTAGAGTATGATCAATACAACAAATTCAAGGGTATTCGCCGCGTAAAGTAGGAAAATATAGACTTGGAAAAGGCAAGATCGATGAGTTCTGAGGCAAGCGTACAATGTGTTTCTACTGTTATGTCGCATGACTTGGGGCAAGAGATATATTTTGTGGAAAATGACTGGGGGGGCATTCAGGTGCGCGAAAGTGATCAGTATATCTGGGTGCATTGTGGCGGAGATTCTGTGCAGACAGCTTGTTCTAAAGCCGATCCAGATCGTTTGTGTCTGGAATATATGCGGCGCATGTTGGCCTTTTTGCCTTTTCGAGAAAATCGCCTGGGAGATGTGCTGCTCCTTGGGCTTGGTGGTGGTGCTATGGTGCGCACGATACATCACTATTGGCCTGATTCTCAAATTGATGCAATTGATATAGATGGGGATATGGTTGAGATTGCCCACAATATATTTGGAGTACCATGGGTAGATAATATTCGTATCAGAGTTGCTGATGCGTTTTGCTATGTCGAGCAGAGTCTAGACAGTCAGGTGGATACCGTTTTTGTGGATCTATTTGTTGGTGAAGAGGCGGTAAGTGAAGTTTACACCGAGTCATTTGTCGCAAACTGTTTTGAAGCTCTGCTGCCATCAGGGGTTTTGGTTTTTAATATTCTGGCAGTTGAAGAGCAGCAGTTTGCCGACTTTGTTTCTATGGTGCGCAAGGTATTTGCTAAACAGACTTTGTGCCTGAATGTTCCTGCGCATAACAATATTTTGCTTTTTGCGTTTAAAGGTCCGGTTGTAGTTCCGTCACAAGAAGAGCTTGCATTAAGGGCGCAGCTGCTACAGGATAAATTGATTTTGCCTTTTGAGGAATATATGCGGGATATGATCTATTACAATAAGAATAACCATCTAATAAAAGCTATTTACAAATAAAAATAACTGTAAATAACCCTGGATATGATTTCGCCAAAAGCTTTATTATTTTCATCTATTGCCTTGCCTTGAGGCAGCCAAAGCTCGATACCCAGATGCTTTGAGTCTTTAAAACCAACAGGGGCGGGTATTATTTCAAGCTTTTCATTGCCACTGTTTTTGAAAGTATTGCGGAAGGCGTCAGTCGCACGTGGAAGTTCCCATGCATCACCAACTAGAATTACCTTTTGTACCTCTTTATCGGTAAATAGATCCAGAGTAAACATCGCGCTCTCGTACATGGTGAGGCTTCTGCCCTCTAGAAGTGGTTGCTGCTGGATATTAAAATCATTTCTTAACACGTCGGCCATTAGTTGTGCTCTGGAAGGCCCTTTAGGGTGGGTTTGTCCACCGCTAAGTACGATTTCAATCTGGTTGTTTGTTTCTTTAGAGTTAATTGCCTGCACCAGTTTGGCGGTGTAGCGCAGACGGTTTAGGGTTTTGTTGTTAACAGATGCGGTGTTGATTAACAGGTTTTCTTTTTGGTTAACAGAGCCGTACTCATTTGCAGTAAGGTTGCGTTTGCCGCCAATTACGATAATTGCCTGAGCATCAAGCTGCTTGGCTATATCTACGGTGAGTACTTCTGCTGGTTCGATGATTTTGGCTAAAACTGCGGTGGTGAACGGAATGCTACCAATATATAGAAAAGCAAGACCGATACCGATCAGGGTATGGCCGAGGCGACGCCAGGAAAGGCTGAAAATTAGCCCGAGGAGGACTAAAATACATGTTATTCCTGGCGGTAATAATGCCCACTCAATTATCTTGGTTAGCATAGCTTTGTTTCCACTTATTTTTTAAGAGGTATTCAGATAGTCCAATACAAGATTTGTGCCCGTATTGTATTGGTTTTGCACCATTATGAACAGCTGGAAAATGGGCTTATCAGGCTGATATACCTTTCATAGTTATTATTTTTTACACACCTAATACTAAATTGTGCACTACTTTGGTTGTTTGTTCCACTTTTATATCCAATCACACAGTGATGTTTTGAAAAAAGTGTGACGTATGACCGGAATTATTGGTTTGTACTGACATAGCCAGCTATTGCCTTTTAAAGCTACAGTGCCATAGATATATATTCGCTGGCAGTTAATGCGCCATAGATTTTATCCAGCTGATCTTTGCTGGTTGCGGTGATGGTAGTAGTAATCGATAAGTAGTTGCCTTTTTTACTCTGATTAACTTTTACATTGGAAAATGGTGTTTCTGGGGCAAATTGGCAGATGATTTCGTGGACGATTTTGTCCAGGTCATCTCTTGCCTTACCCATCGCCTTTATTGGAAATTCACATGGAAATTCGAGCAATGTTTCTTCAGTCATATTATTCTCTATTCGAGCCACATCTTTACGCTGTCAACCATGCTACGCCAGATGCCGCCATCTTGGATGCTTTCCAGGGCAATAAGATCTCTTGTAGCGATAATGTCTTCATCAAGTTTAATGGTTACCACACCAAACTTTTCACCTTTGTTGATTGGGGCAGTGATGTTCTCATCAAGGGTAGTAGAGGCTTTGAGGTATTTGTATTGTCCGCGCGGGATGGTGATAAAAAGGTCATCTTTGATTCCCAGCTTGAAAGCTTCTTTTTCTCCTTTCCATATCTTTGCAGAAAGGCGAGCCTCATTGCCGGCGTATAGCAGCTTGGTTTCAAAGAATCTGAATCCATAGTTCAGTAGTTGCTGGCTCTGTTTTGCTCTAGCCTTGGCGCTTTCAGTACCAAGAACCACAGATACCAGTCGCATCCCTTCCCGTTCGGCAGATGCTGCTAAACAGTAGCCAGCGTCCTCGGTATACCCTGTTTTTAGACCGTCTACATATTTGTCTTGCCATAGTAGCTTGTTGCGGTTGTGTTGAGTAATGTTGTTGAAGGTGTAGCTCTTCTGTGAATACCAGTCATAAAAGTTTGGGAAATTGTTAATCAGGTTGCGTGCCAGAATGCTTATATCGCGAGCAGTGGTATAGTGGTTTTTGTGCGGCAGGCCAGTGCAATTCATAAAGTTGGTATCTTTCATGCCCAGTTTTTTTGCATATTGATTCATATACTGGGCAAAGGTGTCTTCGCCTCCGGCAACGTGTTCTGCCAGAGCCACACTGGCATCATTTCCAGATTGAATAATCATCCCTTTTAATAGTTTTTCAACAGCTACTTTTTTATTAACTTCTACAAACATGCGTGACCCGCTGGTGCGCCAGGCTTTTTCGCTGATGGTTACCTCTTCTTTAAGGGTGATATTGCCCGATTTGAGTTCACTGAATACAACGTATGCGGTCATTAGTTTGGTTATGCTGGCTGGTGCTACCTTGGTGTCTGGTGAGCGTTCAGCAAGTACTTTGCCACTGTGATAATCAATAAGGATGTAGCTCTTGGCGCCAATCTTGGGGGGAGCAGGTACCGGGCGTTTCATTGCGTTGGCAATGGAGGAAAGTCCTATTAGCAGTAAAACGAAAAACAAACCCTGTTTTATAAATCTCATAATATATCCGGTATTTTTGCAAAAATTAATGGTAACTCTTTGATGCATGATAATGAAATTAGTTCACATTCGCAATTATCAGCCTAGGTGTTCCAATCTCGAATCCTTCCAGCTTTTCGGTTAGAAGGTCTGCTCTTTCAATGGATTCAATAGGACCAAGCCTTACTTTGTGGATAACTCCGGAGCTGCTAGTGACGGTGTTAATGGTTATTGTCTCGTTAATATGTAATTTAATTCTGTCTATGAGTCGTGTTGCGTTGATTTTGTCGCTAAATGCGCCTAATTGCAGGAAATACTCAATATCTTGTGGTGTTTTTGCAGAGGTTTGCTCGATAGATTCTGCGGGTTTTGTTGTATCTGCGGCTACAGGTTTGGGTGCTATTGGATTTAGGGGAAGCGGTTTCGTAGATAGTAGCTTAGTATCTGGCAGTTTAGGTGTAGCTGGTTTTGCCGCTTTGGTGTCATTGGCTGCAATTGTGGGCGTGAAACCAGCTGAAGGAATAATTGTGGTTACTTCAACCGGTGCAGTCCCTTTTTCCACTACCCCTAGCTTGGTTGCTGCGGCATAAGAAAGGTCGATCAAACGATTTTTAACAAAAGGACCACGGTCATTGATCTTTACAATCACCTTGCGCCCGTTTTCCAGGTTGGTTACTTGGGCATATACCGGTATTGGTAGAGTTTTGTGTGCAGCGGTCATGGCATACATATTGTAGGTATCGCCACTTGAGGCGCGGCGGCCGTGAAATTTTTTCCCGTACCAGGATGCTACCCCTCTTTCGGTGTAATCTTTATTGGTTGGTAGCAGCTGATAGGTCTTGCCAAACACCTCATAGGATTCTGGGTTGCCATATTGGCTTAGCTGGAGTTTACGCGGTATCGGGTCTAGTGGTGGAAAATTATTCGGTTTGTGGGTTCTGCGATAACCAATTCCACAGCCCTGTATTATAAGTGCCAGAGCAAATAATAGCAGTAACTTCCTGTGTAACATCTTACTTCTCTAGTGTGGTTGTTCCATTGATAAGTTGGCTGAGCTGGAATGCCGCCATCGCATACATCGAGCTATGGTTGTAACGGGTTATCACATAGAAGTTATGCAGGGTGATCCAGTATTCCTTCCCATTTTTGGTATCCAGTACTAGCAGATTTGCAGGCATATTATCATCCAAAGGCTGGGTTGGCTTTATCCCCATCAGGCGTAGGTCGCCAACGGTGTGTTGTGGTTTCAGTTTGTTTAGAGTTGCCTTTTTCCAACCGTTACCGCTAACCTTGGCCTTAACTGCAATCGGTTCATTTGCCTTCCACTTGTGGCGCTTGAAATAGTTGGCTACGCTGCCAATGATATCGGAGTTGCTGCGCCACAGGTCGCGTTTATTGTCACCATCATAATCGACCGCATAGTTACGGTAGCTGCTGGAGATAAATTGTGGTTTGCCCATTGCTCCAGCGTAGGAGCCTCGAATCTTGTATGGGTCAAGCTCTTCTTCGCGCGTTAACAGTAGGAAGTGTTCCAGCTCGCCCAGGAAGAATTTGCTGCGTTTTGGGTAATTAAATGCCAGGGTGGCAAGAGAGTCGATAACGCGGAACTTACCGGTATTCATCCCGTATTTGGTTTCAATACCGATGATCGAGGTGATGATCTCTGGTGGTACACCATACTCCTTGTGGGCGCGGCTAAGGGTGCCGTTGTGAATTTTTTTGAAGCCGATTCCACCGAGTACCCGTTCTTTGCGAATAAATATCGGTTTGTACTGAAACCATTTTTTTCTTTCTGCGGGATTGGATATCGCCTTTACGATCTTTTTGCGCGGTTTCATATCTTGAAACAGCTTTTTCATCCATTTGCGCTCGAATTTGTGTTTACTGACCATTTTATCGATAAACTCTTGGACGGAGCTACGGTCCAGCAGTTCCTGATCAAAAAAGTCGCTGTTATCTTGCGCCTGAGCAGCCCCTGACAATAGCCCTGTAGCTAACCCAAAAATTAATAGCGTGTGAAGTAAAATCCGTTTCATTGTTACGCCTCTTTTTCCCATATTTGTTTCACAATAAAGCCCGTATATAAGACCAGTTTTAAGATCAGCTTTTAAGAAGAGTAGAGCTTTCTATGAGTATGTATAGACATCATCATACCGAATCCAGCCATGATGGTCACCATCGATGTGCCTCCGTAGCTAACCAGCGGCAGCGGCAGACCCACAACAGGGAGTAAGCCAGATACCATGCCGATATTTACAAAAATATAAACGAAGAAAGTTAAAATCAGGCTACCACATAGCAAGCGTGAGAAGGTATTTTGCGCCTGGGTTCCTATGAAAAGTCCGCGCACAATTATCAGGAAGTATACCAATAGCAGTATTGATACCCCCATCAGGCCGAATTCTTCACTGAAAGCGCTGAAAACAAAGTCAGTTGAGCGTTCAGGTAGAAAATCAAGCTGGGACTGGGTTCCGTTGAGCCAGCCTTTACCATAAGTACCACCGGACCCTATAGCGGTTTGCGATTGGATAATATGATATCCGGCTCCACGCGGATCTTTTTCCGGATCCAGAAATGTGAGCACTCTCTGCTTTTGGTAATCATGCATAAAATAGGTCCAGAAAATTGGTGCTGCAGAGGCAAATATTCCGGTGGCAGTTAGCAGTAGACGCCAGGATATTCCAGCAAAATAGATTGCAAAGAAGCCTGAACTGGCGATAAGAAGAGAGGTTCCCAGATCCGGTTGTTTGGCGATAAGCCCAGTTGGGATCAGTATAATTAGTGAACCGATCACGATCTGCTTAAATGATGGAGGCAGATTTTTATTTGAGTAGTAATAGCTGACCATCATTGGCACTGCCAGCTTCATGATCTCAGATGGTTGAAAGCGGAACAGGCCGAAATTAAGCCAGCGTTGTGCACCTTTGCTTTTGGTGCCGACAATAAGTACTGCGATAAGGAGTATGATTCCAGCACCGTAAAACCACGGTGCCCAACGTAAAAGTGTGTCGGGAGAGATCCTGGCGATGGCGATCATGATTATAAATGCGATCCCCATGCGCACCAATTGCTTATAAATTAGCCCCATGTTTTGGTTGCCGGAGCTGTAAAGAACCACCAGTCCAATACACGACATTAACAGCAATCCGAAAAGCAGCAGTGTATCCAGATGCAGTGTTTTTTCGATAAAGCTCAGTTGCCGTATCTGGGTGCCTTTTAGTTGTTGTGGGGCGCTGTAGCTATTCAGTTCCATAATTATTAAATTGTAGTTACTCAATTGTTCCGTTGCTTTCACCTAACAGATATTGATCCAATACTATCCTGGCAACCGGAGCGGCTACCGAGCTTCCGCCACCACCATGTTCTACTATGACTGCAACTGCGATCTTGGGTTTGTCGATTGGAGCAAAGGCGATAAATAAGGCGTGGTCACGCAGCTCAAAGGCCAGTTCTTCAGTTTTCTTTGCCTCCTCATCCTGTTTGACACCAAATACCTGAGCAGTTCCAGTTTTGCCAGCAAAAGTAAAGGGTGCGTCCTTGCCGATCTTGCGTGCAGTACCGCGCTTACCGTGCACTACATCATGCATAGCCTGGATGATAGTATTCCAGTCTTGATTCGATACATCCTCAATGTCTTTGCCTTCAGTATCTAGATCGGGCATAACTTTATTTTTAGTTGCTGGATCTTCATGATATTTAAGCAGGTGAGGTTTGACATATTTGCCGCGATTGGCAATTAGCGCAGTTGCCTGGGCAAGCTGCAGTGGAGTAGTCAGTGTAAAACCTTGGCCGATACCTGATATCAGGGTTTCTCCATGGAACCACGGTTCATTTTTCACTCGTTTTTTCCATTCTCGTGACGGTAATATTCCCGTCTTTTCTCCTGGAAGATCAATTCCGGTTTTCTGTCCTATCCCGAAACGCCCAAGAAAAGTAGACATGCGATCAATGCCCAGCTTGTAAGAAAGATCATAGAAATATACATCGCATGATTGTGCTATGCCGTGGTTAAGATCAACCTTACCATGCCCCCATTTTTTCCAGCATCGATATTTATGGCTTACATTTGGCAGCATATAGTGTCCGGGGCAAAACACCTCATCGTCAGGCTTAATTACCCCGTAGTATAAGCCAGCCAGACCAACCAACGGTTTCGTAGTAGATCCAGGTGGGTATTGGCCGCGGGTTAGGCGGTTAAACAAGGGTTGCATCTTATCTTGTTGCAGCTCTTTGTATTTTTCTGAAGAGATGCCGTTAACAAACAGGTTTAGGTCATAACCGGGCTGGCTTACCATGGCCAGGATCTCTCCGGATGATGGCTCGATGGCCACAACCGCTCCGCTGTATTTGCCAAATGCCTTTTCAACTTCCATCTGTAGGGTTGAGTTGATGGTAAGGTAGATGTCATTGCCTGGCTTTGGCGGAGTTTCTTCTATGGTGCGGATATAACGCCCACTGACGTTTTTTTCTACCTTGATCTCACCTACGGTACCATGCAAGACATCCTCGTAATATTTTTCTATTCCAGTTTTGCCAACATGCGTGGAGCCGGCATAATCAAAGTAGTCCAGGGTCTTGAGCTCTATTTCGTTGATCCGCCCTACATAACCAATTATGTGTGATGCCACCTCCTTCAGTGGATAGCGTCTGGCAATATGTGCCTTTACATAGACACCTGGAAATAGATGGCGATTGATAGCAAACCTTGCCACTTCATTGTCGGTGAGTTGGAATTTGATAGGGATGTGGTCAAAGCGATGCAGATTATTGCGCCACAGATTTTTCATTAGTTTTTCAAAGCGTTCCATCTCTTCATCGGAGATCTCAATGATATTGCGAAGGCGCAGGGTGGTGTCATTGATATTTTTAACTTCTTCAGGGATCAGAGTAAGTTGAAAAGAGGGAGTGTTATCTGCAAGGATCACTCCGTCACGGTCATATATCAGGCCGCGTCGTGGAGGTTGTGGCTCAATCTTAAGCCGATTGTTAACCGACCTGGTGCGGTATTTTTCGTATTGGAGAATTTGCAAATTGAACATTTGCGCTATTAGGATTATAAGCATCAAAAAGACCATTATTGCCGCTACGATGGTGCGGTTGGAAAAAAGCCTTTTTTCTTTAAAGTTGTCTTTGATCTCCATAACGGTTTAAAACTCGCGCCTATTTAACTTCAAAATTGCGGCGCATGATGCGAAGTGATGAGTACACAACAGGCCACATAACTGCACTGAATACAGATGCAGACCAGTAGTAAAGGTCGCTTATTGGTCTTCCCGCAAAGCCATAGATCCAACGGAAGATCAGCTGATGTAATAGCATCAAAACCAAAATAGTTAGGCATTGGCTCCAAAGTGGTGATACTCGAATGCGGTGATAGAAGGTAACGGCAATATAGGCAACAATGGTAAAAGTGAGGGCGTGCAGGCCGATCATGGTACCCTGCAGGGCATCCTGGAAAAGGCCGACAATCCATGCTGATACCACGCCAATGCGTTCTGGTAGAGCAATACACCAATAGATAATTGCCAATAGTGCAAACTCTGGTCTGGCGTAGCCAAGCTCTTCAGGCAGAGGGATTATCAGCAGAGCATATGCGATTATTATTGATGCAATTATCACCCAGCCTGATTGGTGTTTTGTAATAGACATCTATTGTTCTCCATCCGGCGGATTAATATCTTCAAACCGCTTTTCCAGACTGTAGTTAAATGTAGGGCTTTGTTGTTTCGGGCCACCTCTCCAAACCAATAGTATTTCCTTAATATGATCCAGCTTGGCAGTGGGTTCTGCGCTTACTGTTGCAAATGGTTTGCCTGGATTGGTAATAACCTCGGTTACTTTTGCTACCGGATACCCAGAGGGAAAACGACCGCCTAGCCCGGATGTTACCAGTAGGTCTCCATTTTTGATATCTGTGTTATTGGGGATATAGGGAAGGTCTAGTCTGCCTGTGGTACCCGTGCCAACAGCGATAGAGCGAAAGCCGTTGCGGTTGATTTGTACCGGTATCGCATGGTCAGGGTCGGAGATAAGGATAACCTGTGATGTCTTGGGGGCAACGTTTACTACTTGACCTAACACGCCATTGGAGTCGAGTATTGGTTGTAGTCGAAATACTTTGTCCCAGCTTCCCTTGTTAATCAGTACATGGTGTTTATAAGGATCCATATCTACCCGGATGATTTCAGCAATAGAAACGCGTTCACCAATTTTGAATGATGAATCCAGCATAGAACGCAGACGGATATTTTCATGCTCCAGTGCTTCAAGTTTCAAAAGCCTGGCATTGTTGAGGGTGGTTTCTCTTTCAAGTTCTTCGATGCGCTTTAGTAATGTGCTGCGCGATGCCAGGTTGTCATTAATTATATCGTTGGCTATAGATGGGATATTAATTGCTTGCTGAATAGGGTAGATTCCCATATTCAGTGGAGAGCGCAGAAAATCGAAGGCGTTTCTCTTGTGATCAAGAGTGATAAAGATTAGTGAGACTACAACGAGAACGATCAAGCGGGCAGTAGCGGTTGGACCTGTACTGAATATACGTTTGATAGTTACATCTCCCTGTATTATCTATTTTACCCAGATAGAGCCAGTCCATGGACTTTATCTGGTGTCGCGTCAAAAACGTTTAACGCAAAGGTGCGACTTTGCCTACGTTTTATTCTTACTCAGTTGCAAAAATATCGGCGCCGTGTTCTTCCATTAGCTCCAGCGCTCTACCGCCGCCACGGGCAACGCAGGTTAATGGATCTTCGGCAATAACAACCGGCAGACCAGTCTCTTCCATAATCAGTTTATCAAGGTTGCGTAGTAGTGCGCCGCCACCGGTTAGTACGATACCGCGTTCGGCAACATCTGCACCTAGTTCTGGCGGAGTTTGTTCCAGTGCAGTTTTAACTGCGCCAACAATTCCGGTTAATGGTTCCTGTAGCGCTTCAAGGATCTCATTGCTATTTAGGGTGAAACTGCGTGGAATACCTTGTGCCAGGTTGCGCCCTTTCACCTCAACCTCTTTTACTTCGCTTAAAGGGAACGCTGAACCGATCTCATGCTTGATCATCTCGGCGGTTGATTCACCAATTAGAGTGCCGTAGTTGCGACGTACATAGGCCATGATCGCTTCATCAAAGCGGTCGCCACCGATACGCACAGATGCTGAATAAACGATACCGTTAAGTGATAGTACCGCTACCTCAGATGTGCCGCCACCTATATCCAGTACCATTGAGCCGCGCGCCTCTTCAACCGGCATAGAAGCTCCGATTGCCGCCGCCATTGGCTCTTCAATTAGGAATACCTCGCGGGCGCCTGCGCCCGCAGCGGACTCTTTAATTGCCCTTCGCTCAACCTGGGTTGATCCGCAAGGTACACAGATAAGTACGCGTGGGCTTGGTGCAAAAAATTTGCTCTCATGCACCTTGCGAATAAAGTGCTGCAGCATCTTTTCGGTTTTGGTGAAATCAGCAATAACGCCGTCTTTCATTGGGCGCTCTGCTGTAATGTTGTTTGGAGTTCGGCCTAGCATAAGTTTAGCTTCGGCGCCAACAGCAGCAATGCTCTTACCTCTGCCGTCGTGTCTGATTGCAACCACGGAAGGTTCATCCAGAACTATCCCCTGACCGCGACAATATATAAGGGTGTTGGCTGTGCCAAGATCGATCGAAAGATCGTTTGAAAACATCCCGCGAATTCTTTTGAAGATCATACCTTCTTTTCCTTAAGATCCCTGAAATGAGGTTTGCTCATATGAAAATGTTCAGTTTAATCGAGGTACTTTAACAATGGAGGCACCTATCGGCAAGCTAATATTTATCTTCCATTGAAATAACGTCAGCGATAATCCCTTTCATTTGTTATCAATAAGGATAGATCAATTTGCGGAAAATAATAAAAAAAGCGCCTATGGATTTATCAACTATCATGGATGTGGTAAGTTTTGCATGCAGTTGCAAATACTATTTGAATAAATGAACGGAGAGAAAAATGTCTCTAC
Source organism: Gammaproteobacteria bacterium (assembly GCA_004796365.1). Taxonomy (GTDB): domain Bacteria; phylum Pseudomonadota; class Gammaproteobacteria; order QZLD01; family QZLD01; genus QZLE01. The sequence continues at coordinate 1,911 of QZLE01000040.1, read as the reverse complement.
AGGCAGATGACGTAAAGAATATCGCCCATCTGGCACGCATTGCCATTGATGAAAATGATATTCCGGAATATGCAAAGAATTTGTCAAAGATCCTCGATTTTGTTGATCAGTTGAATCAAGCAGATACTGATGGTGTTGAGCCAATGGCGCATCCACTGGATATGGCGCAAAGGTTGCGTGTGGATGAGGTGACCGAGGTGGATCAGCGTGAAAAGTTTCAGTCGATTTCGCCCAAAGTGGAAGCGGGGCTTTTCCTTGTGCCAAAAGTTATTGAATAAAAGCTATTGCGCTCTCTTATTCTGTGTTGAAAGTTAAATATAATGCTCATTTAACAACAAGTAAACTTCGCTTTTATATTTAACTTTCGCCTTGACTCAGATTCGCTCATTACGCTTTAAATGATTATTTTAAATAAGCTAAAGCAAAGTTAATCAGGAAAAACTATGCATAAAAAGACATTAGCACAACTATCTGCAGCGCTGCAGGCAAAGGAGATCTCCAGTGTCGAGCTGACTCAGGAATTTCTAGCGCGTGCCAAGCAGTTTAACGAACAAACCAACGCCTATATTACTATTACTGAAGATTTGGCATTACAACAGGCCAAAGAGGCTGATGCTAGAATAGCAGCAGGAAACACGCAGGCATTAACAGGTATTCCGCTGGCGCATAAAGATATCTTCTGTACCGATGGAATCAAAACCAGCTGTGGCTCGAAGATGCTGGATAGTTTTATTGCTCCATATAACGCAACAGTTATTGAGAAGTTTAACGCTGCCGGTGCGATTTGCCTGGGTAAGGCAAATATGGATGAGTTTGCAATGGGTTCATCCAATGAGAACAGTTTTTACGGCGTGGTAAAAAACCCATGGGATCTGAACTGCGTTCCGGGTGGGTCGTCTGGTGGTTCTGCGGCAGTAGTGGCTGCGCGTATGGCAGCAGCAGCAACAGGTACTGATACTGGTGGTTCGATTCGCCAGCCTGCTTCGTTTTGTGGTATCTCAGGAATCAAACCAACCTACGGACGAGTTTCACGCTATGGTATGATAGCCTACGCATCCAGTCTGGATCAGGGAGGGCCAATGGCGCAGAGTGCTGAAGATTTGGCTATGATGTTGGAGGTGATGGCAGGCTTTGATCCAAAGGACTCCACATCTGCACAAAAGGATGTACCGCAATACAGTGCTGCTATGAATGATTCGCTTGAAGGGGTGAAGATCGGTTTGCCAAAAGAGTATTTTGGTGAAGGTCTGGATGCTGAAGTTGCTACGGTGGTTGAGACAGCGATTGAAGAATATAAAAAGCTCGGTGTTGAATTTGCTGAGGTCAGTCTGCCGAATACTCATCTTTCGGTTCCGGCTTATTACGTGGTGGCACCGGCCGAGTGTTCCTCCAATCTGTCTCGCTTTGACGGTGCGCGCTTCGGGCATCGCTGTGAAGACCCGAAAGATCTGGAAGATATGTATAAACGTTCGCGTGGCGAAGGTTTTGGCGAAGAGGTTACACGCCGTATTTTGGTTGGCACTTACGCCCTGTCTGCCGGATACTATGATGCCTATTATTTGAAGGCGCAGAAGACTCGCCGTCTTATCAGTGACGATTTTAAAAAGGCGTTTGCTGATGTGGATCTGATTCTTGGGCCGACGGCGCCAACCACAGCATTTGGAATTGGCTCAAAAACTGATGACCCGATCAGCATGTATTTGTCAGATATCTACACCATTGCGGTTAATCTTGCAGGTATTCCGGCAATGTCGATTCCGGCTGGAATGGCTGGCGGTAAGCCGGTTGGTCTGCAGCTTATTGGCAACTACTTTGACGAAGCAAAACTGCTGAATGCAGCGCATAAATATCAACAGGTGACCGACTGGCACCAGCAAATGCCGGAGGGATTCTAAGATGGAATGGGAAGTA
>QZLE01000090.1 GCA_004796365.1 Gammaproteobacteria bacterium | reverse complement strand
TTGATGCCAGCCCAAGTAAGGATGAAAATGAAGGTAAAGGATTTATTCCAATAGGTACCGAAGAGATGCCGTTTACCGGGGGTTATGATGGTGATGATTTTACTATTGATGGGTTGACTATTAATAGGGTAGAACAAGATTATGTGGGGCTATTTGGATTTATCACTGCTGGTGAAGTTAAAAACACCGTTCTTGATGGTGCCTTAATATCAGGAAAAGGTTATGTCGGGAGTATTTCTGGTTTTCTACTTGACCATGCTGAGGTAATTAATAGTTCGGTTAATGCTGAAATTTATGGTGTAGATCTGGTCGGTGGAATTGCTGGTCATTTGGTGTTGAGTTCAGTTCAAAATAGTAGAGCGTATGTGACAATAAATTCTACAGGGCAAAATTCTGGCGGTATTGTTGGACAGGCCGCAAATAGCACTATCTCTAATTGTGTATCTGATATAGAAATTAGCTCTACTAGCACGATAGTTGGTGGGATTGTTGGTTTGGCTTCATATACGAATATATCTCAAAGTGGATCTAAAGGAAGAATAAAAGTTTTAAATGACAGTGGCGACTCTTCTAATGCAGGGGGGGTAGCAGGCCTATTGGAAAGTAGTTCCATTTCTCAATCCTACTTTAAAGGATCAATTGAGGCTAAGAGCCATGCAGGAGGTATCGCTGGCACAATTCAATCTAACTCTTCAATTGATAACAGTTATGCACTTGGAGTTGTTGAGGCTGAAGCATTTGCTGGTGGATTAGTTGGTCAAAGTTATTCACATGAAAGCATCATCAATTCTTATGCTTCTGTTTTTGTAGCTGCTGACTCACAAACAGGCGGTTTAATCGGTTTGAATCAAGGTGAGTCACCTATAAACGATAGTTTCTGGAATACTGAAACTAGTAAATTAACAGTAAGTGATGGTGGAACAGAGCAGTCAACCGAGCAAATGCAAACGAAAGTAACATACAGCAATGCTGGATGGGACTTTGATAGTATTTGGCGTGTTAATGGTAAACAGTACCCTGAACTGCAATGGCAAAAAGAACCGATATTTGTGGCATCGTATGATGATTTAAAGAAAATCGGAAATGACCCGGAATGGCCGCTGGATGGACACTATATCCAAACTGCAAATATTGATGCATCTGCTAGTGCACGAGAAAACAAAATAGATGGGGAGGATGATGCATATTATGGATTTAAGCCAATTGGCTCTAGTGAAAGATTTACTGGTTCATATGACGGTGCAGGCTTCTCTATTAACTCCCTGCTTATAAATAACGGTTCTTTTCAAGGCCTTTTCGGTTTTGCAAAAAATGCTTATATTTCGAACGTAACTTTAAATGATGTTACTGTTGGTTCTGATTTAAACCCAACATATGTAGCAGGACTTGTAGGGTATGATGAGGGGTCATTTATTGACAACTGTACTGTATCATTATTTACAGCTAATGGCGGCGAGTTTGTTGGAGGACTGATTGGCTATAGCTTAAAAAGTATTGTTATAAATAGCTCTGTTGATGTCAGCATAGAGTCTATTAGAGCTGGAGGATTAATTGCGTATGCTTTAAAAGGGATGATAGTTAATAGTGGTACTGAAGGGATAATAAATAGCCGCATTTATTACGCAGGAGGGTTGATTGGCAGCACTGTCTTAACTTCAATGTATTATTGTAAAGCAGATGTTGAAATTTCATCATATGAACTGAGTGAGTCAGGTGGTTTGGTTGCTAATGCTTCCTTAAGTAACATAATTTCAAGTTCTGCATCAGGTGATGTTGTCTTCAGTGCAGTTGCTGGTGGATTAATAGGGGTTGATGGTAACAATATAATTGAAAGAAGTTTTGCAACTGGTGATGTTGCTGGTGACTGTGCTGGAGGGTTGGTTGCTCTAAAAAGCAATGGCTCAATACATAAAAGTTATGCTTCAGGTAATGTGACTGCTATCGGTGAAGATTGTGAGGCTGGAGGTTTAGTTGGTTCACTAGGTAGCGCTACTGTGACCAATAGTTATGCTTTAGGCAATGTTTCTGGTGAGACTGGAATTGCAGGACTCATTGGAAAAATGACAGGCAATGCCAGTGTTTATAATAGTTATTCCGCAGGAACTGTAACAAGTAGCTCAGAAGCTGGAGGACTAGTTGCAATTATTGAAGATGATGCAACTGTAAATAATAGCTTCTGGGATATCCAAACCTCAGGCCAAGAAATCAGTGCTGGTAGTGAAATCGGTCTAACAACCGCAGAAATGCAAACTCAAAGCACATTTATCGATGCCGGTTGGGATTTTGAGAATATTTGGGTAATGAATGGGTATCCAAAGTTTAAGAAAGACATTG
>QZLE01000008.1 GCA_004796365.1 Gammaproteobacteria bacterium | reverse complement strand
GATGGCAACCCAACCAAAGCAGCCGAAGGCTTTGCACGCTCATGCGGCACCACAGTTGACCAACTAGACAAACTAGAAACCGACAAAGGCAGCTGGCTGTTCTACAAGGTGACTCAAAAAGGAAAAAGTGCTGCTGAGTTAATCCCTGGATTTGTACAACAATCTTTAGATGCCCTGCCAATTCCAAAGAGAATGCGCTGGGGATCTAGCAATGCTGAATTTGTGCGCCCTGTACACTGGATTCTGATGATGATGGGTGAAGAGATTATCGAGACCACCATTCTTGACATCAAATCATCTAACTTTACTCGTGGTCACCGCTTCTATGCCAATGAAGACAAAGCAATTAAATGCCCTAAGGAGTACGTAACTACCCTTGAACAGAGCAAAGTTATCCCAGATTTTGCAGAGCGTCGTGAGATCATCAAAGAGAAGACTTTAGCTGTTGCCGACTCTCTGAATGGCAAAGCTATTATTGATGAAGACCTACTTGATGAGGTTACAGCACTGGTTGAATGGCCGATCCCAGTAGCTGGAGACTTTGAAGAATCGTTTTTGGAGGTTCCGCAAGAGGCGCTTATCTCTAGTATGCAGGATCATCAAAAGTACTTCCCGGTTGTTGATAAAGACGGAAAGTTACTTCCGCACTTTATTACTGTTTCCAATATCGACAGCACCAACCCAGAAGCAGTTAAGTCAGGTAATGAGCGCGTAATTCGTCCGCGCCTGGCTGATGCAGCATTCTTTTGGTCGCAAGATAGAAAAAACAAGCTTGAGAGCAATATTGAAAAACTCAAAACTGTGGTATTCCAAAACAAACTTGGAACAGTATTTGAAAAGTCATGCCGCGTAGCTGAACTAGCTAAAATTATCGCTGAACGCGTGGGTGCAGATCCTGAAAATGCAGCACGTGCTGCAGTTCTGGCAAAATGCGACCTTATGTCTGACATGGTTGGGGAGTTTCCAGACCTACAAGGCATCATGGGACGCTATTACGCTACTCTTGATGGCGAAAGCACAGAAGTAGCAAATGCTATAGAGCAACACTACCTACCAAAATTTGCAGGAGACTCACTACCAACCTGCAAAACTGCAAGCGCACTGGCACTTGCTGACAGAGTGGATACTATCTGCGGCATCTTTGGTATTGGCCAACTACCAACTGGTGACAAAGACCCATTTGCACTACGCCGCGCAGCGCTTGGCATTATCCGTATTCTTACTGAGAACAAATACAACCTTGACCTAAAGCTACTGCTAACGGCAGCAACAGCTCAGCTTCCAGGCGATATTGACCAAGGCAAGACAGTTGATGAGGTATACAGCTTTATTATCGAACGCCTGAAAGGTTATTACGCAGACCAAGGCGTTAGCGCTAACGTATTCGATGCGGTACAAAGCACATCACCAGCAGAACTTACAGACTTTGAAAAACGCATTAATGCATGTATTGAGTTCAGTAAGTTAGAAGAGTCAGAAAGCCTGGCTGCTGCAAATAAGCGTATTAAAAACATCCTCAAGAAAGTTGAGGGAGATATCGCTGAAACAATTGATATCAACCTGCTGCAAGAAGATGCTGAAAAGGCATTAGCAGATGCAGTTGCTGCTGCTGAAGCTAAGGTTGCACCTCTATTTGAAGAGCGCGAATACACCAAAGCTCTTTCAGAGCTAGCTACCCTGCGTACAACAGTTGATACTTTCTTCGACAATGTAATGGTTATGGCTGAAGATGCAGCTATCAAAGGCAACCGTATTGCAATGCTAAACAAGCTATCGAACATGTTTATGCAGGCAGCGGATATTTCTAGGCTGTAATTCAAACGTCATTCTCGCGCAGGCGGGAAATCCACAAGGGATAAGTTTAATGGATCCCCGCCTACGCGGGGATGACTTTAATATAGCAGGACGCATAGTGGACAACTCAACTGATAAAATCGTAATCCTAGACCGCGACGGAGTTATAAATCAAGACTCCGATACCTATATAAAATCCCCTGAAGAATGGATTCCACTCCAAGGCAGCATAGAGGCAATTGCGCAGCTCAACCGCAACGGATATCGCGTATTTATCTTTACAAACCAATCCGGTCTGGCACGCGGCTATTTTACAGAAGAAACCTTGAACCTGATGCACGCCAAAATGGCACGAATGTTAGATAAGGCTGGTGGCAAGATAGAAAGGATCTTCTACTGCCCTCATAGCCCTGATGATGAATGCGAATGCCGCAAACCCAAGATCGGCATGTTAAAGCAGATCGAAAAACATGTCGGCCACTCACTGGAAACAGCTCTTGTTGTAGGTGATTCCAAAAAAGATATCGAAGCCGCAATAAAGATCGGCGCCAAACCCCACCTGGTATTAACCGGCAAAACCACTAGCGCACCAGATTGGGGCATAGATAATCTGCAAGTTTTTGCTAATCTTAAAGCGTTTGCAGAATCAGTTTGTAACCATTAAAGAGACAAAAATGGCAACACATCTTTCCAAACCAGCACTACTTTTCCAACTTTTACGATCGCTGATCTACAACATCGTTTACACCAGCACGGTAGTGCTCTTCGGCATATTTATCTGTTCCATAGCCCCATTCAATCCCCGTATTAGCCGCTGGTTTTTCATCAAATGGTCTAACTTCAACCTGTGGAGCCTCAAGGTTATCTGCAACCTGAAATACAAGCTTGAAGGCACTGAAAACATCCCAAATAAGCCGGTAGTAATAATGCCCAAACACCAGTCTACGTTTGAAACCATGGCCCTGCCAACATTCTTTCCGCAACACGCCTGGGTTGTCAAAAAAGAGCTGATGAAAATCCCTTTCTTCGGCTGGGGTCTTAAGGCACTTAGATCAATCGCCATAGACAGAACTGCCGGAATAAAATCCCTAAGGATGATTGCCAAACAAGGAGAGGAGCGCCTGAAAGATGATCTTAGCATCATCATCTTCCCGGAAGGAACCCGCACCGAACCCGGTACCAAGCCTGACTATAACATTGGGGGCGCATTCCTGGCGAAGAAAAATTGTGTTGAAGTGTTACCTATCGCGCACAATGCCGGAGATTTTTGGGGAAAGTCTTCATTTTTAAAAAAACCAGGTACTATAATTATAAGAGTCGGTAAATTAATTGAAACCGAGTCGCATACAGCGGAAGAAATAAAAATCCGCACCAGGGATTGGATTGAGTCCAATATGCAAGAGATCAGCGACTCATATAAATAGGATGTTCCGAAATGAATGGAAGAGCCATAAGTGACAGAAAGCTTATAGTTATTGAAGATGATGCCTCAACCAAAATGATCCTCAAAGGCACATTACGCAAATACGGTTTTTTAGATATTGAAGAATGTTCAGACGGTGCAGAAGCCCTAAAAAAAATCCAGGAAAACGACTACGACATGATACTCTGCGACTGGCAGATACCTTCACTAAACGGTCTGGCACTACTAAAAAAGCTTAAAGGAATGGATTCTACAGCCCATATCCCGTTTATTATGATCACCGGCGAATCAGAAAAGGAAAGTATAATCTCCGCAATGAAAGCCGGCGTTGACGGCTATATCGTCAAGCCGTTTGCTCCAATCAGCATCAAGCAGAAACTAGACCAGGTGTTTGGGGAAGATATTTAGCAGAGCATTTATTCACCCTGCTGAAGCATTTTAGATTACCTTGTCACCCTGGTCTCCCCACCCCGCGATAGAACGCGCACCCTATCACCAACACGGAAATTATCTTTCGGATCTTTGCCTTGCACCACAGCAATGGTCTTGCCATTATCCAGGTCGATAATCAATTCAACCCCCTGTTCCTTCATGGCCTCACCTTCAACCTTGTTACCAATAATTCCACCAGCAAGGGCGCCGATAATAGTAGTAATAACCTTACCCCTTCCTTTTCCGGCATGGCTGCCTGCAACTCCACCAATCGCAGCACCACTAACGGTTCCGACACCACGCTCATCACGTTCAATAACTACATCGCGCACATCTACCAAGGTCCCCATTAACACCTCGTAGCTACGTCGTGCCTGTTTATCGGAATAGCTTCTCCCGGATGTGGTTTGGCCACAACCAGCAATGGTTACTGCGATTAATATTAGGGTAGTTACAAGAATTCTTTGCATTGTGGTTCTCCCATAAAAATTCCACTTATACAGTCCACGTCATCCCGGACTTATCCGGGTTCCAGCAAACACATGTTCGCCGCGCAAAGCGCGATTAACTATTATTCATGGCTTCCCGCATACGCGGGAATGACGATATATGATATTAAGTTTAGTATAAAATGTAGGGACAACATGAATTGTCCCTACGAATCTTTCTCTGCTTTTATATTTAATTCTATAAGCTTGGCATATTTGGTCATACTGTTAACACAACCGATAAGTACATGAATGAGCCCCGGCACCCCATCCTGAAAGCCGCGACGGATAAAATAAAATTTGATAAAACGGGTTACAGGGCTTATCAGCATTCTAGCAATCGAACCTTTCTTTCCTTTAGCTAACAGAGCCTCGGCCTGCAAGGTTGTATAACGATTTTGTTTTTGCAGATAATCAAAGATTCCATCCTCAGACTCATGCATAAGATCACTTTTGAACAACCCAACCTTTTCATCGGTTATAACATGCTCATGCACAGTATGTTCACTCCAGCGCGCATACTGTTTATGGAATAGACGCAGATTATGATCGGGGTAACCTTCACCATGGCGCAGCCACCTGCCTAAAAAGCGGTTACAGCGCGACATATTGAATGCCTTGGGGCTGATTTCGGCCTGCTGTTTTAATTCAGTGATTTCAGCATTAAGCTGTCGCGATACCCTTTCATCGGCATCAATGCAAAACACCCAGTCATTTTGTGTCTGATCTACAGCAAGCTGTTTTTGCGCGCCAAAACCAAGCCATTCCTGTTGAATCACCTTGGCACCAAGCTCCAGACAAATATCTATGGTTTTATCTTTGCTGCCAGAATCGATGACGATTACCTCGTCAGCAAATTCTAGACTTTCAATGCACTCACGGATGCAGCGCTCTTCATTAAGAGTGATTATCGTAGCTGAAATTTTGGTTTGTTGGCTCATGAGGTTAGTTTAGCATTATTTCCTTTAAAACCATCTCTGGCGTAATATCATACAAGCATTTTAGGTGCTGCTCTGGACATTCGCGCTTCATACACGGACGGCATCTCAAATTCAGTTCCATTATCTTGGCCTTATTGCTCAGCGGTGGCGTAAAAGAAGGGGTAGATGAACCGTAGATAGCTATCAATCTACATCCCAGTGCTGCCGCTACATGCATGAGGCCAGAATCATTGGTAATTACCAAATCTGCCAGTGACATAATATCGAATGCCTGGCCAAGTTCGGTTTTGCCGCACATATCTATAGCCTTACCGTCGCAGACCAAATTGATTTCGCATGCCAGATCTGCCTCTTTATGCGAACCCATAATCCATACATCGTAGCCATCTTCAATTTTCTGTTTGGCTACCGCACCAAAGTGTTCTGTCGGCCAGCGTTTGGCGCTACCGTATTCCGCACCTGGGCACAAAACTATCACCGGTTTTTTCGGCTCCAGAATCCCCAACATTGAAAGTGCATTTACACCATCTTTACGCTCAACATCAATTGATGGTGCGCGCACATCAGGCACTTCAGCAATACCTTTAGGAAAGGCCAGAGCAACAAAGCGCTGCACCGTCATAGTCAACAGTTCTTTTTCCAGCTTACGAATATCGTTTAGGAAACCATAGCGAAATTCACCAATATATCCCGTGCGTTTGGGAATTCTTGCCCAATATGGAATCAACGCGGCCTTTAATGAATTTGGTAAGACTATCGCCCAATCATACCCTTTTTTGCGCAAATCATAGCCAATCTTATATCTGGTCTTGAGTTGAACCTGACCATGACCAACTGGCATATAGATAGCATCGCGCACCTCAGGCATTCTTTCCAAAATAGGATTGGTCCAACCCGGAGCAAGCACGTCGATTTCAGTTCGAGGGTGTTGTTCTTTCAGGGTCTTGAAAAGGCTTTGCGCCATTATCATGTCACCGACCCAAGAAGGGCCGACGACTAAAATCGATCTTATCTCTTTTCCCATGTGGTTCTTATTTCAAACTTAACTTACTCTACGTAAGTCAGCCATTCTGGATATTCTTCCCTTCTTCCTTGAACCTGGTCAAAATAAATGGTTTGCAGCTTCTCGGTAATTGGCCCTCGTGACCCGCAACCGATAGTGCGATTATCTAATTCTCTAATTGGAGTAACTTCTGCCGCACTTCCGGTGAAGAAAGCCTCGTCAGCAACATATACTTCGTCACGCGAAATACGTTTTTGTACAATCTCCAAATCAAGATCACGAGCCATCTGCATCACTGTGGCACGTGTAATCCCGTCAAGCGCAGATGTTAGCTCCGGCGTGTAGATAACTCCCTTTTTGATCATAAAGAAGTTTTCACCACTACCTTCTGCCACATAGCCTTCGGTATCAAGTAAAAGCGCCTCGTCATAACCGTCTTGCAATGCTTCGCGTAGAGCAAGTACCGAATTGATGTAGTTACCGGTCGCCTTGGCCTTACACATGGTTACATTTACGTGGTGGCGGGTAAAAGATGAGGTCTTGATACGGATACCACGCTCAAGATTTTCAGCGCCCAGATATGCGCCCCACTCCCATGCTGCAATAGCAGTGTGCACCTTGAGCGCATCAGCTCTAAGCCCCATACCCTCACTACCGTAGAAGCAAAGAGGTCTAATATAGGCGCTTTTCAGGTTGTTTTGTTTAACGGTTTGGATGATCGCCTCATTGATTTCATCTTCGGTCTGAGATATCTCCATTCCAAGAATTTTGGCAGAACCAAACAGTCTTTCAGTGTGCTCTTTCAGACGGAAGATTGCAGCACCTTTGTCGGTTTCATAGGCGCGAATACCTTCAAAGACACCAACACCATAGTGTAAACTATGAGTTAAGACGTGAATATTAGCATCACGCCAAGGTACCATTTCACCATCGAACCAAATTACTCCATCACGAT
>QZLE01000097.1 GCA_004796365.1 Gammaproteobacteria bacterium | reverse complement strand
TTCGTTTTGGTTTTCGTGATATACATACCAAATTGCTAATTTACTATGAAATTTGCATCATTCTACAGCGATATTTTTCCGGCCTGAACTAAACTTATCTTTACGATTTTTGTTTCTACAGCGCTATTGGGCGGGATGCATATGGAAGAAAAGATTGGTGAATTGACCCCGGAAGAACAGCATAAATGGTTGGTTGCTGAAAACCGAATATTAAAAAAGCTTAGTGATGTTATTGATATATATGACGTGCTGGCGTTGCTGGTAGATGAGGCAATTGTGCTAGGTGAGTTTGATGGCGTTACTGTTGATTTAATTGATGAACAGCGTAAATTTATGTCGTGCGAAGTTGCCCACCTGCCGCCAGAATACAAGGCTATGGAAAGAACTTACAGGATGTTAAGAACGCCCATAGAGGCCTATGATAAGCGTATTGATGACCTTTCAAAAGGTATTCCAATATCATTTTATAAAAAGGACATTGAGAAGTATTCCAGTAATGTTTCGAATCAGATGGAGCGTTGGCGCGTAAAATCACAGATGGTACTGCCTATTACTTTTAACGAATCACCCGTTTCCGGAGAGCTTCTTGGTATTATCACTGTTTTTTATCAACAAAAGGATGAGGTAGATTCTGATATTGTTAAAAAATTGGAAAGCCTGATTTCATACTTTGTAACCAGCGTTAAAAATTCCTCGCACTTTTCTTCGCTTAAAAGGCAGCAAGAGGCCATACGTTCTGCAGTGGAAGAGCAGCAGCGTTTTCTGGATTTTGTATCTGAAGTAAATAATCTGACCTCTCCAGATTCCATTTATGAACTCTTTTGTAACGAGTTTATTCACAGATTTTCATTTGATGTTGCCGGCATATTTATGGAAGAAAATGATGTGTTGGTATGCAAAAAAAATGTTGTATCCGAAAAGTTCAGAAATAAACTGCGCAAATGGAATGCCTTTGCAAAAAATGTTGCTTATGAGCTTAGGCAGTCTGATGGGGCGATTGTGGTTTCGTACCTGCAAAAAATTCATGTGCATGTGCCAGATGTTAAAGAGATAATGCATTTGCCAATGTCAGCAAAAGATAAAGAAGGGTTAGAGGCACTTAAGGAACCTAGAACCCTGGTATGCATGCCGATAATGGGGCGGGATAAGGTTTATGGCTGTCTTTGGTTGTGGAGTGTGTCCAAACAGGTGGTACTTAATGATAGTGATATCTCGGTAATCAAAAATCTGTGTGAATTTATTGCTACCGCTATTAATAATTCATTTCTTTACGAGACCATTGAAAATCAGAATAAAGAGATTAAATCATCGAAGCTTGAGATTGAATCGCTCTATGCTGACCTTGAGAAAAAGGCTGAAGCGTTGCGTACGATGGCGACAACCGATAAGCTTACCGGTCTGAAGAACTTTGCCTATTTCCAGGAGGAGCTGGTACGGCGTATCAATGAATACCGCAGATGTGAAGGCGAGCATTTTCTCAGCCTGGTGATTTTCGATATTGATCATTTTAAACGCTTTAATGATACATATGGCCATATTGGTGGCAATATAGCACTGGAAGATGTCGCCGGCAGAATCAAAAAATCAGCGCGCGAGATGGATATTGTTTGCCGCTATGGTGGGGAGGAATTTATTGTAATCTTGCCAAAATGTAACCTGGAGGGTGCAAAGGGATTTGCAGAAAGAGTGCGTGAAGCGGTTCAGGCCGAGCCGGTTAATACTGATACCGTTGCCGTGCCGGTGACCATTAGCTGCGGGTGCTCAGAATACTATCCAAATGAAAGCGGAGAACATTTTATCGAACGGGCTGATGGTGCATTGTATCGTGCTAAAGAAAATGGCAGGAATCGCGTGGAGATTGCGGACAGCTAAGGGTCAATCGCAGGCTTTTCCTTAACCCCTTTTATCGCTCCAATATTCCAGTTTTCAATCGACCAATTCCAGATTGAATCCAGATCACTCTCAAGTAGCTGCTTGTCTGGATTTTGATTCAAAAATGTCAGTGCATTAAATAGCGCCTGAGCTTTATTGTGGGTATCAATCTCTTTGGCAAGATTTTGCTTGCTTAGCTTTTGCCCTGATTTATTTATTGCAATGGGCAGGTGCGCATATCTTGGGGTGTCAAAATGCAGTACCCGCTGTAGGTAAATATGTTGGCAGGTGCAGGCTAGCAGGTCATGGCCTCGCACTATGTCGGTAATGCCGCTGAGTTGATCGTCGATTACTACCGCAAGGTTGTATGCATAAAGCCCGTCTGCACGCTTTATTACATAATCACCGGATTCTGTTTCCAGATTTTGGATGATAACCCCTTGTACCAAATCATGAAAATTTATGTCGATATTTTCGGTAAGCAGGCGTACAGAACGAGGTTCTTTATTGCCTAAACCTATGCGGCAAGTTCCAGGATATATCAAACCATTTGCTGATCTTGTCGCAGTCTTTGCTATCTCTTTGCGGCTGCAGCCACAGGAATATGCCAGCGATCTGTGCAGTAGTTGGTCTATATATTCCTGATAAATTTCATAGCGCCGACTTTGGTAGGTGATATGTTCATCCCACTCAAAGCCAAACTGTTCCAGGGTGCTGATAATGTTTTTTGTGGCGCCTTTAACCTCGCGCGGTGGGTCTATATCTTCAACGCGCAGCAGCCACTTGCCATGATTGGTTTTTGCCTCCAGATAGCTGCCAACAGCAGCAACCAGTGAGCCAAAGTGCAAAGGACCAGTAGGTGACGGGGCAAATCTGCCTATATAATTGTTATTAGTGCTGCTATTCTGCATATATAGAATTATACGTATTTTTTTTAAACAAATGGATAGATAGATGACCAAGACAGACAATCACTCGCGCAGAATGGATAATATTGCTCCGTTCTATGTTATGGATATTGTTAATCGTGTTAAGGAGTTGGAGCAAGAGGGCAGGGATATTGTCAGAATGGAGGTTGGGGAACCTGATTTTGTGACTGTAGAGCCGATTATTCAGGCCGGGATTGAGGCATTGCAGAATGGCTGCACTAAATACACTTCTTCATTGGGTATTGTTGAGCTTAGGAAAAAAATATCCCTGTATTATCAGGAAAAATTTGGTGTAGATGTTCCATATGAAAGAATTGTAATCACTAATGGTGCTTCTGGAGCCCTGATGCTGGCAATGGGGGTATTGGTTAATTATGCCGATCGCGTGATTCTGTCTGACCCTGGTTACCCATGCAACAGGCATTTTGTAAGGATGTTTGATGGTGATCCTGTTATGTTACCGGTGGATGCATCAACAAACTATCAACTAAGTGCATCTATGGTCGAGAAATGCCATGAAAAAGGGGCAAAGGCGGTTCTTCTTAGCACCCCTTCAAATCCGACAGGAACTATTATTGCAATAGATGACATAGCCAGAATTCATCAGATATGTGCTGCAAATGGTTCAGAGCTTATTGTGGATGAGATATATCATGGTCTTGTCTATGATAGTGACCCCCCGTCGGCAGTTACCGTTTCTGATGATCTTTTTGTAATTAATAGTTTTTCAAAGTATTTTGGCATGACCGGCTGGCGCCTGGGCTGGATGGTAGTGCCGGAAAAGTATGTAGATGCTATAGATCGTTTATCGCAAAATGTGTTTTTATCTGCTCCAACGATGGCGCAATATGCAGCTATTGAGGCATTTAATCCCAAAACCATACAGATTCTTGAGCAGCGTAAGCAGAAACTAAAAAAACGCAGAGATTACTTATTGCCGGAGCTGCAAAAGATTGGTTTTATAATCGATGCAGAACCTCAGGGAGCATTCTATCTATACGCAGATTGCAGCAAGTTTACTGATGATAGCTATAAGTTTTGTCTGGATTTACTGGAGAATGCCGGGGTTGCCATAACCCCCGGGATAGATTTCGGAAAACACAATGAGAATAAATATGTGCGCTTTGCTTATGTCAGCAGCATGGAGCGATTAAAGTCAGGAGTAGAACGTCTTGCTTCCTATTTATCATAGAAGATATAGCTATTTTGTAGCCATGGCTTTCTTGAAAGTTTATCTTAGCAGGCCTTTTGATATCCCTGGTCGAACAGGTAATCAATAAATTTTCGTATCAGCTTCACTTTTGCCTTTTCCGGTTTGTGAAATTCGATGCCTACTCTAACATGACCTTCAGGGTATGTTAGCTCGATAATATGAGTAACATTGCAAATCAGGTCAACGGTTTCATCTTGTGCAGTTGTAGGATTAGTAATGGGAAGGGCGATGGCTATCTGTTCGTTACAATAAAAAGGGGTGTCGCTTTTAAAGGCGAGTCCGCCGCAAGAAAGGTTTTCACAGGTGACTGTTTCTGAATCACCAGACTGCTTAAAGATAGTTACTTGCCCATCATATCTTATTCTTTGGTGTTTTCTTCTATCGCCAAATATCATCATCACACCCACTTATCATTATTATCTTTGTTAAGATGCATTATTAGAAAAAAAAATGCTATGAAGTGGTTCGCAACTACTATAAATCTCGCGTTCTTTCTACAACGTTTGTGGCTTCATCTGTATTATTTTCAATCGCAGCAGTATGTTTTTTAGTGTCAGTTTCAATATTATTAATAACTTGATGGTTCTCTTTCCACAGTAGTGTGGCACCAATTACAGCAGCTGGCATAACGAAAAAGTTTAATATCGGTATCATGGTAAAAACTGATGCACTAGCTCCAAAGCCAAGTGAAAGGGCACGCTTGTTGGCCAGTTTTGCCTTTAGTTCTTTGAAAGATATCTTGTGATTACCGGCAGGAAAGTCGCAGTATTCAACTGCCAAAACCCAGGCTCCGAACGCGAACCATAATGGAGCTGCAATAACGTTAATTACCGGAATCACCGAAAGGATTACCAGTGGAATCAAAAGCTTTAAAAAGTAGAGGATCTTCCTGATTTCGTGAAATATTGCTGGAAGAATCTCTTTGAAAATAGAGCTTTCCGTGTCAATTATTGGCTTTTCACCATAGTAAATATCTTCGGTTTTTTCAGATAAACGTCCGTTAAATGGGGAGGCAATAAGATTGGCTAAAATTGTATAGGAGAATGATGTGGCGATAAGAGAAAGTATCGCAAACAAAGCGTATAAAAGAATTCTCAGGGCATTCAGAACGATTTTTGCCAGCCACTCTATCCATTTGGGCCAGTCGCTGAGTACGCTTTCATTAGGTAGGAGCCATGCGAGCAAGTCATCAAATTGGTAAAACGCAAAGCCAAGCACAAGAGCCAGGATGGTAAAACTGATAATCGCAGGAAAAAGGACAAATCGTTTTAGGCCTGGACTGGTGATCAGTCCAAGCCCCTTAAAGAAATATTTAATACCGCTGAAAAATTCATTAATCATGCGGTATTTGTACACTATAAGTATACTGGTTGTCTAGGTTCCCAGTTATCTGCACGGTGCTCAGCGGTAACAGTTGTATAGATACCGCCGCGTACATTAAACTCCGCAGTAACACGCATGTAGCGAGGTTCTGTAGCTTTTACCAGATCTTCAAGGATCTCATTGGTAACAGCTTCATGGAATGCTCCAGCTTCACGGAAGCTCCACATGTATAGCTTTAGAGATTTAAGCTCAACGCATTTCTTGTCTGCAATATACTCAATCAGGATGGTTGCAAAGTCTGGTTGGCCGGTTTTAGGGCATAGGCAAGTGAATTCCGGTATCTCAATTTTAATGACGTAATCATTCTGCTGCTGAGGGTTTTCAAAAATTTCAAGTTCTTTGCTTGGCTGTGATCCCATTGTGCTGATCCTCTTGGTGATATCTGTAAAAGCAATAACTGCAAAACAAGGCAATTAGAAAAAAGGCCAACCTCTTGGAGATTGGCCTTTTTCAGGAATATGGTGGGTTGCATAGGAATCGAACCTATGACCTGCGGATTAAAAGTCCGTTGCTCTACCGACTGAGCTAGCAACCCGTT
>QZLE01000143.1 GCA_004796365.1 Gammaproteobacteria bacterium | reverse complement strand
ACGGTGTTAAAGTTGTTCTTGGCGACATGAACCCAGAAGGTCTTGACCGCGTAGCTCAGGAAATCAAAGACGCTGGTGGTGAAGTTGCTACTTCAGTATGTAATGTAACAAGCGACGAAGATACTGCAAAACTTATGGATACAGCTGTCGAAACTTTCGGTCAGATCAATGCTGTAATTCCTTCAGCTGGTATCATTAAAGACGGCCTAATGATTTCTCCAGACAGAGAAACTGGAAAAGTTAAGAAGGTAATGGGTACAGACCAGTTCAAAGCTGTTATCGACGTAAACCTAACAGGTTCTTTCATCACAATCCGTGAAGCAGCTGCTAGGATGGTTGACGGTGGTTGGAATGGCGTTATCATCCCAATTTCATCTGTAAACAAAGTAGGTGCTCCAGGTCAGATGAACTATGCTTCTACAAAAGCTTCAGTTGCTCTATGGCCTAAGATCCTAGTTGGTGAGTTCCAAATGAAAGGCATCAAGAACATCCGTGTTGTTTCTGTTGCTCCTGGTTACGTTGGCACTCCAATGGTTAAAGGTATGAACCAGAAAGCTCTTGACGGCATTCTATCTACTGTTCACCTAGGTCGCCTAATCGAGCCAGAAGAAATTGCTTCTATCATCATGCACATCATGGAAAATGAAGCGATCGATGGTTCTTGCCTAGAGATCACTGCTGGTTGTATGACTGGTGGTCTAGCTAAGTAATTTAACTTATATAGTTATTTTTAGCTAAAAGCTTTAAAAAAGGCCTGGCATTAGCCAGGCCTTTTTTATTTGTTGTTTGATCGAGTTTGTGTATGTCTTTGTCGCTACTATACTTACAATTAAAGTGACTGCTAAGGAATGCAAATGAAGACTATTGGGTTAATTGGAGGACTAAGCTGGGAATCTACACAAGTCTATTATAAATACATCAATACCTTAACAAACAGTAAGTTAGGAGGTTTGAATTCTGCCAAAATCAATATTTGCAGCCTTAATTTTAGTGAAATAGAGAAACTGATGTTTCGTAATGATTGGGATTCTGTTGCAAATATAATTATTGAGTCAGCGTTAACCTTAGAAAAAAGCGGGGTGGATTTTATTCTTATCTGTACCAATACCGTACATAAAGTATTTGATTTGGTACAAAATTCAATTAACACTCCTTTGATTCATATTGCTGATGCAGTAGGGGAACAACTCAATACTTTGAACATAAAGAAAGCCGGACTTCTTGGTACAAATTTCACGATGGAGCAGGATTTCCTGGTCAATAGATTTCAGAGTAAGTTTGATGTTGACGTCCTGGTTCCACGTGAGGATGAAAGAAAAATAATCCATAGCATAATTTTTGATGAATTGTGTTTTGGTAAGATTTTAGACAATTCACGCAGAGAATTTATTCGCATTATCAACAGCCTCAGGCATCATGGAGCAGAAGGGGTGATTCTTGGTTGTACCGAAATTCCACTTTTGGTTAAAGATAGTGATACCAATGTGCGACTTTTTGATTCTGCGCTTATTCATTCAGCTTATGCAGTAAAGCTTGCCTTGGAATAGGTGTTTCTTTATTTATTATTACTTACCGGGAGCAATTTTATTCTGATTAAATTTAGCAAAAAAAAAGCCCTGAATAGGGCTTTTGGAAGGTAAAAGGGCTGCAAAAAGTGTGTGTGTGTGGTGTGTGGTGTGGCTTTTTCTGCAGCCCTGGAGGAAAATTATTACTGCTCTGTGTATCTGATCAGAATTTGTGGGTGTTCGCTGCCTGAGCCAGAGAACTGAAAGTTTGCGACCATGTTTACCATTGCCGGGTTTTGCTTGAAGCCAATTCTTAGCTGTGTAAATCCGTATCTGTTAATGTTTGCATAGCTTGATTGGTCAATCAGCATAAGGCCGTAAGAATCAAGTGGCGTGCTATCAATTGCAAAGCTGTAGTAGTCATATGCTGTAGGGAAGTATGAACCACCGAATCCACCGATTGGTGCAAATTCAGCTACTAGATTGTTGTGAATATATTCCTGCATTTCTCCTGAGTTCATCCCATCGAAGCCGTTATACTGTTCAACTGCAGCGAAGATATATACATACTCAATTTTTGCATTAGCAGGAATTTTGCTTGTGTCGAAAGTTAAGATAGATTTTTTATCTTTTAGCACATAGTGTTCTGTCTTGGCACCCCAGGTCCATTTTTCAGGGCCATAGTTGACACCTGACATATTATCAATTTCTGCGTAATAACCAGGAATAGCCTCAAGCTTAATCTCTTTGTATTGAGCAGCCTGTGCATTAGTAAAAAGTGAAGCAACAATAGAAACAGTGGCGATTAGTAATTTTTTCATGACTTATTCCTAATATTAAGTTAAGTACTACAAGCAAATAAAATATAATTGATGGTTAATATTCTGATATAAACTAGGCTTGCTATCTATAAAGGATCAACTAAACTTTAATTATATTTTGTATACCAGCGGTAAACATATGGAAATTCTTGCCGGAAAACTTAAAAAACTGCGTGAATCAGAAGGAAAATCCGTTCAATGGCTTGCCAATCAGATTGGTGTTAGCAGGCATGCGATTTATAAATGGGAGCGGGGTAAATGTAAGCCAGATTACGAACATTTGGTTAAGATTACAGATATTTTTAATATCTCTGTTGAGGATTTTTTTTATGATGCTGGCTCTAGTAAAAGTCCCGACGAATCGGTTTTAACCACTGTAGAGGTAAAACACCGTCTGGATAATGCAGTTTCATTTGCTCATATAAGAAACTGCATTTCTGAATACACTAAACAGCTTGGTATAGATAATTTTTTTTATATGCAAAAGTTTAGAGGTGATGTGGGCAAAGAACCATTTGTAACTACATTAACCGACATTGATCAAACCTGGATTAAAATCTATAGCGACAGCGGTTTTGCAAAAATTGATCCTACTTGGGACTATTGCTTAAATAATGTAGCTCCTGCATTCAGCTCTGATCTTGTTGGGATGGCTAGAGATAACAATGATAAACAGGCATTAAATTTTTACTCTACTCTTGCAGAGCATGTAGCTCAGTATTTTGCAATTATCCCTATCCATGGTGGATGCTGTTTAGGAGCTTTGATTATCTCTGTGTCCAAATCATCCCCAGAAAAGAAAAGAAGGGTTGCTGCTGCATTGGATACAATGGCTCTTGTTGGTCATTATCTATATGCTGCTGTGCATAGCGTGCAAGAAAGGCTTGGTGGGCATAGCACTTCAGTGCTATCAAAGCGCGAAATTGATACTATTGCGCTGTTGGCAGAGGGTAATAGTGTGGACTCCATTGCGGAAAAGCTATTTATTTCCAAGGCAGCCATTTTTGCTCGTATCGATAGAGCTAAGGCTAAGCTTGATGCAAAATCCAGAGAGCAGCTTGTGCTTATAGCTGCTGCCAAAAATTTATTGCCCCACAATATGGCTGGAATGAAAACTAAGAGTAAAAAGAGCTAGAAGCGCTTGAAATGAGTTGCTCTATATAATTTTTTTGAAGAGATTTAGTTAAACTAAGCTTCAGCTTTATCTTTATACTCCTGCATCTTACGAAAACAGCTAGTTAGATCTTGTTCTAGATCTTTGAAATGGTCATTTGTTCTGAATTTGACTTCATCCCGAGGAATATTGCCTTCTGCTGCTGCTTGTAGAAGTTTTCGTATATGAAAAATTGGCCCGGCAATTCTATTGGTATATTTGATTGCCCAGGCACAGAATACTCCCCCACATATCAGCACCAATACAGCCCATGTGATTAATAGCATGGTGTCTTCAGATGAGGTTCCGGCTGATCCAGAATATACGATTAGGAAGATATAAGAAACTACAAAGCCAACGCATGAAGCAACTGTTATCTGCAATAAAATCAGTATTGCTATGTAATGAAACTGAAAATTCTTATTAATCAGATAATTCTTGCGCTTATTTTGACTTTCTTCCACGAAAGGATCCTCCTATATTTCTATATTGTAAATATAGCAGAAATATCGGAAAAGATTTTTTGAAAATGCACAAATCGCAGACAAAAAAATAGCTCAACGGGGGGCGTTGAGCTAATAATAAGTAGTTAATGTGTCAAGAGGCTATGGGGGAACCTCAAGACAAGTTCATATTATTAAATATTGCTGGTGAATGCAAACAATATTTACAAAAAAATTAACGAAACTCGTACATTATTTAAAAAATAATAACTGAGTCATAATTTTAGTTTAAAAAACAACTCATTTATTGTTTAATTAGCGCGTTTTGATATTAATCTTGAGCAATTAATGACTGATAAAAGACTAAATAGAATGCGGAATGTTCTTGATAAGCGGCAATTGGATTTGCGCGTGCTATTGGAAAAGGTGCATAAGCCGCATAATCTTTCAGCAATTCTACGTAGCTGCGATGCTGTAGGTGTTAATCAGGTGCATGCAATTTTGCCCGATGAAATGTATAGGGTAAACCGGCGCCATTCTGCTGGTAATGGCCAATGGGTTGATGTTGAAATTCATGACGACAGTGTTTCTGCAATCAAGGATCTTCAAATTCAGGGATTTACTGTCTATGCAGCGCACTTAAGTGATGATGCTGTTTGTTATACATCTGTAGATTATACGCAGCCATCAGTTGTTCTTTTGGGTACTGAAAAATATGGTGTTACTCCAGAAGCATCAGCTGCAGTTGATAAAAATATCGTCATACCGATGATGGGAATGGGGCAGTCGTTGAATGTATCTGTGGCAGCTGCGGTTATTCTTTATGAGGCCCAGCGTCAAAGAGCTCAAAAAGGGATGTATGATACGGTTAAGTTTGATGAACATACTTATAAAACTAAATTATTCGAATGGATGCAACCAAAGATGGCAAAATACTGTCAACGTAAGGGGATTGAGTATCCTGATATTGATGAAGATGGGGCAATTATTGAGCTTGATTCTCAATTTAGGTAGCAATATTTACTAAAACCAGTGTCTGTCTAGAGCTTTGTATACTTTTTTCGGGTATCTGTAACTCCCTAAACTACCATTATACCTCCCTAATGCCCGTGTAAGATTCCCTTTTTCTTTATTTAGATAGTGCTTTAGGATAGTGCATCCGAAACGCAGATTAGTTTTGACGTCAAATAGGTCGTCGTCTGGATGACCAATCTCGTCAAGCCAGAACGGCATAATTTGCATCAAGCCACGAGCGCCGACTCTAGATATTGCGTATTTACGGAAGTTGCTTTCTACCTGGATGACTGCGAGCACTAACTCGGGTTCAAGGCCAGCTCTTGTTGCTTCAATATGAACCAGTTTTAGTAGTTCCAGGCGCTTTTTGGGGTCTGTTACCCTTTTTTTAAGTCTATTTGACATATCAACTAGCCATACTTCAGCGTCAAATCTTCCCTGAAAACTAGTGGTGTCATTCACTGCTTGCTCCAGTAACGCCCTTAATTCTTTGTCTTTGCGTGGATCATCTATAGACGCATAAGAAATATTGTTATTTATCAATAACAAAAAAGGAATTAATAGAAATGTAATCAAACTCGGTGCGCGCATGACTTATAATTTTTCTTTCGAACCTGATTATTAAAATAGCATAAAAAAGCCGCTATGAAAGCGGCTTATGTATAAACTTGAATAATAATTATTGTCTTTGAATAGTGTCTTTCATGAATTGAATAATTTCCTCCACGGCAATGTCCTGATTTTCACCCTGGTCACGTTTTCTGTATTCAATAACACCACGATCAAGCCCTTTGTCGCCAATTACGATGCGGTGCGGTATGCCTATCAGCTCCATATCGGCAAACATAAAGCCAGGGCGTGCCTTTCGGTCATCAAACAGAACATCAATGCTGTTTTTGCGTAATTCCTTATATAGCTCTTCTGCTTTGGCCTGAACGCGCTCAGATTTATGCATATTCATTGGTACAATAGCAACCTGAAACGGTGCAATTGAATCAGGCCAGATAATACCGCGATCATCATTGTTTTGTTCGATTGCGGCAGCTACGATGCGTGAAACACCGATCCCGTAAGTACCCATTATCATAGTTTGTGATTCGCCAGCTTCGTTTTGAACGGCTGCTTTGAATGCTTCACTGTATTTGGTGCCAAGTTGGAATATGTGCCCAACTTCAACGCCGCGGGCAATAGAAAGTTTCCCTTGGCCATCGGGGCTAGGGTCGCCATCTTTAACCTTTCTAAGGTCGGCGATTTGTGGCAGCGGTAAATCACGCTCCCAGTTAACGCCGCGTAAATGTTTTCCTTCGATATTTGCTCCACAGGTCCAATCTGCAATATTTGTGGTATTTCTATCGGCAATTACTGGTATCTCAATACCTACTGGTCCAAGTGAGCCTTTGTTGCATCCAACTGCAGACTTAATTTCTTCATCAGTTGCAAATCTTAGCGGGGTTTCAACCTCAGGTAGCTTATCTGCTTTGATTTCATTAAGCTCATCATCGCCGCGAAGGAGGAGGGCTATAACAGGGCTTTCCGAACCTGCAACAATAAGAGTTTTTATGCAGCGTTCTTTGGGAACATTCAGGAATGAGCTGACTTCTTCTATTGTTTCCTGATCAGGAGTATCTATAGTCTGCAGTTCTTCAGAAGGTACTGGGCGAGGTTCATTCGGCATCACTGCTTCAGCTAGTTCAACGTTTGCTGCGTAGTTGCTGCCATCTGAAAAGGCGATAGCGTCTTCACCCGAGGATGCAAGAACATGGAATTCATGCGACTTGCTGCCACCAATATTGCCAGTGTCTGCGAGTACAGGTCTGAATTCCAGCCCCATTTTAGTAAACATGTTGCTGTATGCAGTGAACATGTTTTGATATTCTTCTTCTAAGCAGTCATAGTTTGTGTGGAATGAGTAAGCATCTTTCATCAAAAATTCACGTGCCCTCATAACACCGAAGCGCGGACGTATTTCATCCCTGAATTTAGTATGGATTTGATATAGATTGATTGGCAGCTGCTTGTGGCTTTTTAATTCTTTGCGTGCGAAGTCGGTAATAATTTCTTCGTGTGTTGGCCCATAGCAAAATTCGCGGTCATGTCTGTCACGGAAGCGAAGTAATTCTGGGCCATATTGAGCAAGGCGACCCGATTCATCCCACAGCTCAGTCGGTTGTACAGTGGGCATCTGTAGTTCGAGTGCGCCAGCATTATTCATCTCGTCGCGAACTATATTTTCTACTTTTCTTAATACGCGCAATCCAAGATGAGTCCATGTATAAAGTCCGGCAGCCAGCTTTCGTATCATACCAGATCTAATCATTAGCTTGTGGCTGGTAATCTCTGCATCTGTTGGTGTTTCTTTAACAGTTAATAGTGGGAACTTTGAAACGCGCATTACTAAAATATTCCTATATAGTTAAGTTAAACGGGTGCAAATAGCTGTGCTTGATGCTGTATAGGTCAGTATTGAAACTGATAATAAAAAAACAGGCAATATTATGCCTGTTTTTTTATTGAGCTAAAGCAATTTTATTTGATTACTTAATATCTGTGCAGTTTTTATCAATATAATCCTGTGCCTGTTTAATTTTGGCAGCTCTTGTTTCGTCATCAAAGAAGGTAACATTGCCTTTGGAGTCTTTAAACTTTCGGTTGGATTTGTCTTGAAGTACTTTTACATTCTTGCGAGCTAATGAACAGTTCTTCTTTATGATCTTGTACTCTTTCTTTTCCAGTTCAGACATTTTATCTAGACGCTTTTCTTCTTTCTCAAGCTCATTTTCTTTGCTTACACGATCTTTCATCTGCTGATACTTTTGATCTGTATCTTCTGGGGTTTTTTCAACTTCTATCTGCTCAACATTACTGTCAGTTTGTGGTGGAGCAAATTCTGAATAGTGAGTAACGCCTTTCTCATCCACCCATTTATGGATCTCTGCATTGACAGATACGCAGTATAGTGTAGCTAGTGCAATAGAAAATAAAGCTAGCAAACGGTTGGTAAGTTTCATCGTATTATCCTTGATGCAATTTATTCCTGCTTTGGCTTAATAATTTATCAACATTTGTATTGTTGTAAATACCAATCACAGTAAGTAAAATGGAGGCCTATATATACACTTTAGCCTTAAAGTTTAAAAATGCTCATGTTATGCAATAAAAACTTTGCAACTGCCTTTATAGTTTGGTAGTTTTGTCGGCTTCTTTTTGT